>CAZSOF010000040.1:0-13330 GCA_964607685.1 uncultured Acidimicrobiaceae bacterium | reverse complement strand
GCGTCCCTGAAGGGGAGGATGAAGCCGGCGGCATCTCATACCTAGACGGACGCTTGCCTCGGAACGACAGCCCGAGTGGGGGGCGGGGAAAGCTGCGCGCATGGTCGGGCGTCCTCGTCAGCGGCGGCGCCTTCGTGGTGGCGATAATCCTGTTCGGGCTGACCGCCGTTCTCAGCGAACCGGACGTCGAGACTCCCGAGGTGGCATCGCGAATCGTCCCTTCTCCTGATTCGCTGGGTCCGTCTGCCGCCACGGGTGGCACCGGCATGCCCGACATCGAGGGCTCAGTCGCCGGTGACGAGCGGATCGGGCAACTGGATCTGAGAACGGCCGACGATCTCCCCGACATTGCCAGGCTGGACTTCCTCTTCGAGTTCTGCTTCGCGGAGCCCTGCTTCCGTGATGCTCATTTCATGGACCCGTCCCATCCTGGCTATGGATCCGGGCCATGGCCCGCCGGTGAGCCGTTCCACATTCGTCATGGTTTCGTGAATGAGACCGGCCAGCCCCTGGGGCCCGGGTTCGACATCGCGGTCTACACCACTCGGTATGACGGCTTTGCCGGCCCCGGGGAGACGATCGTCCACACGTCGGACTATGTCGTCCTACAGGAGACCGAGCGTTGCGGCCCGACATACAAATCACAGCCGGGACCGGTCACCTGCGAGTGGTTCGTCCATGAGTTCGAGGAGGGGCTACCCGAAGGACGCTGGGCCATCTGGGTGGTGTGGGAGGCTCCCTGCTGGGCTTGGCAGGAGATGGGCGCCACCAGCAGTTGCGACGACCCCGATGAGGTGGTCTCCTACTTCTCATCAGGCTTCGACACGCCGTTCATATCTGCTGGCGGCCCGGTCGCTTTCACCGAGCGTGACCATTTCGGGCTCACGTCCGAGGAGATAGAACAGGAATTGGGGCTCGCCCCGGTTCCCTGGGACGAAGAGGCCGTGGGCGAGATGGATGAACCCACGGGACCGGCCCCCGACATGGAGCCGGCAATCGATGCGTCGGGAGTGGTGGCCAATTTCAGCGTCGGCCCGATCGACGCCTCCCGAGCCATGCCCGGCGACGATGGTTCGCCCCCACAGCCGCTGGGAGCCATCAACGAACTACCCGGCGAGGACCGACTTGACTTCCTGTTCGAATTCTGCGTGGAGGGCGGCTGCTACCGGGATGCTCACTTCATGGACCCGTCCAACCCTGGCTACGGGTCCGGGCCCTGGCTCGCCGACAAGCCGTTTCACATTCGGCACGGCTTTGTCAACGATGGCAGCGAGCCGCTGGGCCCCGGGTTCGACGTGGTCGTGTACGTCAAGAAGGAAGACGCTGAGGCCGCCTCCAGATACACCGCGGACTACGTGATCCGCGGAGAATCAGACCAATGCGGGCCGACATACAAGACACAAGACAACGTGGAGACGTGTGAGTGGTTCGTCCACGACTTTCCCGATGGTCTTCCACACGGGCGCTACGACATCCGGGTCGACTGGTTGGCTCCATGCCAGGCATGGGTCGAGATGGGGTTCACCGACGGCTGTGCCGACCCCGATGAGGTGATGTCTCTGTTCTCGGCCGGGGTCAATTCCCCCTTCGAGGGCTACGGGCCGTTCTACGACGAGCGCAACCAGGCACTCGACTAGCAAAGGTGAGGACTCTCAGTCGGGTCGTCACCCGTGACTCAATCGTCACCTTCGTGCTTGAAGGAGACCTTGACCTTGGCCCGGTAGGCGGCCACCGCGCCGTCGTCGAGTTGCAGGTCGAGCTCGGTGACCTCCGCAATCCGCAGGTCACGAACAGATTTCGCCGCCGTTTCCACCGCTGATCGGGCGGCATCCTCCCAGGACTCGGTGCTGGTCCCCACCAGTTCGATCACCTTGTAGACAGACATGCTCCTCCTTGGTCGACCATTCGGTCGGAACCTACACAGCCCGGTTCGGGCGCTGGGCTGGATCCAGAGCTCGGCTCGGCGTCTCGGAGGGCAGAAGTTGGGCGCCTCCAGTGGCCCGGGGATACTCTGCGTGACCATGTGGCCTCAGGATCACCTCTTCGTCGGGCTCGGGTCCCATGCGATCTGATCGCGGCTTGGGGCGTGTGATCGCGGCCTCGGTCGCCTCCGTGATGTTGCTGAGCGTGTCGGTCTCCGCCCAGACGGTCGATTCGACTTCATCGCAGCT
This sequence comes from uncultured Acidimicrobiaceae bacterium, assembly GCA_964607685.1. GTDB lineage: Bacteria > Actinomycetota > Acidimicrobiia > Spongiisociales > ZC4RG35 > JANQRA01. The sequence goes on along the minus strand of CAZSOF010000040.1, from coordinate 11,159 downwards.
ACTCCCGGGGGGCACCTTCCTCGACGATGACTGGAGCTTCGCGGAGGGGGCCATCGAGGCGGCCTTTGCCGCCGGCATCACTCGAGGCTGTGCTCCCGAGCTCTTCTGCCCGGATCGTCCCGTGACGAGAGCCGAAGCAGCGGTCCTCCTGCAGCGGATCCTCGAGGAAGGCATGCTTTCCGGACCCAGCTTCCCCGATGTCGCCGATGACGCCTGGTATGCCGGGGCCGTGGCTGCTCTGGCCGGTAGCGGAATCATCGACGCCCGCGCCGACGGGCTCTTCCACCCCGATGATGCGCTGACCAGAGCGGAGATGGCGGAGACGATCGCCGTGGCATTCGCAGACGACCCACCAGGGGAGTACGAGGCGATCGATTTCGTCGATGTTGCGGACGACGCTTCTTACACAGCAGCGGTGCAGTGGCTCGTCATCCGGGGCATCACCAACGGATGTGCCACTTCACCTGCTCGGTTCTGCCCGGAACATCCCGTCTCCCGTGATCAGATGGCGATGTTTCTGGTACGAGCGCTCGGTCTGGCCATCACGACGCCACCACCGCGATTGGCGTCCCTCAACGGACTGCCGGTGAAGGGGCTCGACTGGAACCGCCGTGTCGTCGCCATCAAGATCGACGACCACCGCGGCGCCCGGCCGCAGAGTGGAATCGACACCGCAGATGCCGTCATTGAGACCCTCGTCGAGGGCGGTCTCACCCGTTGGATGGCCTTGTTTCACCAATCAGACTCCTCCTATCTGGGGCCCATCCGCTCTCTGCGACCTACGGATATCGGGCTGGTGCTGCCTTTGGGGGCAACGGTTGCGGCCAGTGGTGGGCAGCAGTGGATCATCGACATGGCCACCGCCCAGGGCGTACCGGTGCTCAGGGAAAGAGACGCCCGCCCCGCCATGTTCCGCATCGCCAGTCGCAGAGTGCCCCACAACCTCTACGGTGACACCCTCGGGATCAGGGAGTTCGCTGATTCGGCCGGTTACGCCGATTACCCACCCTCTGCTCTCTTCGAGTGGGGAGACCTCCCCGCGGGATCGGTCTCGACCCACATCGCCCTGCAATGGTCGGACCCGATCGAGATCGTCTGGGCCTGGGATGGCTACCGCTATCGCCGTTGGCGTGCTGGCGAGCCCCACAACTGGGTACTGGCAGACGGCTCCATCGACCAGATCTCTGCCGACACACTGATCGTACTGGTGGCACCGGTCTCCGAGATGGCGCCCCCACCCGGGTTCACCGGCTCATCGGTGCCCGTGCTGGACACCGTGGGTACCGGTCCCGTGTACGTGTTTGCCGACGGTCAGGTCGTGGAGGGCACCTGGCACAGGACGAGCACTCGGGAGCCGTTCCAGCTCACCACCTTGGAAGGTGAGCTGCTCACCATCCCGGCGGGTGTTCCCTGGATCAATGTGTTCCCTGCCGGCAACCTGATCAGCTCCTAAGGCCACCGACGAAGGCGACCCAGATTCTTCAGTTCACCGGTCCTCGGCCCCGGCTCATTTGCTAGGTTCGTCCCGATTCCGGGAAAGTCGGGCAAAAAGGAGGCACATATGAGTAAGAGACGTCGCGTCACGGGCATTCTGTCCTGTCTGGCTTTGGTCGTATCACTGGTCCCGCTGTTGGCGTTACCGGCGTCGGCCACCTCGCAGCCGGAGGTGGTGGCGACCGGGCTCAATGGCCCGTACAAGCTGACCGAGGACGCTTCCGGGGACCTCTTCGTCGCCGAGGCAGGCTCTGGTGGGGACGCATGTATGACGGTCGAAGGCCCCGAAGGCGAAGAGATCGAGGCATGCGTCGGGACATCAGGTTCTGTGACCAGGATTTCGGGGGACACCTTCAACCGACCGGTTACCGGTCTGCCCTCGGTGACATTCGGTGAAGAGGTGATCGGCCCGACGGCGGTCGACTTCGATTCCAGTGGAGACCTTCATGTCCTGGTTGGAATGGGTGGTGATCTCGCCGTACGCACGGCTGCCGGCGACGACCGGTTCGGCACCCTGATCCGGGTGGCGGATGACGAGGAGACCGTGGTCGCCGATCTGGTGGTATACGAAGAGGAAAACGATCCCGACGCCGACATGCCCGGGTTCGAAGGCCCTGATTCCAACCCCTTCGGGCTGGCGTTCGACGGCGATGACGCCCTCGTCACCGATGCCGGTGGCAACAGCCTCCTCCGTGTCAGCGAGGGGGTCATCTCCACCGAGGCGGTCTTCCCGTCCATGTTCGTCGACCCACCGCCGTTCATTCCCATACCGGGTCAGATTCCGATGCAGGCCGTTCCCACCGCGGTGAATCTCGACGGTGACGATGTGATTCACGTCAGTCAGCTCACCGGATTCCCCTTTCCGGTCGGTGCGGCCAACATCTACAGCGTTGTGGACTCGGTGGTGACACCGGCGCTCACCGGCTTCACCAACATCATCGACTTCGCCATCGCCGACGACGGCACCATCTACGTGGTCGAGTTCGCCGCCAACGGCCTGCTCTCCGAGGCTCCGGAGGCAGCGCTGGTGCAGGTCCGCACCGATGGCACCCGGAAGACACTGCTCTACGGCGACGAGCTGCCGGTTCCCGGCGGAATCACCGTTGGGTCCGACGGCCTCATCTACCTGTCGGTCTGCACACTGTGCGGGCCGGGTCAGGGCATGGTCTGGTCGGTCGACCCGGCCGTCGCCTCCGATGCCAACACGGCGTCGGCATGTGATCCGACCGCCGTCCCCGGGACGGGCTTCGATGACATCGCGCCCAGCCTGCATCGTGAGGCCATCGAGTGCGCCGCATGGTGGGGTGTCGTCAACGGATTCTCGGCGGACACCTTCGGTCCCGACGTGAACATCACCAGGGAGCAGGTCGCATCGATGATCGCTCGTGCCCTGACCGCGGCAGGGGTGGTCTTGCCTACTGACGCGCCTGACGCCTTCGATGATGACGATGGCTCGGTGCACGAGGCCGACATCAACGCCCTGGCAGCCGTGGGAGTGGTCACCGGGAGGACGGAGGACACCTTCGACCCACAGGCACCCGTGTCTCGGGAGGAGGTGACCTCGCTTCTGGCCCGGGCCTACATGGTGGCAACCGGCACTCCCCTTCCTGCCGGGCCGGACGCGTTCACCGACGATGACGGCTCGTTCCACGAGGCCGACATCAACGCCGTGGCCGCCGCCGGCTGGGTCAGTGGCGTGGGCGGTGGTCTGTTCCTGCCCACCGCAGAGGCCACTCGAGCCGAATTCTCCTCGATGATCGCCCGCATGCTGGCGACCCTCGTGGACGAGGAGGTGGCAACACCTCCAGCCGCTTGACGCAAGCGATGAGAACGGGCCCCTGTGTGCACAGGGGCCCGTTCCCGTCTCGATCAGTCGACCCTCGGCGGATCTCCGACGTCCGTCCCCCCTGTTAACAACGCCGAAACACGGGCGAAACGCGTCGGTAATCAGACCCTGCGATCCTCGCCGGCCACTGGCTGGAGGAGAATCGGATGGCTGCAGGAGACGTCGCCTGGGTCCTGACTAGCTCCGCTCTCGTGCTCTTCATGACCCCCGGCCTCGCCCTCTTCTACGGCGGCATGGTGCGCTCACGGAACGTGCTCAACATGCTGCTGATGAACTTCTTCACCATCTCCATCGTGACGGTGGTCTGGGTGTTGGTCGGCTACACGCTCGCCTTCTCCGAGGGATCACCGGTGTTCGGCGACTTCGAGAACGTCTTCCTCCGTGGCGTCTCTTCGGGTGAGGACCTGTTGTTCGTGATGTTCCAGTTGACTTTTGCCATCATCACCCCGGCTCTGATCTCCGGAGCCGTCGCCGAGCGGATGAAGTTCTCCGCCTGGGTGGTGTTCACGACGCTCTGGGCACTGATCGTCTATCCCATCGTGGCCCATTGGGCGTGGGCAGGGTGGTTGACCGACCTCGGCGTTCTGGACTTCGCCGGTGGCCTGGTGGTCCACATAAACGCCGGTATCGCCGCCTTGGCGGTGGTGTTGGTGCTCAGGCCCCGTCGTGGGTTCGGGCGGGAGGCGATCCGCCCCCACTCCCTGCCGTTGACGCTCATCGGCACCGGCATCCTGTGGCTCGGCTGGTTCGGGTTCAACGCCGGTTCCGCGTTCGCCGCCGACGATGTGGCAATCAACGCCATCATCGCCACTCAGATCGGTGCCGCCCTTGGTGCGCTGGGATGGGTGGCAGCGGAGTGGCGAAAGACCGGAGCCCCCACCACCCTGGGAGCCGCCTCTGGGGCAGTGGCAGGGCTGGTGGCGATCACACCGGCCGCGGGTTACGTCGGCCCCCAGGGGGCGCTGGTGTTCGGTCTCTTGGCCGGTGTCCTGTGCTATCTGGCCGTGTCACTGAAGTTCCGTTACAACTACGACGACTCCCTCGACGTTGTGGGCGTCCACCTCGTGGGCGGGATCGTCGGCTCGATCCTCCTCGGGGTGTTCGCCCAGGCCTCGGTCAATCCCGCCGGGGCAGATGGGCTGTTGTTCGGGGATGCCACCCTCCTCGGGAAACAGGCCTTGGCCGTCGTGGCAGTGATCGTGTTCACCTTCGTGGTCACCTGGATAATCGCCAGGGTCGTCGACGCCACGGTGGGCCTCCGCGCCGACGAGCGCCATGAGATCGAAGGTCTAGACATCGCAGTGCACGAAGAGCGCGCCTATGTGACAGACACACGGTCGGGAGCAGCCGGGGAATGAACCTGATCATCGCCTACATCAAGCCTTTCAAGCTGGAGGCCGTTCGCGAGGCGCTGACCGGTGTCGGAGTGAGTGGCATGACCACGGTCGACGTCGAAGGCTTCGGCCGTCAATCCGGTCAGACCGAGGTCTACCGGGGTGCCGAATACGAGGTCGACTTCGTCCCCAAGGTGAGGATCGAGGTCCTGGTCTCCGAGGAGATGTCGTCAGCCGTGGTTGATGCCATAGAGCTGACCGCGCACACCGGTGAGTTGGGCGACGGCAAGATCGCCGTGCTCCCCGTGGATTCGGTGGTCCGCATCCGGACTGGAGAACGGGGCCCGGACGCCCTCTAGCGCCCTGTTCACCCTGCTTCCAGAGCCTGCCACGCTTCTTCGATGTCAGTCAACACCTCGTCCATGCTGCGCACCCCGTCGACCACATCGAGCATCCCTTGCCAGAAGGCACCCACATTCCCCTCGGCGTCGAAGCTTCCTATGGCTCCGGGCATCAGATCCGAGGCGTCGTAGCGCCAGCTGTTGGTGGCCACCGCTGTCCGGGCCTCATCGCCGACGTGACGGAGCAGCCCCGCCTCGGCGGGATCCAAGTCCTGCCCGTAGGCGGCGGTGTCGAACCGGGCGTTCGGTGAGATGTACGAAGACGACCTTGCTGCCCACACACGGCCCCACTGGGGAGAGGCCGCATTCTCGACGAGGACCCGAACCTCAGGTCGGTCCTGCATCGCGGTCAGATAACCGCCACCGCCGTAGTACGGAATCGGCTCTCCCGCCTCCAACGGTGGGAAGGGAAACCAGTCGATATCGACTCCGAGCCTGGCTTCTGCCGGGAGAAGGGTGAGCATGAAGTCTGCTTGGTGGATCATCCAACACTCGGGATCGTCGTTGACCAGTGGTGTGAGACCCTCGTCGAACCAATCGAAGCGGCTTATCGACCCTGAGCCACCGCGGACATACCCTTCGGTAAGCAGGAGCGTCTCCGCCAATTGACCGGCGCGCCCAATCGCTGGGTCATCAAACGCGATTTCATGATTCGCCCAGGCGTCATAGAGGTCGAATCCACCCACCCTGAGGACCAGTGTCTCCAGCAGGTCGGTGCCCGGCCACGCCGGTGCAACTGGGTCATCGAAGTGAAAGCACCAGGGAACTCTTCCATCTGCCACCATCTGGTCGGACAGGGCAATCAGTCCAGACCAGCTCGTCGGGATCTCGTAGCCGGCGGCCTGGAACTTCTCCCCCGGATAGAAGACCAGACCTTTCAAGTCGATGTCTAGCGGTAGTCCATACAAGTTTCCCTGGGAGGCGGGCCATTCGCCCTCGGAGGAGACGGTTCCCAGAGATATCAGTTCCGGGCTGATGTCGGCCTCGACCTGGGTCATGTCGAGGTAGGTGGACAGGTCGATCAGGTTGCCTGGGCCTTGAGCGGCCACATTGGCAGGTTGTGGCCAAACCACCAGATCGGGCAGGGGATCCCCATCACGTAGGCGTCTCGGAATCCCGGGCTCGGGACCAGTCGGATCATGAGACACCACGATCCCCGTTTCCTCCTCGAACCTGGCGAGCTCACCCTCGAATGGAGCATCGGCCGCCGTGTACGCCGTCATGAAGTCGACCTTGGTCCCACTGAGGGCAGCAGGACCCTGGACCACCACTCCGTAGGCCTCCTCGCCACCGGCAATGCTCAGACCACGAGGCAGTGCCCTACCCGGATCCGGGCATTGCTCCGCTCCCAGGTAAGTGGTGCACTCCGCCTCATCGAATTCTCCGATCGGTCCTGACTGCGCCAATTCCACGAGCTGGTTGGGAGGCAGGGCGTAGACACCGGCGGGCCCCCGTGGACCCGGTCTCACGGCGACAGGTGTCGAATGGTCGGCCGGGTAGACGATGTGGGCTGTCTGGATGGCCCAATGCAAAGAGTCCACGGCTTCGGGCGAGACCTCACCGAATTCGGCGGTGGAGGCCACTGCCTCGATGGCGAGACGCAACGCCAGGCCCACATCTCGCTGCAGCTGGAGCGTCGACGCCGCCGCCAAGTCCTGGGCACGAAGGTTGGCCGCCAACAGTTCCTCGGATCGGAGCGCCGACTGTCGTTGAAAGAAGGCGATCAGGGCGAGCACTCCTATCGCCACCGCCACGATTCCGATGCCGGCCGTTTGTCGCAGACGACGACGTGCCTTTCCCTCAGCGGCGGCACGTAAAGCCTCGCGCTCGGCTTCCTCCTGGGCTGCGCGCTCGCTGGCGTTGGCGCTCGTCTCGAGATACTTCGCCTCGGCCGCGCTGAGCTGGATGTCTGTGTCTCGAGCCCAGGCCGACAGACGAGCCAGCCGCCCACCCACCAACAGCAGATCGTCACGCCGTCCCGATGCTTCCCATTCGGCGAGTGCAGCAGCGAGACGTCGCTGGTTGCGCACGTCGTCGCGGGCCCCTTCGATCCACGATGCCAGCCGGTCCCACTCGGTCAACAGTGCCTCGTGTGAGATCTCGACGGTGGGGCCGCGGGTTACGGGATCGCGATCGAAGGTGAGGAGTCTGTGGCCGGCGAAACGGTCGAGGATTCTGGCAACGGCCCGAGGGTGCAACGGCAGACCCTCCAACTCCGACGTGAGCAGGCGGCGGCGTGTGTCGACTGCTCCCTCGCCCAAGGTGACCATTCGCAGGAACATCTGTCTGGCTGCTTTGCGCTCGTGCAGGTCGCACTCGTGGTAAAGCGTCTCCGCCCGCTTGGCTATGGCTCCGGTGACACCCCCGATTGCGTGGTAGGTATCCATACCGATCGTCGCACCGGACCTCAGCTCGAAAAGCTCGGTAAGCGCGTACTGGAGCAGCGGGAGAGCACCGGGACGCCCCTCGACCTCGCGCACGATCTCGGCGACGACGGTGGGCGCAAACCGCATGTGCAACGGTTCGACCGGATGGGTGATCGCCTGTTCCAGCTCCTCAGGTGCCATGGGAGTGATCACCTCCGTGCCTTCACGCAGTAGCTCGCCAAAAGCACGGTGTTGCAAGGGCCGGTCGTAGAAATCGGCTCGCAATGTCACAACGACGCGGACCCGGCTGTGGTTGTCCTCGACCGCTCCAACGAGCCCGTCGAGGAATGCATCGACAGCTTCGGGCTCGGCACTGGTGAAGAGCTCCTCGAACTGATCGATGACCAGCAGTAACTGTGAGCCGTCCTCGGGGAGCACTCTTCGCACCGCTCGTCGCAGACCATTCTCACCCCCCACGAGCTGTTCGAACAGCGTCGGAGGAGGATCGACCGCCACTCTGAGAAGAGCCGCTTCCAGCGCCTCGAAGGGATGAGTCCCCGGGGTCATGGAAGTCACGAACCACTGCGATGAGGTGGGGAGTGCGTTGTCTTCGAGGGCGGGCAATAGACCGGCGTTGACGACACTCGACTTCCCGCTGCCGCTCGGACCGACGATGGCGATGAGGCGAGCCGTCTGACTCTTCTCCCCCAGCCGAGCGACGATGCGATCGATGACACGCTGACGACCGAAGAAGAGGTCGGCGTCGCCGGTTCCGAACGCGGCGAGGCCCCGGTATGGGTTTGTCAGCGGCTCATCGACAGCAACGAGGGTGGTATCCCCGGCGTCCACCGCGTGAGCGAGATCCGCGGCAAACAGAGCAGGGTCGGGGCGTTCTTCCGGATCAGGGTCGGTGGCTTTGGCTATGACCGCTGCCACCTCTATGGGGAGCGCACCTCTGATCTGTTCCACGCGACCGGCGAGACCGGCCATCGCCTGCGCCATGACCGCTCCCAGGGCGTAGACGTCGCCGGCCTTCGATGGCGAAGCACCGGCTGCTAGCTCAGGGGCGACGGTGCTCCCGGACTCGACCCGCGACGGGCCTGCTGCGGCGACTCCAAAGCCGGAGAGATAGGCGTTTCCGTCGTCGTCGAGCAGGATATTGCCCGGCCTGATGTCACCATGGACCACACCTGCCTTGTGGGCCGAGTCGAGGGCACTCCCGATCTGAGACACGACGAGCGCGGCACGTTCTCCGGTTAGTGCAGAACGCTGGACAACGTCAGCCAACGAGCCACCACCGATCAGCCGGGTGACCAGGTATGCCGCACCCGGTTCGCGCCAGAAGTCGTAGAGGGGCACGATGTGAGGATGCTCCAGCGCCGCGATCAGCCGAGCATCACCCTCGAAACGTCTGATGAAACCAGGGTTGTCGGCAACGTCCGCGGGGATGGTGGTTATGGCCACCTCCCTCCCTACCGCCGGTTGAAACGCCCGGTACACATCGCCCCCGGCGGCCGAGTTCAGCCATTCTCTGATTTCGTAGCCGCGAACGGCGAGACCGGGCTCGACCGTCACCTGTTGGGCCTTGGGCGTCTCCGAAAGATCAGGGTCCTCTTCGAGAATCTGACCTTCGAGTCGCTTCAGCTCGGGTGATGGGTCGATGCCGAGCTCGCCCCCGAGTCGAGACTTCAGTGCTTGATAGGCGCGAAGTGCCTCGGCCTGTCGACCAGACCGGTACAGAGCCAACATGAGTTGTCCGGTGAACCGCTCCCGAAGCGGGTGTTGGCGGGTCAGGGATTCCAGCTCGGATATGAGGCTCCCGGCTTGTCCCAATCCAAGGTCGGCTTCGATCCGAGCCTCTACGGCCTCGAGACGGAGCTCATCAAGCCGGGCGATCTCGGTCTGGGCGAATGGCTCATAGGTGAACTCCTCGTAGGCGTGGCCGCGCCACATCCCGAGCGCTGCCTTCAACACACTGGAGGCGGTCTGGGGATCGTTGAGAAGAGCTGCCCGACCCTCCTGGACCAGGCGCTCGAATCGGACTGCATCGATGGAATCGCCCTCGACATCGAGCAGATAGCCCGGCGATCTGGTGCGGACGATCGATCCTTCTGATCGTGGCTCCCTCTCGGGTTCCAGGGCTGATCGCAGATTGGAGACATGGACCCAGAGGGCGTTCTGGCGATCGACGGCGACGTCTCCCCACAGGTCGTCTATCACCGTGTCCGCCGAGACCACCGATCCGTGATTCATCAGCAGGAGTGCGAGGAGAGACTTCTGTTTGTGAGAGCCCAGCGCTATGTCACGGCTTCCGTTGCCGACCTCGAGTGGCCCGAGAACCCTGAACTCCACTGCGCGGCGCTCCTCCTGCTCGATTCGTGCAGAGCTCGCTCACCGGAGAGCCTGCCGTCTGCTACTTAAGGCCGGCTTTAGGTGAGGCGGTCCGTAGGACGGGCTTCCAACCCTTCCGCGGGCAACGCCCAGGCTCTGAGGTGGTCGAGTCTGCCACGTTCCCATCGGGTTAAGCGGGCGTGAAGTCTGGATCAGTGGTCCTTAAGTCGCCCGTCCCACGATCCCGGCGGATGGGCCGATTACCCAAACCGGCCAGATGGAGAAGAAAGGACCACAGCCATGCAAACCATCCAAACCGACACTCAGCCGGCGAGAACCACCGTGCCGTCGTGGCGACGGGCATCTCGCACCCGGGTGCTGATCGCTGTTGCGGCCGTCCTGGTTGCCGTGCTCGGAGCCGCTTTCTACATCAGCTCCACCGATCGACCCGTGCAGTCTGTCGAGCCCCAGGTCCAGCAGATGTCACCAGAGGACATCACCGCCGACCTGGTGAGGCGGGGGCTGATACCGGCCCAGACGTTGCAGCCCGCCAAGGAGTCGACAGAGGAGATCACACAAGACCTGGTCAACCAGGGGCTGATTCCCAGTCAGACGTTGGAGCCCGCTTCCAAGTCCAGGGAAGAACTCACCCGGGACCTGGTGAGACAAAGGCTGATTCCCGCCCAGACCCTCGACGACTGAACCCGGTTGCGGAGACACGAGCGGTGCCCCGGCGCGATTGCCGGGGCACCGCTCTTCGTCATCTCCCTCCAAATCGGTCAGCTGCGAAGCTCCGCACATCGGTCGTTCAGCAGTTGTATCGCGCTTTGGTTCGCCTGATACATCTCGATCTCGGTGAAATCGCCTTCCTCCCATCTGAGAGCCACGATGTACAGACTGGTCCCCACGTCACGCAGCAGCTGGTCGCCGGCTTCCGCCACCTGATCGGCCAACACCTCCGCCAACGCCACATATCCCTCCAGGTCGGTGCCCTCGGCCAGATGCTGGGAGAGGTCGTCAACGGTTTCGCAAGCGAGTAGGTCGGTCGAGTCTTCCTGACATGCAGCCAGAGTGATCAGAAGTAGCGCCAACGCCAGAGATGTCGTTCCGCGCAGGTGGACCAAGGCGTTTCTGTGCTTCCGGCTCAAGAAGACCAAGTATCACTCCGATTCAAATACATGGCCATTTTCTGGCGTCTGCTGGTTACGGTCGGCTGCCTGGCGGCTGGGTATACGGCGGTGCTGATGAGCCGTTGTCGGTCTCTGAGTTTCGCTTCGCCGCTCGACGACCCGGTTTTCTGGTCGTGTTCCGAGACCGGTTCAGGTGTTTCCGGCCAGGGAGTTTCGGCTGGAGTCTTGACGGTGATCGTCCTGGCATTGGTGGTCGT
>CAZSOF010000039.1:0-14868 GCA_964607685.1 uncultured Acidimicrobiaceae bacterium | reverse complement strand
GCGGCCCTGTTCGTATTGTGGCTCGGTCACGACACTCCCATCTCTGTCGTTCTGTGGGTGATATTCGGAATCGTACAAGACGCGTCTCCGGCCGAGCCTTCGGGGAGATGGCATGTCGGTACGATCTGGCGGCTTCCTCGGTGAGACCCCTCGTCAGCGATCAGGACCGACCGAGCAATTTGGCCTTCTCGGCCGCGAACTCGGCATCTGTGAGTTTGCCCTGGTCGTGGAGCCGTGACAGTCTCTCCAGTTGGGATATGGTCGACTCGTCCCTATCGATCGTCTCCGTGCTCGGCGCCAAGCTCTCTTCAACGGTGCCATTCAGCTGAGTCATCCTCAGCTCCCTCATCTCATATATCAGTGACTGCACGGCCTCCGGTCGGGGGATGTCGCGGTATCGGGTCTGACCGTGAGTGCCCGCCGACTCGATCAGCAGGTCTCCAGTCCCGAAGATGCGCTCCAGGATGGTCTGGTTGAAGGCCACGTTTTGGATCACTTCGAGCGGGAGCTCCGTTCCCTGTTTGGCGATGAACCCGACCCGGTAGATGAGACGCTCGTTGGTGATCACATGAAGCGTGTTGGCCCACTTGATGAGGCCCCCGATGGTGAAGATGACCACCATGGCGAGCACGACCAGATAGGCCCAGCCAGGGACATCGCCAATGAGGAGAAGGAGGGCGACCAGCGCGATACCAACGAGGACGATGAGGCCTTCCCTGATGATGCCAGACCAATGCGGTCGGAACTGGCTCTCTATGACCTCGCCATCGCTGAGCAGACGCTCTGGGTATCCCAATTGGGATTGCTCCTCGGGTCTGGGGACGGAGGTTGGACCATGGCCGTGGGCACCGAACCCTGCCTGCGACGCGAGAAACCCCGAGGGAGCCTCGACCGAAGCCTCAACCCTCTCGGGGCTCTCTTCCCGTTCGGGGTCGAGCCGGGGACCCGACTCCGTTCGGGGATCGCAGTGGGACGAATCCCACTACTCGCGATTCGCGAGAATCGCCGGCAGGCCTCGCGACCCGCCGTGGTGAGCCTCTCGACTCACCGTGGCTGACCTTTCGATCAACCGTGGCGAACCTCTCGATCCGCCGTGGTCTTTGCCCGCTCGACGATCCCGAAGGATCCCCACTCGGACTCGGACCGACCCTCCACCTGCGGTTTCCCACAGATTTCAGGGTGACCTTTCTGCCGGTTTCCCGGCAGTCCGGTCCGACGTGACTGGCGGTTTCCCGCCGGCCAAGTCGCCGTCTCCGGGTTTCCCCTTCGACGTGGCGGGAAAAGTAGACCAAGGCCCGGATGCTGACAAGTCGAATGCCTCATTGTTTTTCGCGAGCTGTTGGTCCAGATTTCGCGAGAAGTTCAACTCGGTAGCTTGCGGCCGATATGGGCGCCTCGGGCGACTGTGAAGCCATAGTCCATGATCTCCTGGGACAACCGGTCAACAGCCTCACCACCATCGTCTTCGTCGTGGCCGGTGCCATCATGCTGCGCTCTCTTCGTTTGCGGTGGCTCGGCGTGGCCATGATCGCCACCGGTGTCGGGTCGTTCCTCTTTCACGGACCGATGCCGCGGTATGCCGCCTGGGCGCACGACGTCACCCTCGCCTGGCTGATCCTGGTGATCGCCGGCCTGGGGATGACCTGGGAGCGATGGACCCGTCTGCCGGGGCTCTCGATCATCGCTGTCATCCTGGCCCTGGTATCGGGTGCGGGCGACGCGCTGGCGGTTGCCCTGACGATCGCCGCTTTGGGCCTGCTCCTGTGGCGAGACCGATCGCTGAACACGATCGCCCCCCTGGGCCTGATCACGGTGACCGCGATCCTGGGACGGCTGGGGGCCACGGGAGGGCCACTTTGCGACCCGTCATCGCTGTGGCAGTGGCACGGTCTGTGGCACGTCGCCGCGGCGGTGGGGGTGGCGTGGTGGGCCATGACAACAGGGCGGCGGGACCAGCACGCAAAGTGAGAAACCCCGAGGGAGTCTCGGCCGAAGCCTCGACCCTCTCGGGGCTCTCATGCCACTCACCGGGAAAGCGGGCCCCCGGATGGGTGGCGATCCAAGAAGACCGAAATCTTCTCTTCCCCGATTCGAAGTTGCCCTCGATTCGGTAGAAAGGGAACGTACGCAAGCCACCTAAGTGCGTCAAGGTGAACCGCCCCTTTGTTTTCGCGTCTTACAGGGAGTTTTCGCGGGTGTTAATGCCCGGCTAACCGGCCACCGACGTGGGTACCGTCCCGGCGATGTGGTCAGACAAGAGCGTTCGGGCTGTGGTGCTGGCGCGTCTCATCTCCAGAGTTGGCGGAGAGGCAGCCTTCTTCGTCGGGATTTGGGGAAAGGCGGCGTACGATCTCGGCGCCACACCGGGTCAGCTGGCCGCTGTAATGGCGTCCCTGGGGGTCGCTTCCCTGATCGGAGCCTCGGTTGCGGGGGTTCTCGTGGACCGGTTCGACCCGAGACGGGTGGTGATGGTCGGCGAACTGGTGTTCATCCCGGCGGCCCTGGCGTTGATGTTTGCCGACACGATCCCGACCCTCGTCGTGGCCACATTCGTGCTCGGGCTGGTGGGGACCCCGGTGTTCACGGCGATCTCGTCATTCGGCCCGTTTCTGACCGAAGACGAGGCCCGACTGACCAAGATCAACGCATGGATCGAAGGTGCGTCGTGGACTGCCTTCGTCATCGGCCCGGCAATGGGCGCGGTTCTGGCCGGGTCCATCGGGATCGATGCCATCTTCGCCCTCGACGCGGCAACCTCTCTGATCGCCGCGATGCTGCTGGTTCCGGTGAGGGTCCGTCATCTGTCGGGTGAGCGAGAGCGTGAGGGTGGTCTCGTCGAATTGAAAGAAGGTTTTGCCGTTGCCTACGGAAGCCCGCGGCTCCGCTTCTACATCTGGCTCGGCTCTTCGGTGTGGCTGCTCTTCGGGGTCTTCAGCGCCCTCGAGCCCCTCTTCTACCGGGACGTTCTCGGTGTCGACGTCGAGGCTCTCGGTTGGGTGAACTCTGTGTTCGGGCTGGGGCTGGTCGGCGGCACGCTCGTAGCGGGACGCCTTCCCGGGCGATTTCGCACCGCACTCTGGCTCACCGTGTTGGTCGGTTTGAACGCCGTGGGTGTGCTGGCGTATGTGGGGACCGACATCCTAGCCGTGGTGGTCGTCGCCGCCCCCCTGTGGGGTGTGATCATCGGAATGATGGCCCCTCTTCATCGAACGATGATCCAGATCAACTCGCCCGAAGCGGTTGTGGGTCGGATCATGGGAGTCAATCACGTCCACTCCGAAGTCCTCCACCTGGTGCCACTCGCCTTCGCTCCCGCAATCGCCGCCCTGCTCGGTGTGCAAGAGACCCTTCTGGCATCGGGGCTGTTGGTGGCGGCCGTCGCCATCGTCTTCGCACGTCCTGCGGTCAGTCTCGACCGCACCCGCGCAGTCGACGTCCCTCCGCCGGGGCTACCCGATCCCTCCTCCGAGCCGAAATCGGTGAGTCACTAACCAGTTCCTGTCACTGGGTGTTCCTATGATCGGTAAGCATGGCAGTGGACCTGGACCTACCCCGCCTCGAGACACTATCCCCCTCCCGAGCCGGGGATTTCAAGGCTTGCCCGCAGTTGTTCAAGTTCCGCGCCATCGATCGCATTCCCGAGCCGCCTTCGATCTATCAGGCACGGGGCACCACCGCACATATCGCCCTGCAACGCCTCTTCGATGATCCCGGGGAGGAGCGCACACCGGAAAGGCTATACGACCTGTTCCGGGAGGCCTGGACCGAGATCCGGGGAGCAGAGGAGTTCGAGGGTCTGTTCGCCGACACCGAGGAGGAGCGGGAATGGGGCGTGGAGAGCATGGCCTTACTGGCCAACTACTTCTCGATCGAGGACCCACAGACTCTCGACCCAGAGGACCGGGAGCTCGACATGGTGGAGGATCTCGATGGGATGGTCATCCGGGGCATCCTCGATCGCATCGATCGGGACACCGATGGTCGGCTGGTCATCACCGACTACAAGACAGGCAAGGCACCACCCGAGCAATATGCCCTCTCATCGTTCTTCGCCCTCAAGATCTATGCGTTGCTGATCCGCACCCGTCTCGGGGAGACGCCGAAGGAGATCCGGCTCCTCTATCTCAGTGGGCCGACCATGTACCGGCTGGGGGTCGAAGACCGACATCTGGACGCCATGGACAGTCAACTCCGTGCCTTGTGGAGGGCCATCGAACGGGCCATATCCACTCAGCGCTTCCCCACCCGGCCCGGGCGGCTGTGTGATTGGTGCTCCTACCAGGAGATCTGCCCGGCGTTCAATGAGGAGACGGTCTAGGGGAACACCCCGCGAACCAGCTTGGCGTCTGCCACTCTTCTGATCCCCTTGATGAGCGCCGCGGTTCGCATGTCGACATCCTCGGCAACCGCTATGGCGTGCACGTCGTCGAAGGCCCGCATCATGATCTCGCGCAGCCGACCCACCGTCTCGTTCTCCGACCAGAAGTACTTCTGCACATCCTGGACCCACTCGAAATAGCTGACGGTGACACCGCCCGCGTTGGCCAGGATGTCGGGGACGATGAAGACCCCCTTCTCCCGCAGCATGTCGTCCGCCTCCAAGGTCATGGGGTTGTTGGCACCCTCGATGATCAGCTTGGCCTTGACATCGGGGGCATTGTCCGCCCTGATCACGTTCTGGATCGCGGCCGGGACCAGCACATCCACGTCGAGTCCGAATATGGCGTCACCATCGATGAAGTCGGCATCGGGGAAGCCATCGAGGTACCGATGCTCGTCCACCCATTTCGCCGCAGCTGACACATCGAGACCTTCCGGGTCGTAGGTGGCGCCGGAGACGTCTGACACCGCCACCACCCGGCAATTCATCTCATGAGCGGCCACCGCGGCGTAACGCCCCACGTTACCGAAACCGTGGATGGCAACACTGGCGCCCACCGGGTTCAAGTCGATGGTGGCCGCCGCCTGGGGCAGGAGAAACATGAGCCCACGCCCGGTTGCCTCACGACGCGCCACCGAGCCGCCGAGCGCCGGCGGTTTCCCGGTGACCACGGCGGGCACGGCATGCCCCACGTGCTGGGAATAGGTGTCCATCAGCCAAGCCATGACCTGCTCGTTGGTCCCCAGATCGGGTGCCGGGATGTCGGTGTCGGGACCGATCACATTGATGATCTCCATCGTGAATCTGCGGGTGACCCGCTGCAGCTCGGCCCGGGAGAGGTTCATCGGGTTGATGCGAACGCCCCCCTTGGCCCCGCCGAACGGGACGCCGACGATGGCGCACTTCCAGGTCATCCACATCGCCAGGGCCGCCACCTCGCCCAGGTCGACGCTGATGTCGAACCGGATGCCTCCCTTGGTCGGCCCCATGGTCGTTACATGCTGGACCCGGTATCCGAAGATGGTCTCGACCTCGGCATAGTTGTCGTGTCGGAACGGGAAGGCGACCACCGTCGACTTCTGAGGGACGCGGAGCCGATCGGCGACGTTGTCGTCGAGACCCATGAGAGTGGCCACCCGATTGAACTGGCCGACTGCCTCGTTGTACATCTGTGAGTCGAACTCAGGTCTCGACGACTCCACGACGACCTCCGTTTCGATCTGAACATACCGATCCTAAGCCCCTGACCACGAGACTCCTCACCACCCGGAAATTCTGTCGGCGGCGGGTCGTACATTGCCCACTATGAGCGATGACATCCACGCACCCGATGACATCTTCTGTGACCCGGTGGCCTATCTGGCAGCCTTGGGTCTCGAAGCCGAGTTGATCACCGAGCCCCTTCCCGCTGCTGCCTGAGCCTACGATCGCAGGGGTGGATGAAGTACGGCTCGAACCGGCTGATTGGCCCGCTGCACTGGCCGACACCGACGGACGTCAGATCGTCGTTGCCGGGCCGGGAACCGGCAAGACCGAGTTCCTGGTCCGGCGGGTCAAACAGATCGTGGACGATGGTCGGGCCAATCAAGCGCAGATCGTGGTCCTGTCGTTCTCCCGTCGGGGAGCATCCCGACTACGGGATCGAATCGAGGACGCGCTGGGAGCCACCGGCGTTCCGGTCGACGTATCCACCTTTCATTCTCTGGCGCTCCGACTCATCGAGGCGGCCAGCGGGGGCAGTCGCCCGCTTCCACTCACCACGCCGGAGCAGATCGAGTTGGTCCGAGTCATCCTCTCCACCGAGGACATACAGGACTGGCCCGTGCCATATCGAGAAGTACTCGACAGCCGCGCCTTCTCCACCGAGGTGGCCGACTTCCTCCTGCGGTGCTCGGAGCGGCTTCTCACTCCGTCCGACCTCGCCGAGCGGGCTGTCAAGCGCGCCGATTGGCGTGGTCTCCCCGCTCTCTACCAGCGATATCTGAAACGACTGTCCGACCTGGGACGCACCGATTACGGCGTGCTTTTGAATCGCGCGGTAGAGCTTCTCCGGACCGAGGAGGGACGTCGGCAGATCGAGAACGTCAGGTATGTCCTGGTCGATGAGTACCAGGACACGACTCCGGCCCAGGCCGCGATGGCCGATCTCCTGGCGTCGGGGCCGGGCAACCTGACAGTGGCCGGAGATCCCTACCAGTCCATCTTCTCGTTTCGCGGCGCCGAGTTGCGCAACGTCTCTGCCTTCTGCGACACCCCGGGGACGAGGCGGATCGTGCTCGCCAGGAGCTTTCGAGTCCCCAACCAGATCATGGAGGCAGCCCTCCGCGTGGTTTCGGGTGGCGATCTACCTGGCTCGGCTGGTCCTGTCGAGCCTGCTCCCCACACCGGGTCGTGCGAGGCCTACGTCTTCGACCAGGAGACCGCCGAGACGGAATGGATCGCCCGGGAAGCCGAGCATCTGGTCCGTGTCGAGGGCGTCGATCCCTCACGGATCGCGGTCGTCGTCCGTTCCAAGAGGGACTTCATCTCCGAGCTCTCTCGGGCCCTCGAACGAAGGAGCCTGCCCCACGACCCACCCGACTCACGCTTGGTCGACCACCCCG
Organism: uncultured Acidimicrobiaceae bacterium; assembly: GCA_964607685.1. Classification (GTDB taxonomy): domain Bacteria; phylum Actinomycetota; class Acidimicrobiia; order Spongiisociales; family ZC4RG35; genus JANQRA01. The sequence goes on along the minus strand of CAZSOF010000039.1, from coordinate 7,884 downwards.
CGGTCCGGGTCATACACGATGTCGTCATCGCCTCCACATCGGGGGGCTCGCCGGGAGGGGTCTCACCCCTCGAGGCCGCGGTGGCCGACGCTGCCATGAGCCGTCTTCTCCTGGGACCTTTGTTCGGTATCCCGGTGGGACAACTTAGAGACATGCTCCGCGATCGGCGACGCCGTGATCTCTCATGGGCCGACACGGTGGGCCGACATCTGCCAGCGCGCCGTGGGTTCGTCGGGCTACTGGCCGATTCGGATTGGGCCACCGATCTGAGTGCGGCCCACGGGTTCTGGGCGACATGGAGTCGTCTCGACGGCATCGCCGCCATTGTCGAGGACCCGCGACGGGCCGAGTGGCGACGTGCCTGGGCTGCTTTGGCGCAAATGCTGTCTCGTCAGGCCGAACGCGATCCGAATGTCACCTTGGCCCGCTTCTTCGAGATGGTGGACGACGAGGATTTCGAGGCGACACCGCTCATCTCTCATCGGCTGGCGGCCAATCGGATAGCGCTCACCACACTTCACCAGGTCAAAGGTCTCGAATTCGACGTGGTCTTCATCGCCAATGCCGTCGAGGGCGTCTTCCCCGACCTGCGACGAAGCCGGCGCATCTTGCGCCCGGAGTTGTTGTCGCCGGAACGGATGGTCGATCCCGACGCCCAGCATCTGTTCCAGGTCCAGGAGGAGATGAGGCTGGGATACACCGCGATGACCCGTGCCCGGCACCGGGTGGTCTGGACGGCCACGGAGGCCGGTATCGACCAGGGTGAGAAGCGCCCGTCCCGGTTCCTCATCGCCGCGGCCGGTGACCGGGCCATCGGGCCACCCACCGTCGAGGACCGCGATCCCCTCACCGTGACGGAGGCAGAGACGGCTCTGCGACGCGAGTTGACCGATGTCGGTGCGGGAAAGCCGAGCCGTCTTGCCGCCGCCCGCGTTCTGGGCTCTCCGCCCGGCTCATGGTGGGATTCGGCCTACTTCCCCGGGGCAGTCGAGCCCGGTCCCGACACCCCGGTGTTGACCGCCGGTTTTCGCTTGTCCCCGAGCCAGGCCGACTCCTATCGGAGATGTCCCCGGCGTTACGTGCTGGAGAGACGTCTCCAGCTCGGCGATTCGTCATCGGTCTATGCACACTTCGGAGAGCTGACCCATGAGATTCTGGAGCGTGCCGAAAGAGAGATCATCGGAACCCACCGGCGTCACGCCGACCTGGGCCGGGTTCTCGAGATCGTCGATGACGTCTGGGCAGACAAAGCAGAATTCGGATCAGCCGATCTCAACCGGGCATGGAAGGCCAAGGCCGACGAGATGCTGACCAAGCTCTACGAGAGGTGGCCGGGCAAGGGGGAGCCGATCGAAGTCGAGCTCTACGTGGAGTCCGAGATCGAAGGTGTGCGCTGGATGGGGCGAATCGACCGCCTCGAGTCGACGGAGGAGGGCATGAGGGTCGTCGACTACAAGACCAGCGCTTCCCCGCCGAGGATCGACGATGCCGCGGAGTCGATCCAACTGGGGTTCTACGCACTCGCCATTCAGAAGTCACATGGTCGCGTCGTCGCCTCCGAGATGTGGCTCCCCCGCGCCCGTGGGGTGAAAGTGACCACACGCAAGCTGGCTATGCACCTGCTGTCCCAGGTGGAAGAGACGATGGTGAACATCACGCGGTCGATCGTCTCCGAAGACTGGACCCCGAAGGTCAGTGATGATTGTCGCCGATGTGGTTTCCGACGCTCCTGTCCGGCATGGCCCGAGGGCAAGGGGGCCTTTCTCCCGTGACCATCACTCCGACGCGAGAGCAGAGAAGGATCCTCGATCTCGGTGTCACTTCGATCCGCGTGCGGGCCGGGGCCGGAACCGGGAAGACGACGACGGTGGCCATGGTCATCTCCAACCTGGTGGGCCGGCACGCGGTGGAACCGGAGCGGATCTTGGGCCTCACCTTCACCAACAAGGCTGCCGCCGAGTTGGCGGCGAGGGTTCGCGAGCAGCTGGGCGACGGATTGGACCAGTCACGTCAGGTCGAGGTGCACACCTACCACGGTTTCGCGGCTCATGTTCTCTCCGAATTCGGTGCGCTCGCCGGGGTGGATACCAGGGCCGGGGTCATCACCCCGACGTTCGCCAGACAGCTGATTCGTGACGTGTTCTATCACCGGCCTCACGACCATCTCGACATGACCAATCCCCGCACGCTGGATCAGATCAGGAAACTCAACGACCAGCTCGGCGATCATCTGCTCCGCCCGGAGCACCTGATCAGGGCGAGCGCCATCCATCGAGGGGATGAGACGTGGGCGGCACGGGTGGAGATGGCTGAGACCCTTGCCAGTTACAACGGCTCGAAGCGCCAGCTCCGTGTGGTCGATTACGCCGACCTCGTCACGCTGTCCACACATATCCTCCAGGAGAATCCGGCGCTGAGCGAGACGGTTCGCAATCGCTATCGGGTGCTGGTTCTCGACGAATACCAGGACACCAACCCGGCACAGCGTGTCCTGTTGACCACCATCTTCGGCGGAGGCTTCCCGGTCATCGCGGTCGGTGACGAGGATCAGACGATCTACGAGTGGCGGGGTGCGTCGCCTCAGAATTTTGAAGAGTTCGGCGACCACTTCCCAACGGGTGATGGACAGCCCGCGCACGACAAAAGCCTGACTCTCAACCGCCGCTCCGGAGCGGGCATTCTCGAGGTGGCCAACGCCGTCAGACGGCACGCCAACCCGGGGGCCGACCGTCTGGAGGCCGCCCAGGACGTCGAAACCGAGGTCAACACCTTCTGGGCGCCCGACGCGTTGGGCGAGGCGGACTGGATCGCCCGCGAGTTCGAGTCGCTGCATGAGGTGGGAGTTCCCTGGTCGGAGATGGCGGTCCTGTTTCGCAAGAACAAGGACTTCGCCGTCCTGATCGATGTCCTGGGGCGACACGACATCCCGCTCGAAGTGGCCAATGTCGGCGGTCTGTTGTCGGTGCCCGAGATCGCTCTCCTCCGAGCATGGCTGACTGTTCTCCGCAACCCCGATGACTCGGGGGCGCTGGCTCAGATCCTCTTCGGCAGCAGCTATCGGCTGGGCATCGCCGACCTCTCCGTCCTCACCCGCTGGCTGACTGCCAATCATCCCGACGAGACCGACACCGAGGAACCACACCCCATAACCCTGGTCGAGGCCATCGAGCGAGCCGACGAGATCGAAGACCTCTCCGACGAAGCCCGCAAGCGTCTCAATCACTTCAACCGGATATACCGCGAGCTCCTGGTGGAGAGTCAGGGTCTCGCCCTGGCCGAGATCTGCCGGCTGATACTCGACCGCACCCGCGCCTGGCAGGACATCGAGGCATTGCCGCCCAACCCCCGGCTCACCGCCCGGCTCAACATCTACCGGTTCCTCGACCTGGCCGACGACTGGAGCCCGCTCTCCGGGCGCCCCTCGGTGGCTGCGTTCCTCGACTATCTGGAGGCGATGGAGGAGGAGCCCGCAGAGGAGCTGGATGCGGCACGTCTGTCCGGCGAGGACGCAGTCACCCTGGTCACCGTGCATCGGGCCAAAGGCCTGGAATGGTCCAACGTGGCGATTCCGGCGGTGGTCGATGGCAACTTCCCCGCCGATTCCGGTCCTTTTCCCGACGCGGCCCGATTTCCCCATCAGCTTCCGGTGGAGTTCCGACTCGACACCGTCATGGCCGATCTCCCCGACGATAAGGACAGCCGCAGCGCCTACTTCCGAGAGCGGCACAGCCGTCAGGAGTGGCGTGTGGCCTATGTGGCGGTCACCCGCGCCAAGAAGCGTCTCTACGTATCCGGTGCCTACTGGTACGGGCTGCCCGAGCCACGACTCACGCCGGCCAAACCCTCGCCACTCTTCGAGCTGGTCGAGGCCCACCCATCGAGTCGGAGTGCCGGTCACAGCGAGGCGGGACCGCGGCCGGCGTTCCTGCGCACCTCCCACCCAGGAGCCGAACCCGACCCACTCTTCGCCCACGGGTGGCAATCTGCGCTTGGCATGGCCCGCGCAGACCCGGATACGATCGACGAGCTGGCCGCCGCCCAGCAGGTCGAGGACAGCTACCAGCAGCTGGTGGAGGACTGGAATGAGCGGTTGTTCGAGCTCGGCGAGATCAGCGAGCCAGTCGCGGAGGAGTCATCGGCGTCGATCTCGGTGACAGGGCTGGTCACCTATGCCCAGTGCCCGAAGCGATACTTCTGGACGGGCGTGGATCCCTTGCCCCGGCGTCGCCACGATGCCGCGGTCAGGGGCAGCGAGATTCACCGGAGGATCGAGCTCCACCAGCGAGGCCAAATTCCGTTCGAGGACATGGAGTCGGATCTGTATGACGTCGTCGACGAGGCTACGGAGGCCCCGGGTGGCTACGCCGCTTACCAGAGCTCGAGATTTGCCAGCCAGCGAGCGAACATGGTTGAGACGCCTTTCACCGTGGAGTTGGGGAATGGCTGCCGGGTCAGGGGCCGTATCGACGCCATCTACGCCAACCAGGGCCGGTGGGAAGTGGTCGACTTCAAGAGTGGCCGCCGCTCGGACGACCCTTCTCGCATCGTCCAGCTCCAGGCCTATGCGGTGGCAGTGAACGATCTCGACCTCGCCGAGTCGAGGCCGGATCTGGTGGATGTCACGTTTGCCTATCTCGGTGGCGGTCTCGACGTGGTGACCACCCGAGCGGACCAGGAGTGGATGAACCGGGCCAGAGCGCGTCTCACCGAGATCACCAACGACATCGCCGCCGGGCGGTTTCCGGAGTCCCCGGGCGAGTGGTGTCGGAACTGCGATTTCCTACAGTTCTGTGAGCCCGGACAGAAGGAGGTGTCGACCTGATTCTCATCGCTGCCCTCGTCGGCTACGTGATCGGATCGGTTCCCACCGCCGGTTTCCTCGGGCGGCTGCGAGGTGTCGATCTCATGACACAGGGGTCGGGCAACCCCGGGGCGCACAACGCATTCCGCACCGGAGGCCCCGGGCTGGCCGCCCTGGTCCTGGCAGTGGAGGCGGGCAAGGGGTTTGGCGCGGTGATGATCGGGGAATGGATGGCCGACGACGCCGGGATGATCGCCGCGGGGCTGGGCGCTGCGGCTGGGAATGTGTACAACATCTGGTATCGATTCTCGGGAGGTAAGGGACTGGGCATCTCGCTGGGAATCCTCGCCGGCGCCTGGCCGGCCGTGGTTTTAGCGATCCTGGGAGTGATACTCGTTGCTGTGTTCGTCAGCCGCTCGGCGGCGATTGCGGCCCTGACGGCTATCGCGTGCCTGTTGATGATGAGTCTCGTGTGGGCTGCCAGCGACTGGCCCACCGGTGGGGTGGAGTCAGGCCCCGGAGTGGTGATCCTCGCAATGGGTCTGACAGCGCTCCTCGCCTGGAAAAACTGGCGTGACGCGCCATTCAGCGGACAGAACCGTCCCTTACGTCGAGCATCAGAGTCACCGGGCCGTCGTTGACCATTCCCACGACCATCGCCTCTCCGAACACGCCCGAAGAGACAGGGACTCCACGTTCCCGAAACAGGTCCACCATCGAGTGGATCAACGGCTCAGCCACGCTCGGGTCGGCAGCTGCGGTGAACGATGGCCTCCGACCTCTTCTCACGTCGCCCAGCAGAGTGAACTGACTCACAACGAGGATCTCACCCCCCACATCGATGATCGATCGGTTCATCTTGCCCTCATCGTCGGCGAAGACTCGCAGACCCGCGATCTTGTCGACGGCGGCTGCCACTTCCGGCGCGCCGTCACCCTGGCCTATCCCCACCAGCAGACAGAGCCCGTGGCCGATGGCAGCCACCCGGCGGCCTTCCACGGCGACCGAAGCCGAGGACACACGCTGCAGGACTACTCTCACTCGAAGCGTGATTGTGGCAGCCAATAGAGTGGCTCTGTGCCCCGAACGCCATCATCCGACGGCCAACTGCTGGCCGGTCCCGGCGACATCCAGGTCGTCTACCTCCTCGACGCGGCCACCGGGTACGAGACGAAGATGCTGCGCCGTTGGCTCGGTCGCAATGTCGAGGGAGAGCCGGTCTCGGTCCGCATCAAGTCGTCCCGACGACGTCGGTCCCCTCCGCCCGAGGACCTGGAGTGGATCCTGGAAGCGGAAGAGGACCTCTACTTCATCCCGGTTCGCGTGGTGTGGATGGCGTCGGACAAGAGAGGAAGAAGATCGGTCGGCTGGTCAGATGCATTGAAACCGGGCGATCCCCGCGACCCGACAGGTCTCCGCGCGCGGCTGATCAGAGTCTTCAGTCCTTCCCGGGTCAAGCTGATCGCGGCCAAGGGAGCCACCCGGAGTGACCTTTCCGCTGCATACGAAGAGTCGGGTGAGATCGACGGTTTGGAGTCCTTCATCACCAGAAGGGCTTGGCGCACCCTGGACAGGGCGGAGCGGCGTCTCCGCGGGAACCGATTCAAGATCCCACGCTTCGTGCCCGAGGCCATCTTGTCCCGGGGGGACTTCGCACGGGCACTCGAGAGCTACGCCGCGGACACCGGAATCGACATCGGCGAGACGCGCCGCCAGGCCGAACACTATCTCCAGGAGATCGCCGCCACTCACAGCCCGTATGTCATCGACCTCATAGCCAATGCGATACACGCCCTGTACCGCCAGGGCTATGGCAAGATCCACTACTCGGACGAAGACGTCGATCGACTGAGCGCACTGGGGAGTGAGCACCCGGTGGTCTTTCTCCCCTCGCACCGATCCAATCTCGACCGACTCAGCCTGCAATTCATGCTGTGGGAAAACGATCTTCCCCCCAACCACACTGCGGGCGGCATCAATCTCGACTTCTTCCCGATCGGGCCGCTACTTCGCCGGACCGGTGTCTTCTTCATCAGGAGATCGTTTCGCGACAACCAGCTCTACAAGATGGTGCTCCGTTCCTACATCGATTACCTGGTTGAGAAGCGATTCCCCCTGGAGTGGTACATGGAGGGCGGACGCTCTCGCTCCGGCAAGCTCAACGCGCCACGGTTCGGTCTCCTCCACTATGTCGTCGACGCCCAGCGCAGGGGGAAGTCCGAAGACGTGATCCTGCTTCCCGTGTCGATCACCTACGACCAGATACAGGACGTTCCTGACTACACGGCAGAGGCGCAGGGCCGCGACAAAGAGACCGAGTCGCTGGGATGGCTGGTGCGGGCCGTGCGCTCATTGCGCAGACGGTATGGGAACATCTACATCAGGTTCGGGGAACCGGTGTCGGTGGCTGCCTTCATCGAAGGGATCGAAGGCGAGGACCAGACATCGATCGGGCTGCAGAAGCTCGCATTCGAAGTCATGTATCGGATTGGCCAGGTAACACCGACGAATTCCATCGCGGTGGTGTCGATTGCCTTGCTGGCCGCACGGGGCAAAGCGCGAACCGCCGATGAGTTGGCCGACGATTGCGTACGTCTCGTCGATTTCATCAGGGCCCGGAACCTCCCCACCACGGAACGCCTCGACCTGGCCGAGGCCGCCGCGGTCACCGCGATTCTCGAGCGGCTGGCCGAACACGGCAACGTCTCCAGTCATGAGGCCGTTGGCAGACGGGTCTTCTGGCTCGACGACACCCAGATGATTCGCATTTCCTACTACCGCAACGTCGTCGTCCATTTCTTCGTCAATCGCGCCATCGCCGAGATCGCCCTCACCTCGCTCCTCGACCGGGGGGAGCGTGACCCGGACACCGCGCGTCGGCGAATGCTCGAGTTGCGTGACCTTCTCAAGTTCGAGTTCTTCTTCCCCGAAAAGGACCAGTTCCTGGAATCGGTGGGCAACGACATCGCAGTCGATGTCCCGGATTGGGATTCGGTGCTGACCGCTACGGGAGCCCTGGGTGTCCTGGCCAAGATGGGAGAGCCCGTCGCCTACTGGGCGCTGCTCCCGTTTCTCGACGCCTA
>CAZSOF010000038.1:0-14871 GCA_964607685.1 uncultured Acidimicrobiaceae bacterium | reverse complement strand
GGTGACATCGGCACCGTGGAACAGCACATCGAACACGACCAGGTTGACCCCGACCCTGGCTCCGGTCCCGGCGCCGCCGAACCCGGTTCGACGCTGAAGCAGAGAGAACGAGGGCCGACCTTGGTCGTCAAAGGCCACGACCTCCCCGTCGACCACCACACCGTCGGGTATCTCCAGCGACGCTACCTCGGGAAAGGGCCCGAGTAGGTCGAGCCCCCGCCGGGATCGTGCCCGGATGGTTCCGTCGGCGGCGCCCACGATCGCCCGATACCCGTCCCATTTGACCTCGAACCACCAATGCTCGTCGTCGAAGGGCTCACGCCACTTCGTGGCCAGCATCGGTTCGTAATCGGGGAGCCTCACCCGGAGGTCAGAACCTCTTTGACCAGGCGATTCACCAGCGCACCGTCGAGTTCCTCACCCCGGCCCTTCATCAGGTGCCCGATCACCCTCCCCGCTGCCCTCTCGTCACCATGGACTCCCAGCTCGGCGATGGCCTCGACCACCAGCTGACGGGTCTCCGACTCGTCCAACTTCTGAGGCAACCATTGCGACAGGTACTCGACCTCGAACGCCAGCTTCTCTGCCATTGCCCTGCCACGCTCACCGAGCTCGAGGTACTCGGCGCGGCTCTTGTCCATCCTCTTCACATAGGTGGCAATCACTTCTCGAAAGAAGGCATCGTCGACCTCGCCAGTGAAACCGGGCTGGCTGCGTGCCGTGGCTGCCTCGGTCTGAACCTGGCGGATCACATCACGCCGCGGGCCGTCCTTGGCCTTCATGGCATCCTTCAACTCGGCAGCCAGTTGATCCTGAATAGTCATTGGTCCCTCCGGAGGGTGTCGGCCATCTGTCCCGGGTCGTCGGTAATGATGCCCACCACCCCGAGCTGGGCCAACTCCCGCGCCCGCTGCGGATCGTTCACGGTCCATGGGTAGACGACGAGATCGAAGTCGACTGGCTCGGTGACCTGGGAGTGACTGGGAACCAACACCCGGTGCCCGACGTCCAAGCAGTGTTTGACAGCTTCATCGAGGGCAATGGGGGTTTGGATCGCCACACCGGTGACGACATCGGGGAACACTCTGCGCACTGCGGAGACCGTCTCCCAGTTGAAGCTGGTTACGACGTCGGCGGGCCGGGCCCGTTCTGCCGTCTCCAAGGCGAGTCGATGGTCGGGCTCGTACCCCGGTTCGCCCGGCCAGTTCTTCACCTCCAGTTGAGCCGGCGTCTCTCCCAGCGATGAGAGAAGTTCGTCGAGGAGAGCAGGGTGATGTCCGTCGCCGAGGTCGAGCTGGGCGAGCACCGACCACGGTGTGTCGGCCACGACGTGACCAGCCAGGTCAGGGTCGTGGGACAGCACCAGCTTGCCGTCCGCCGACCTTCTGACATCGGCTTCGACACCGTCGGCGACGCTGGCTGCGGCCAGGAAGCCACTGAGAGTGTTGTCCGGATACCGGACCGGCCACCCACGGTGGCCAATGACCGAAAGTGGGTTGGTCAGGGCAAACAATCTGAGAAATCCGTTTACAACTGGCGGTTCGGACAGTACATTCCGCCCCGGAATCCCCCCAAAACACCATCCGGGCTTGTACCGTGATGGGTGTCCTTGTGAAAAAGATCACAAAGTAAGGTTACAAATGACGCTCACAACGATTACCACCGATTGGCGTGACCTCGCCTCGTGTCGGGACTCGGAGCCAACACTCTTCTTCCCGGTCGGCACGACCGGGCCCGCGGTGGAGCAGATCGAGGCTGCCATCGCCATCTGCAACACGTGTTTGGTTCGTGAAGACTGTCTCCAGTACGCGCTGGAGACCAACCAGGAGTCCGGCGTGTGGGGTGGTTATGCCGAAGACGATCGTCGTCGTCTCCGCAAGCGTTGGCTCGCGGAGCGACGTCGTCGCGCGGTCGTCTGAATCAACCGATCACCAGTTGAACGAGACGCCCCCTCAGTGGGCGTCTCGTTCCCGTTCCCCGATTCAGACCGCGGGGGCGAATCCCACGGTCGTGCCGCTCTCCGCGTCCTCGATCTCGATGAACGCCACACTGCGTGCCGGGATACCCACGGTGCGCCCCTTGGAGTCGGTGAACCAGCCGAGCCCGCCCTCCGCCACCGCCCGCTCGATCTCCTTCTTGAACGACTTCGGATTCTCGATCTCGAGTTCGAGCAGCTTGTCCGTGGTACTGATGCCGATACGAACCTTCATGGGGCGATCGTAACCCCTTCCATCCACTCCACGACCGTCGTACGTTCCAGACATGGGTCGTATCGCAGTCGTCGTGGGACTGGTGGCGCTCCTCATGGCAACGGGAGTCGCCACGGCCTCCCTCCCCGACGAGGTGCGTCTCCCGGTGAGCATCAGCCCCTCCTCTCATCCCGACTCGGTGGTGGTCGCCAAAGGGGATCATTTGTGGAAGATCTCGGCCCGTCGTCTCGGAGTCGAGGCCCCAGAAAGCCATATCGCCCGATACTGGCTGGAGGTGATCGAGGTAAACACCCCGCGTCTTCGCTCCGGTGATCCCGACTTGATCTATCCGGGCGAGATCGTGGAGCTGCCCACGATCGATGGCTAACGGACGGCGGTGAACTTGAACACACCGCCTTCGTGGGTTACGACATAGAGCTCACCGTGTCCATCGAGGCCAAAGCTGTTGATGGATCCCACCGGGCCGCCGAGATCCTCCGTCCACTCCTTCTCCTCGGTGACCTGTCCGTCCACGTACTTGAACCCGCGAATCCACTGTCGCACCCAGTCGGTATAGAAGTACGTCCCGTGGAGCTCGGGGATCTCGTCACCCCGGTAGACGAAGCCACCCGTGATCGAGAGCCCCTCCTCGTGGGAGTAGGTGACCACCGGGGAGGTGTAGTTGGCCGCATCACAGTCCTGAACATGAAAACAGCGTGTCCCTTCCATGTCCGACCAACCGAAATTCCAACCGCCCTCGTCGATGGGGACAACGTCGACTTCTTCAACGTCGGCATGACCGACGTCGCCGATGTAGATCAACCGGTCAACGGGGTCGATGGAGAACCGCCACGGGTTGCGCAGGCCGTAGCCCCACACTTCGGGCATGCCTCCACCGGCGACGAAGGGGTTGTTGGGCGGGATGGCATAGGGATCACCGGAATCAACGTCGATGCGGACGATGGTGCCGAACGGTGTGTTGGGATCCTGACCCTGATCGCGGCTGTCGGCGCCGTCACCCAGCGAAACCCACAAGAACCCGTCGGGACCAAAGGTGACGTTCCCCGCATAGTGGCGGATGTCGGTGCTGCCCTCCGGCTGCTCGAACTCGAAGAGGACGTTCTCTGTTTCCGCGAGCGCACGATTGGGATCGCTGGCCGACACCGTGAACTCGGAGAGCTGACGACGGCCACCCTTGTCGGTGTAGTAGACGAAGAAGCGCCCGTTGTTGGCATAGTCGGGGTGGAAGGCAAGACCCAACATGCCCTGCTCGATACCCCCCGCCAGCACCTGATCTGTGAGGTCGAGGAACGCCGGATCGAGCATGGTGCGGTTCTCGTCGAGTATCCGGATCACACCAACTCGTTGCATTACGAACAGCCGATCGTCACCGATCGGGGCAGTTATGCCGTTGGGCTGACGGAACCCGTCAAAGACCGGGTCGAGCCGTACGTCCTGAAGTGGGTCGAGATTGGCCGTCCCACCTTCGGTGGTGGTCGATCCACCGTCGTCACCCGACGTCGTGGTGGTGGCCCCGTCGTCGTCGGTCTGGTCATCATCGTCCCCAGCGCTGGTTGTCGTCGTCGTGTCGCCGGCTACGGGTTCGCCGTCGTCGTCCCCACTCCCCAGGACTCTGAGGATGAAGAAACCGATGAGAAAGACGACGACCAGCGCCACGAGGAGGCCCCTGTATCGCGATTGGGCGGGAGAGGTCGGTTGGCGGTGTCGGGCGCTCACAGAGTGAGCGATTGTATGACCGGCCCGTCGGAAACTCGGGGGTTGTGAGGCGGCTTGCTAGGCGTTCTCTCCGAGGAAGATCTCCGAGACTGAGGAGTCCATGAATATCGCCTGCAATGTCTCGGCGAGTATCGGGGCGATGGAGAGGACCCTCACGTTGTCGAGCGCCTGGATGTCGCTACTCACCGGGAGGGTGTTGGTGACGATGACCTCCTCGATCGCTGCGTTCTTGATCCGGTCCAGCGCCGGGTCGGAGAAGATCCCATGGGTGGCCGCAATACGGACGCTCTCCGCCCCGTACTCCCTGACCAGCTCGGCGGCGTTGCAGACCGTGCCCGCGGTGTCGATCATGTCGTCGACGATCACCACGTGCCGACCGGTGACTTTTCCTGCCATCGACAAGGCCTCGGAGACGTTGTGCTCGGCCGGCTCCCGTCGCTTGTAGACGAATGCCACCGATCCGCCGAGGTGTTTCGCATAGCGCTCGGCTCTCTTCACACCGCCTGCGTCCGGAGACAGCACGGTGGTCTTCCCTCGGAGCTGGTCGGCGAGGTAGTCGGTGATGATGGGCAAGGCGGTGAGGGAGTCCCACGGCTTGGAGATGAAGCCCTGGAGCTGGCCGGTGTGCAGATCGACCGACACCAGACGATCTGCGCCCGCCTTCATGAACAGGTCGGCCATGAGACGCGCGGTGATCGGCTCCCGCGGCATCACTTTCTTGTCCTGACGTGAGTAGCCCAGGAAGGGGATCACCGCCGTGATACGACGAGCCGACGCCCGGCGCAAGGCATCGATCGTGATCAACTGCTCCATGATGTTGTCGTTGATCGGATGACAATGACTCTGAATCACGAAGCAGTCGGAACCGCGCACACTCTCCATAGGCCGGACATAGATCTCCCCGTTGGCGAAGGTCGAGCGCTCTATCCGGCCCAGGTGGATCCCGAGAACATCTACCACTTCCTCAGCCAGGGGCACATTGGCGCTCCCGGTGAAGACCATCATCCTGTTGCGGGAGACGATGTCCAAGTCAGTCCTCTGCGTCCTTGCCAGCGCTGCGCGTCTCTAGCCGTTGACGATAGCCGGGGATCTCCTTTTGGCCAGTCCGCTCGATACCCAGAGCGCCCTCGGGCACGTCACTGCTGATCACCGAGCCCGCCCCCGTCATTGCCCGGTCGCCGATCCTCACCGGTGCCACCAGCATGGTGTCGGAGCCGATGAGCACGTCGTCGCCGATCTCGGTCTCGTGCTTCTGGTAGCCGTCGTAGTTACAGGTGACGGTGCCGGCGCCGATGTTGGAGTTGGTGCCCACGGTGGCATCGCCGAGGTAGGTGAGATGGGGAACCTTGCTCCCCTCTCCCAGCCTCGAGTTCTTCGTCTCCACGAAGGTGCCTGCCTTGGTCCGGTTACCGAGAACCGTTCCCGGGCGAAGTGAAGCGTAGGGACCTACCTCGCACTCATCACCGATGGTGGCCGAGCGGAGGACGGCATACCAGACGGTGCTCTTGGCACCGATCGTGGAGTCGACGGCGAAGACATCCGGCCCCACTCGGGCGTCGGCACCCACCGACGTCGAGCCTTCGAGATGGACATTGGGGTAGATCCGAGCTCCGGGCTCGATCGTCACCGACTCGTCGATATACGTGCGATCCGGGTCGACGATCTCCACCCCCGACTCCATCAGGTCTTGATTGGTGCGTCGCCGCAGCTCTTGGCGAGCCGCTGCGAGTTGGTCGTGAGAGTTGATACCCATCACCTCCTGGGGTGAAGCCTTGACGGCGGTCAGTCTGTCACCTTCGGTCACGAGGATGTCGACGACATCGGTCAGGTAGAACTCGCCCTGAGCGTTGTCGTTCGAGACCTGTTTGAGACTCTCGATCAACCTCCCTGCCCTGATCGCATACAGACCGGCGTTGACCTCGGTGATCGCCAGCTGCTCAGGAGTGCCGTCGCTGTCTTCGACTACACCGCAAAAATGCCCGTGGTCGTCGCGGATCACACGCCCATATCCTGACGGGTCATCCAGATCGGTGGTCACCAGCCGGGCTGTCTCCGATCCATCGAGGTCGGAGAGATCGGTGATCAACCCCGGCGTCAGCAGTGGCGTGTCCCCGTACAGCACGACGATCACGTCTCGAGGGTCGACAGCACCAAGTGCGTCGAGACCGACCTGGGTAGCGTGACCGGTACCCAACTGCTCCGCCTGGAAGGCATGGGTGACACCGTCGGGGAGCATCGCCCTCACCTGGTCGGAGCCGTGGCCCACCACCACCACCGTCGAGTCGGGATCGAGGGGGCGGACGGCCTCGATCACCCAATTGACCAGGGGCCGGCCGGCCGCGACGTGAGCTACCTTGGGAAGGCCCGACCTCATCCGTTTCCCCTCGCCGGCGGCGAGGATGATGACATGTGTGGGCAAGTGGAGCCTTCCTCGTTTGTCGCTGGGGGGGCAGGACTCGAACCCGCAATAACAGGACCAAAACCTGCCGTGTTACCTGTTACACCACCCCCCATCGGGGCATCATCAGGTTAGAAGCCGCCAGACACGAATTCGCAATAACAGATCGGGTGTGCAGGAAAGCACGCTGAGCGGGTCCAGATGCACAACAGTCCAATGCGACAGATCGGGTGTGCAGGAAAGCACGCTGAGCGGGTTCAGATGCACACCGGTTGGTCAGTCTGACTCGGCCACACCGGCCGGGCGTAGCTCCACTCCCCGCTCCCGGGCGACCAACCCCGAGACCGCCGCGGCGGCGTCAACGGCCTCCTCGGCGGTGGCGAAGTAGCCGAAACACGCGGACCCGGAGCCGGTGAGACACACCGGCGCCCCCCAGGCCAACGCGATGTCGGCCATGAAGTCTCCCAGCCGGGGCTCGAGGTCGAGGGCCGCGGGGAGCAAGTCGTTGCGCATCGGCATGCCCTCTCTCAGGGTGGGAGGGAGGCGATCGTCGGCGACGACCGACCCCTCGGGTGCCCCGAGCTCGTCCCAGCGCCGATAGACCTCGACCGTTGACAGCCCGAAATCGGGGACCACCACCGCCACCGCAAACCCGGTCAGCGGTCGTACCGTCTCGATGTCATGGCCCAAACCACGCATCATCACGCTTCCCCCGGTCAGGAACAACGACACGTCGGCCCCCACTTGGGTGGCAGCCGAGAGGACAGCCTCATCGGTCAGCCCGGCCCGGTCACCGCCCGCCCGCAAGGCGGCAGCGGCATCCGAGCTGCCGCCACCCAGCCCGGCAGCCACCGGGATCGACTTCTCCAGTCTCAATGAAAGCGGGGGGAGGTCTGACTCCTGGCGCAACACTCTCAACGCCTCCAGGACCAGGTTGCCCTCCACCTCGGTGTCCCCATCGACCTCGAGCGAGTCCTCCCCCTCACCCTCCTCGACCAGCAAACGATCACACCACTCGATGGTCTGCACCAGTGACTCCAGGGGGTGATACCCATCGGAGCGCGGAGGGGAGACCAACAGGGACAGGTTGAGCTTGGCGGGTGCCTGGTAGGCCGTCATGCGGCGGCGGCCAGTCTCAGGTAGTCCTCGGGTGAGAGGTCCTCGGCCCGGCTCGTCGGGTCGATCCTGGCGGTTTCCAGGACCGAAATCGGATCATCGACTGCCGAGGCGAGGGAACGCCGCAGCATCTTGCGTCTCTGTCCGAACCCGGCGCGGGCCAACTCCACTGCCCGTTTCGCGCCCAGCGGTTCCGGCTTCCGCACTATCACCACCACGGCCGACTCGACATTGGGAGCCGGGTAGAACACCTGGGGGGGCACGGTGAATGCAAGCGACGCATGGGCATATATGGCGGTTACCACCGAAGGCAACCCATAGTCGGGAGAACCGGGCTGGGCCACGAACCGGAGCGCCACCTCTTTCTGCACCATGACCACGAATCGCTCGATTCCCGGAGCCGATTGCAGGGCACTCAGCACCACGGGGGTCCCCACGTTGTACGGGAGATTGGCGACCATGGACCACCCCGAACCGACCAGATCGGTGCCGAGTTCGACATCGGTGACGTCGGCGAACCTCAGCTCAACGTCCAGCCCCCCGGTCACCTCCTCGAGAAGGGGCCGCAATCCTTCGTCGACCTCGTACGACACCACATGGGCACCGGCCGCCGCCAAGGCCCTGGTGAGTGTCCCTGTCCCGGCCCCGATCTCAACCACTCGAGTGCCCGGTGCGACGTCGGCCATTTCGACGATCTTGCGGCTTATGTTGGCGTCGGCCAGGAAGTGCTGGCCCAACCTGTGAATCGGCGCCAGACCGTGACGTTCGAGAAGTGCGACGATCTCCGACCTGGTTTGAGGGGCAGTCATCTGGCGAAAACCGCTGCAGCGTTGGCGCTGGTGATGCGCGCCACCTCCGTTGTCTCTATGCCCCAGATATCGGCCAGCGCGACACCGACCAACGCCACCCAGGCCGGCTCGTTCTTCTCTCCCCGATGTGGCGGTGGTGCCAGAAACGGCGTGTCGGTCTCGACCAGGGCACGCTCCGGTGGCACCAGCGCCGCCCCCCTTCGTATCGTGCCTCCCGTCTCGAAGGCAAGAGGTCCGGCGAACGAGAACCAGACTCCGAGGTCGAGAAATCGCTTGGTCCACCGGGTCCCACCGGTCCAGCAGTGGAGAATGGCCCGAGGCCCGACTCCGGTGTCCTCGATGATGCGATGCACGTCGGAGAACGCATCGCGGCAGTGGACGATGATGGGTTTCCCCAACACCGTTGCCAACTCGATTTGATCCCGAAAGGACACCTCTTGAAGAGGGCGCGGCGAGAGATCGCGGTAGAAATCGAGCCCGGTCTCCCCTATTGCTGACACCGACCCGGCAAGATCCTCGATGACCGATCGTTGGGCCGGCCAGGTGTCTGCCTCATGGGGGTGGAGACCAGCAGTCGCCAGGATGCGGCCCGGGTACTGCCCAGCCAATGCCTTCGATGCCTTCGAGCTCTCCGCGTCGACACCGGGTGCCACCACCCAAGCCACTTCGACCGCACGATCCAACAGCTCAGAAGGGGGTCGACCGTCGAGCTGCAGATGACAGTGTGTATCAACCCAGGACATGACCACGGACGGTAACCGGCACCACCGCGATCGGGATCGGTAGGCTCCGGCGCGCCATGGACTCTGGGATCGCCCGCAAGATCGATGACCTGGGACGAATCGTCATCCCCGCCGAGACCCGCCGCATGTTCAACATACGTGAAGGAGACCATCTCTACATAGCGGTCGAGGGCGGCAACATCGTGTTGAGCAAGATGACCGACTCCTGCACGTTCTGCGGCAGCGATCAGCAGGTGACCCAGTTCAAGGGCAAGGGGATCTGCGCTTCCTGCAGGTCTCAGCTCGACTCGTCGTAGGCGATCAGCGACTCGTAGATCGCCCGCCGGGAGACTCCGGTCTCCCCGGAGACCCGCCTCGACGCCTCCCGAACACTCACACCTTCGGTCACCAGCTCCCGGGCTCTGGCGACGGCGTCGCCGAATGCCGGCGCCTCAGGCTCTCCCGGGCCCAGTACCAGCGTCACCTCCCCTTTGACCGGTTCGGGCCAACGTGCCACCGCCTCCGTGAGACTTCCGACCCACACTTCCTCGTGGAGCTTGGTGAGCTCCCTGGTGACGGCAACCTCACGCTGGCCGCCACAAGCAGTCGCCAGATCGCGTACGTCCTGGGGCAGGCGATTGGGGCTGGCGAAGAGCACCACCGGCCTCATCTCCTCGCCGATGGCTCGAAGTGCCTGCGCGCGTGCCCGTCCCTTCCTCGGTAGGAAGCCCTCGAAGACAAAACGGTCACCACTGAACCCGGAAGCGGCAATGGCTGTGGTGACTGCGGACGGACCCGGGATCACAGTCACCGGGATGCCGGCCGCCCGCGCCTCGCGCACTGCGGCGACACCCGGATCCGAGATAGTCGGCATGCCGGCATCAGTTACGAGCGCCACGGTCTGACCCTCTGCCAGCGATTCGATCAGCTCGGAGGTGCGGACACCCTCGTTGCCGACGAACAGCGAGCGCAGGGGTTTCGAAACGCCGATGCTCGACAGCAGGATCGCCGTCCTCCTCGTGTCCTCGGCGTAGATCACATCAGCGTTGGCCAGAGCGTCGCGCAGGCGGTCGGACATGTCCCCCAGGTTCCCGATGGGGGTTGCGCATATGAAGAGACCGCCTGTGGGCACCCTGTGAAGTTAGAGGAAGGCCCTAGCCAAGCTCGGCCGTCGTGAGGATGCTCTCTCCCACCTCGAGGACGTCTGCGGCGACGAAGTACAGCAACCCGTCGGCCTGACCGACCCAGACGAAGTTGTCCTCCGACACCGATTCCTCGGCAAAGGTGAGCAAAGCGTCCTCGAGCTCGTCGACGTCGCCTTGTGTGTCCCCCTGGTAGATCATGAACATCGCCGCGTTCTCTCCGTCAAACCACTGGTGATAGGAATCGCCACCCCAGCCGTCGGCCGCCGTCGCAACGGTGCCTACCCCCGATCCCTGGTTGAGCAGGATCCGAAGTCCCTCCTCGCCCCAGACGGACGTCCGCTCCAGGTTGTAGCCCGGCAGGGTGATCGCTGGTATCTCCACCGCCACCGGAAGGTCGCGTCGGTAGTCGTCGGGGGTGATCACCTGCTCGGATGAGCCGGGTAGCTCGGCAAGGGTCGTGTAGGCGTCGTTGACTGCGTCCCAATCGCCATCTGCGAACAAGTCCTGGGTGAAGGCCAGCCCGGAGTCATAGGGGAACAGCAACGACTCGACCAGAAAACGGGGTGCGGAGTCGAGTGCGGAGCTGTCGATGCTCAGGGACTCGGCGATGAACTCACCAAGCTCGCGTTGGGACAAGGTCTGGACCCACATCACCTCGGCCAGCGTCGCGTCACCCTCGATGAGAGCTTGATAGGCCGTGGCTTCGTCGAGACGCTCTTCGTCCAGCATGGCCTGGAACTTGTCGTTGAACTCGAAGTGTTGATCGGTGATCGCATGGACCAGCTCGTGGACCATCGTCCCTTGCTGCAACAGCGAAAGTCCATCCTGATGTGCCGGGACAACGATCTCGCCGGTGTCGCCGTCATAGAACCCGGCGACCTGCTCGCCATACAGGTCGAGGACGATGCTCTCCAGGTCGGCTTCCTCCGCCATCAGACCGAGGACCTTGTACAAGGCCTCGTCGGCGGGGAAGTCCTCGGCTTCCTCCTCGATGTCCTCCCTCACCCGTGCTTCCAACTCGTCATCGCTCACCACCGTGATGTCCGGTGGGCTGAGGAACGCCAGACCACGGATCTCCTGAGCGCGCCCGATCAGAGTCTCCAGCTGAGTCTTCACCTCTTCGGGAACGCCGGCTAGGCCGGACAGGTCGGAAGCCGTGGTCGTTGTGATCGCCTCGCTCGTGGTGGTTTCCCCAACGGTGCTGGTCGTGGTTTCAGAGACGGTGGTCGTGGTGACATCGCTCGACGTGGTCGTCGACTGGCTCGTGTCGTCGCAAGCGACGACGACCAGTAAGACGGCGAGGAGCAAGGCCAGACGACGGACCATTTCGATCAGATTATCGGCGTACACGGCATAGACCTGACCGCCGAGATGAGTGTGGTTTGCGGTTTCTCAATGTGGCTCGAGGATTACCCCCGACGCGTCAAGAACGTGTCAATGCGGACCCAACCCCAACCTGAGACCGCGTGGAACGACGCCAGGCCACCACTCCCGCCAGGTAGCCAGTGATGCTGAATGCGGTGTGGGTCGACCACGGGGCGACCAGGCTCCCTGATCGGCGTCTCGTCCAGCTGAATCCGAGAGAGGCGAAACCGGTGAGAGCGGCGCCGAAGAGCACGGCGGCCGCCGCCCTCCACCATTGCGATGCCAGACGGGTGTCTGCCGGGTTCCCGGCGAGCGCGTCCGCAGCCGGGATCAGATGCCAGAGGGCGCAGGAGATCGCGGCAGCCAGCGCAGCCTCCCTCTCGGTCGCTCCGTCGAGCCGCCACACTCCCTCGACCACCCCGCGGAACGCCACCTCCTCGAACAGGGCGGTCCCCGGAGGCAGGCGGAGAAGGGTCTTATAGGCAAAATCTCTCCATTCCTGGTCGGATGCCCACCGGTCGAGGAGATAGGGACGTGTCCAAAGGTGCGATGCGACGACGAGCGTTACCGCTGAGGTCACAGCCCCTCCGATAAGACCAAGCCGCAGCCCCCGTCCGGCTGTCGTCGAATCGAGCCCGAGATCGTCCCAGGTGCACCCTCGTCTTCCCGCCATGGCCACCAAACCACCGCTGACCAAGAGATTCGCCGGGATGTAGGCAGACCGTGGCAGCAATCGATTCTGCACCAGGTTGTAGAGCCCGACAACGGTGACAACGCCGCTCGTTTTCTCCTCGACGCTACTTTCGCGCCTGGTTGCCAGGATTCCGCTCGCGGCCCCTCGGCCGTCGGACGCCAGTGATCAGCCCGCCTCTTCCGCGATCCACACCGCGGTATCGACCGGGATCCGATCCCCGACCAGGTCGCCACTGGCAATCAGAACCGCTCCCTCCGGCAGGGGAAAGGGTTCATCTCCGTAGTTGACCACACAGATCACGCCACCTTCCCTGCCGAAGCCGACGATCTCGTCCCCCAGATCCAGCCACACCAACTCCTCGTCATCCCGCAGCCGTTCGGCTCTGATCCGAATCGCACGGCGGTACAGCTCCAGTGTCGAGGAATCGTCTCCTTCCTGGCTCTCCACGGACAGAGCTCCCCATTCCTTGGGCTGCGGCAGCCACGACCCGTCGTCGCCAAAGCCAAAGGAAGGGCCGGACTTGGTCCACGGAATCGGCACCCGACATCCGTCGCGACCCTTCATCATGTGACCAGATCGAATCCAAACCGGGTCCTGCAGCACATCGACCGGAAGATCATGAACCTCGGGAAGCCCCAACTCCTCGCCCTGGTAGAGATAGACCGAACCGGGAAGTGCCAGCATCAGCAGCGCTGCCGCCCGCGCCCTGCGCAGTCCCGCTTCGGGGTCGAGCAGGGAGCGATCCCCGTCCAGCAGCCACGTCTTGGGGTCGACGTCGGAGGGCAGCCCATAGCGGGTGGGGTGACGGACCACGTCGTGATTGGAGAGGACCCAGGTGGGAACACTCCCCTCCCGCTCAGTGGCAGAGATCGCTTCGACGATGCGTTGTCTCATCGACGCCGCGTCCCAGGGGGCGAGGAGGAAGAGGAAGTCGAACGTCTGGTGGTACTCATCCGACCTGACATACCGCGACATTCGCTCCCAACTCGGCAGCCAGGCCTCGGCGACCATGACCTTGTCCGGGTAGTCATCGAGAAATGAGCGCCACTCCCTGACGATCTCGTGAATCTCGTCTCGATCCCAACAAGGGTGACCCTCGACGTTCGGTGTTTCCAGCGGTCCCTCTCCCGTGTCACCAGCATCGGGATAGCCGGTCTCCTTGGCCAGGGCATGGGCCACATCGACTCGAAAGCCCGCCGCCCCTAGATCCATCCAGAAACGGAGGATGTCGAGGAACTCGGCCCGAACCTCGGGATTGGCCCAGTTCAAATCGGGTTGGGTCTCGTCGAAGAGATGCAGGTACCACTCCCCGTCGGAAGTCCGGGTCCAAGCCGAACCGCCGAAGACACTCCGCCAGTCGTTCGGCGGCAGCTCCCCATGCCCACCCCGGCCCTCCCGAAAGTGATAGCGATCGCGCTCGGGGCTACCCGGTAGCGCGGCAACAGCCTTTTGGAACCACGCGTGTTCCGAGGATGTGTGATTGGGAACCAGGTCCACGATGAGTCCCATCCCCAGCTCGGTGGCTTCTTCGATGAGCAGTCTGGCGTCCTCGAGAGTGCCGAAATCGGGATGAATGCTCCGATAGTCGGCCACGTCGTAACCACCGTCGTTGAGCGGAGACTGGTACCAGGGGTTGACCCAGATCGCGTCTATGCCGAGTCCCCGCAGATAGGCCAGTCTCGAGCGAAGCCCTGCGATGTCACCGGTTCCATCCCCATTGCCGTCGGCGAACGAGCGCAGGTAGACCTGGTAGAACACGGCGTGACGCCACCAGGGGAACGTCGGGTTCATCGGGGGCAGTATCGCCGCGTCAGCCGACCACCTCACATCCCGATGGCGATGACGGCGCAGCAGACGGCAATCACCACCGACACCGGACCCCAGATGCGCTCAATCCTCGACCGAGATGCGAAGTTGGCCAGAGCACCCAGTGCGAACAGCCCGGCCAGCACCCACAGCCAGAGTCGGTTGACATCCCAGCCGATGTCGATGACGTCACCCGAGTCCAGGATCAGCAGGACGATCGGCGGGTAGAAGAACACAGCAACCAGCGCGCTGGCCACCCGCAGACGAGTCGGTAACACCCCAGGATGGGACCCACCCCAGGCGGCGGCACCGGCGGGTGCTCCCAGGGCCAGTGCGAGCTGAAAAATCGTCAACACGACCAGCAGAATGGCTGCGACCCAGGCTGCGACTTCCAAGGTGCCGAAACTAGCGGTCTAAGCCGGCCAGCTCGACCCACCCTTCGATCGAATGAGGAACCGTCGGTAGCTTCTGGTCGATGGAGAACATCTATGCGACCGACTGGGACGCCACCGAGGACCACCCTGGATACGAATGGAATCGAATTCGTCTGGGACGACGTCTGGGTGGCGAGATGCTTGGAGCCAGCATCTATGTCATGGGGCCGGGCCAGAAGTCCTTCCCCTATCACTTTCACCACGCCAACGAGGAGATGCTGATCGTTCTCGAAGGCGAGGTGACCGTGCGCACGCCCGACGGGGAACGGCAGGGGAAACGGGGAGATGCCCTCATCTTCAGAAAGGGACGCGCCGGAGCCCATCAGGTGATCAATCACGGGGCCGAGCAAGCGCGAATACTGATGGTCTCGACCATGGTGGAACCGGAGATAGCCGAATATCCGGACTCGGGGAACATCGGCGTGTTCGCCGGTCGGGCCCCCGGTGCGGCCGGTG
>CAZSOF010000037.1:12327-14938 GCA_964607685.1 uncultured Acidimicrobiaceae bacterium | reverse complement strand
CCTCCATCTACCTCGACTCCCAGGGCAAGATCGGTGGTGAGGCGCGGGATCGTGTGGCCGGATTCTGGCGGGCAATGCAAATGACACCACCGGCGGAGCCGGATCATCTCGCCGCTCTCTGCGGTTTGTGGGCGACCATCATCCAGGCCATGGCCGACGAGCCGGAGCCGGAGCGTCGGAGTCTCCTGGAGCACTCGCAGCGGATGCTGGTGTGGGAGCATCTCGTGTCCTGGCTCACCCCTTATCTGGTCCGGGTGGCCGAGTTGTCCGAGGCATACCTGAATTGGGCCGAGCTGACGGCGGCAGCCGTCCAGGAGCAGCTTCCCCACGATGGGGGCGTCCTGCCGACTCACCTCTCGGTACCCCGGGCTGAACTCACCGGTGAGGACGATCTCGTCACCTATCTGTTGACGCCGGTGCGTAGCGGGCTGATCGTTTCCAGAGCCGACCTCGGCCGTGCCGCCGGCGCTCTCGGTCTCGGTCTGCGAATCGGTGAAAGGGCGTTCAGTCTCGGTTCTCTGCTGAGACAGGACCGAGTCTCGATCCTGGGATGGATGGCGGGAGAGGCCCATCGTCAGGCTGAGGAATACGAGGCGCCCCGGCTCGAATCGGCGGTCGCTCGGGTCTGGTCATCGAGGGCGCGACTCACTTCGGAAGCACTGCGTGAGCTACTCGCCTGACCGATTCTCTCCCTGCGAAACTCCGCGCCAGTTGCTCACCCATCACTGGATGTCATTGGATCTCGGTCTGCGAGCCCGGATCGAGCGACGACGGCGTTCCAACCTTCGATCACCGACGGGTAGCGAGGCCTCCATCCGGTGGCCGTCTTGAACCTGACGTTGCAAACACGTTGTGACGTCGTCAAGGCACCGAGCGCAGGGCCAACTGTCTGTCTTGCCAACCACTCCGGCACCCGTCGCGGCGCTTTGGCTCCGAGAACAGACGCCAACGTCTCGATGTCCTCCGCCAAGGTGACCGGGTCATCCTCGGACACGTTGTAAGCACCACTCGGGGCGGTCATCGCCGCAGCCAGGGCCGACCCGGCGTCCTCGACATGCAGGTGGGACAGGTAGTTGTCGCCGCTACCCAATATCGGGAGCTTGCGGGCGGCAACCCGGGCGATGTGGTCGGCCGAAGCCGGGCCCGGGCCATACAGCGCCGCCA
Organism: uncultured Acidimicrobiaceae bacterium; assembly: GCA_964607685.1. Taxonomy (GTDB): domain Bacteria; phylum Actinomycetota; class Acidimicrobiia; order Spongiisociales; family ZC4RG35; genus JANQRA01. The sequence continues at coordinate 13,774 of CAZSOF010000037.1, read as the reverse complement.
GGCGGAGCGAGACCCCGGCGCCGCCCGAGTCCGTGAACCGGCGGACGTGGTCTTCGGCAACGAGAGCCGAGTCGAGTACTTCCCACCAGGGATCGATGGGTGCATCCTCGTCGAGCCATTCATCCCCCCCGTCGGCGTAGAAGAACGTGATGGACTCCTGGATGAATCGGGTGACTTCGTGGTGGATGGCGGCGTCCACCAGGTTGGAGGTTCCTTCGATACGAAGACGATCGTTCAGATCCCATGAGCTTCGCCGACGCATGGCATTGGTGTTGGGTATGGAGGTGGCAAAGTGAATGACGACCTCCTGGTCCGCCATCGCTCGGTCTACGGCCCCGGCGTCGAACAGGTCGAGACCAGTGAATGTGGCGCCGGTCTGCTCGAGCCATGCCCGTCCTTCATCCGAGCGGGCGACGCCCGTGACCTCGTGACCTGCCGTGACGAGTCGGGGGATTGCTTCCCGGCCGACCACTCCGGTGGCCCCGGTGAACAGCGTCCTCATCTCTTGCTCCTTCCTCGTCTGATCATGGGCTGCTGTCAGATGCGAAGCCAAGAAAGGCAGCCAGATTGTGACACGAAGGCGAATCGCACCACGGCCCGCTGGATGAGCCCCGCTATAGGCTCGGCGACGATGGCAGACACCAAGGAGTGACGCGGTCGACACACCAACCCGGCCCGGGATGAAGGTCTTGTTCGCCACGGCCGAGCTGACGCCTTTGGTCAAGGTCGGGGGGTTGGGGGACGCCTCGGCCGGCCTGGTCTGGGAACTGCGCCGACTCGGCGTGGAAGTGGAAGTCGTCTTGCCTGACTATGGCGGGCTGACGTCGGCCGCGATGACGAAGACGACCCTCGACGTCCCCAACTGGGCCGGCCCGGCCATCCTGCGGCGGGGCTCCATCGACGCCGTGTCGCAAGTGGCCTTGGTGTCCACTCCGACGTTGGAGCGGTCGCACCCCTACATCGATGACCACGGCAGGGGTTGGGAGGACAACGACCTGCGGTTCTTCTCCTTCTCCGCCGCCGTGGCCGCGCTCGTCGACCATGACCCCCCCGACGTCCTCCATCTCAACGATTGGCACACCGGGGCCGTGTTGGGGCTGGTCGCGAGACCGCCACCGGCCGTGCTCACGATTCACAATCCCGCTCATCAGGGGGTGGGTGGCGGCTCCTGGCTCGAGGTGTTGATCCGTCGTCCCGAGGCCTACGAGTGGTACGGGGGAATCAACCCCTTGACCGGGGCAATCGCCCTCGCCGATCGGGTGGTCACCGTCAGCCCTACCTTTGCCCGCGAGGTGTTGAGGCCGGAGAGCGGTTTCGGGATCGACGGGCCCCTGGCGGCTCGCGGCCATCACTTCCTGGGGATTCTCAACGGCATCGACACCGAAGTCTGGGATCCGGCTACCGACCCGTTGTTGCCCATCCACTACGACGTCGACCGGGTGAGTCG
>CAZSOF010000037.1:0-12227 GCA_964607685.1 uncultured Acidimicrobiaceae bacterium | reverse complement strand
CTCACCCAGATGCAGGCCATGCGTTATGGCGCCATACCCGTCGTCACCGATGTGGGAGGGCTCCACGACACCGTGATCGATGCCGACCAGGACCCCGAAAGGGGCAACGGGTTCGTTGCGTCGGCAGTCACTGCCGGCGCAGTTGGCGATGCTCTGGCTCGTGCGGTCGAGGTGTGGCGGTCGACACGTCGACGAGGCGCGATCCGTCGTCGGGGGATGACCCGGGATTGGTCGTGGCGACGACCGGCCGCTCAGTACCTCGACCTGTACCGGGAGATCACCCCGGCTCGGTGATCACGTCGTCCTTCCCTATGGCGACGACTCCTCCATCCGACACCTGGAAGCGCTCGGCGTCACGTTCTGGATCCACGCCGATCTCGGCGCCCTCCGGCACCACCACGTTCTTGTCGATGATCGCCCTGCGCACCGCCGCTCCCGGCCCCACGCTGACGTCGTCGAGGAGTATTGAGTGCTCGACGATGGCATCTGCCGCCACCCTCACCCCGGGCGAGAGGACCGAGGAGCTCACCGAGGAGCCAGACAGGATCACGCCATTGCTCAGAATCGAGTCGACCACGCTGCCGCCATGGCCCATCTCGGCGACGATCTTGGCAGGTGGGGCGGTGCGCCCGAGGGTGTACACCGGCCATTTGGCGTTGTACAGGTTGAAGATGGGCTCCGGCTCCACCAGGTCCATGTGGGCCTCGAAGTATGCGTCCAGCGTTCCCACGTCACGCCAATACCCCCTATCGCGGTCCAACGATCCCGGTACGAGGTTGTCGGCGAAGTCGTAGACGTGGGCCTGGCCCATCGCCACCGCCATCGGGATCAGGTCGCCTCCCACGTCGTGCCTGGTGTCGGTGGCGGTGGAATCCTCCCTCAGGATCTCCTCGAGGAATCCGGATTCGAAGATGTAGTTGCCCATGGAGGCGAGGACCAGGTTCGGGTCGTCGGGCACGGGTTTGGGGTGACTCGGCTTCTCCAAGAACGTCTGGATGTGGGTGTCCACGCCACGCTCGACCACGCCGAGCTGCGAAGCCTGGGATATCGGAGCCCGTATGGCTGCGACCGTCACTCCCGCCTTGGTGTCGAGATGCTGCTCCAGCATCTGGCTGGGGTCCATGCGGTAGACGTGGTCCGCCCCGAAGACATAGACGTGGTCCGGGCTCTCATCGTGGAGTGTGTTCAGACTCTGGAACAGGGCATCCGCCGAGCCCAGGAACCAGCGCTCACCCACGCGCATCTGAGCCGGCACCGTGGTCACGTAGTTGCCGAGGAGAGTCGACATGCGCCAGGTCAGGGAGAGATGGCGATTGAGACTGTCACTCTTGTACTGGGTGAGGACCAGGATCCTGCGGCAGCCACCGTTTGCCAGGTTGGAGAGGACGAGGTCGATGAGCCGATAGTGCCCGCCAAACGGGACTGCGGGCTTGGAGCGATCCCTGGTCAGGGGCATGAGTCTCCGACCCATTCCGCCGGCCAGCACCATCGCCATGACATGTGGTGCCCGACTGGTCATACACGGAAGCTACCCAATCCTCTGTTGCGGGCAAATGGGTGGGCCTGGCTGCGAAGTAGCCGTGGTTCTGTGTTGACATACAGCACATGGACCCGACGTCTGGTCCGAAGCAGCCGAAGACGAGACCCCGTCGCACCAACCTGGCTTTGTTGGTGTTGGTCCCAGTCGCGATCTTCACCGGATTGTGGGCCAACACCGTTGGAACCGACATCTTCATCCATCCGTCGGTCCTCCACGGCATGGTGGCACTGGCCATCCTGGCCCTCACTCCATGGAAATCCGTCATCGTCAGACGTGGCCTGCACCGAAGACGGAGGCTCCCGTGGGCGTCGATCGCTCTCCTGGTCATGGTCGTCGTCACCCTGGCCAGCGGAATGATGCATGCCTTCGGCTTTCGCGGCCCGTTCGGCCCTCTCAGCCTGATGCAGGTTCACATCGGAGGGGCACTCGGCGCCCTGATCCTGGTCTACGTCCACTACCGGTCGCATCCGGTGCGCATGCGCCGCACAGACGTCGATCGCCGGGCCTTCCTGAAGACGGCGACGCTGACTGGGGCGGCGGCCGCCATCTGGCTAGGACTCGAAGGGGCCCTCGATGCTCTTGGCTTGCCCGGTGGGGAGCGCCGGTTCACCGGATCTCACGAGACGTCGTCATTCGACCCGCGCGGGCTTCCCGTGACCTCCTGGTTCAACGACGAGGTGCAACGGATCGACCCGGAGACATGGAGGCTGTCCGTGGACAGGGCGAGTCTCGATCTCGAAGATGTCTCCCGACTTCCCAGAGAGGATCTGCACGCCGTCCTCGACTGCACCAGTGCCTGGTACTCGGAGCAAGTCTGGTCCGGGGTGCGGCTCGATCGGCTGGTGACGGGCGGTGAGCATCGCTCCATCGTGGTCAGATCACAAACCGGCTACGCCCGTCGGTTCCCCACCCGCGATCTGGAACGGCTGTGGCTGGTGACCCATGTCGGAGGTCAGCCCCTCACCGCAGGACATGGCTTCCCGGCACGAATCGTCGCCCCGGGCCGTCGCGGGTTCTGGTGGGTGAAGTGGGTGGTCGGCATCGAGACGTCGGATGTTCCGTGGTGGGTGCAACTCCCGTTTCCCATCACCTGACTGCGACGGAATGGATCGCTTCCCGTGCGCGCATCAGATCCGTTGTGCAGATAATCCGGCTCCGCCTGGAGGATTGCACGACGGACCAATCCATGAGATCTGGTGTGCAGATGTACCGGCTCAGCCGACCGGATTGCACGACGGATCGCGCTGACCGCGACCACGGATCAGGACGAGCTCATCACATTCCGGATGCCGCGCACCGCTTGCCGTATGCGGTGCTGATTCTCGACCAGGGCGAATCGCACGTGACCCTCACCGCTGGGCCCGAAGCCGATACCCGGGCTGACCGCCACCTTGGCCTCTCTCAGCAAGTGAACCGCGAAGTCCAAAGAGCCCATCTCTTGAAAGGGCTCGGGGATCGCGGCCCAGACGAACATCGTGCCCCGAGGGGCCTCGATCTCCCATCCGGCGCGGTTGAGACCCTCGATGAGCGTGTTGCGACGTTGCTCGTAGGTGTCTCTCACCTCATCGATGTAGTCATCGCCCTCGTTTAGGGCGATGATCGAGGCGATCTGGATCGGTTGGAAGGTCCCATAGTCCAAATACGACTTCAGCTTGGCCAGCGCGGCAATGGCATCGGCGTTGCCTACGACGAAGCCAACACGCCACCCGGGCATGGAGTGACCCTTGGTGAGGGTGTACAGCTCGACGCTGATCTCATCCGCACCCGGCACCTCGAGGATCGACGGGGGTTGGTATCCGTCGAAGGCGATATCGGCATACGCGAAGTCATGGACCAGGAAGATGCCTTTGTCGCGGGCAAGGGCCACCAGCCGCTCGAAGAACTCCAGGTCCACACAGGCTGTCGTCGGGTTGTGTGGAAAAGACACGATCAAGACTCGTGGCAGGGGCCAGGTATTGGCCACGGTGGCATCCAGGTGGGAGAAGAACTCGTTGGATGTGGCGCTGATGGGTATGCGGTTGATCTCGGCTCCCGCGATCGAGCCGGCGAAGATGTGGATCGGGTAGGACGGCTCCGGGACGAGGGCCACGTCACCGGGCTGGACCAGCACCCATATCAGGTGGGCCAGCCCTTCCTTGGCGCCGATTGTGGTGATCACCTGAGTCTCCGGGTCGAGAGTCACCCCGAAGCGACGCTGGTATCGATCCGCCACCGCCTTGCGCAGGTTGGGGATGCCACGGGACGAGGAATAGCGATGGTTGCGTGGGTTGAGTGCCGCCTCCCTGAGCTTCTCCACCGCCATCGGCGGCGACGGTATGTCGGGGTTGCCGAAACCGAGATCGATGACGTCCTCGCCGTTGCGCCTCGCCTGCAGCTTGAGCTGATCGATGGTGGCGAAGACGTAGGGAGGCAGTGAATCGATCCGACGGAAGTCGATTGGCTTCGAGGTCTTGGTCGTTTGGCTCACGAGGCCAGCACGGTAGGAGCAGTTCAGCGTGCGGAGAAATGCGAAGCAAGGTCGTCCCGCGATGGTCGAGTGCTCTGGCCAGGCCTCGGCCGACTTGTGTCAGACTGCGTCCGGTGATTCCGTTTCGCTATTCAGAGGACATCTTGGCGGCGTTCCCCGAAACCCGTGGTGGTGTGATCCACGTCATCGGGCTGGCCAACGGGGAAACACCGCCCCAGCTTCTCGCTCGCTACCAGACCGAACAGGAGAGAGCTCGGGAGCGGATCGGCACCCGGCCACTGTCGGACATTGCCAGCCTGGCGGCATGGCGACGGACGTTCAGCGCATTCGGAGTGAAGCCAACCCAATACCGCAGCGCTGCCGAGGCCCTGGCCCGTCGTCTCACCAAGCAGGGCAGCATCCCCAGCATCAACCTGGCCGTCGACCTGGCCAACCTGGTGAGCATTCGCTACCAACTCCCGGTCGCCGTGTTCGATCAGGGAAGCGTGACCGGGATCACCACAGTTCGCTTTGCCGATGGGAGCGAGCAGTTCACCGATTTGGGCTCGGACACCACGTCGAACCCGCAGGCAGGCGAGGTGGTGTTCGTCGACGAGGCGGGACTGGTCAGTGCACGTCGTTGGTGTTGGCGTCAGAGTGACCAGAGCGCGGCCCGCTCGTCCACGGTCGAGGCCGTGATCACGGTGGAGGGTCAACACGACGAGGCCGAGTCGGACGTGGCCAGCGCCACGTCCGACCTCATGGAGCTTCTCGGCGAGTATCAACCCGGGGCAGACCTCGTAGCAGCCAGCCTTCCCTAGGCACGGGACCGAAGCGTGCCCTAATTTTCGACGCCGTGATCGTCCTCGGCGAGGATTCGGTAGATCCGACGTCGAGTCTCCTCGAGGATCTCCTTGGTCTTGACGACCTGGCACTTGGAGCCGGCTCGGGCGATCTGCATGACCGCGGCGCCAACCTGGAAGCCGATCTCACGCAGCTCGAACAGGTCCTCATCGACGTGACTGCCAAATCTCTCCCAGATCGGGGGGCCAGCTTCGGACTCGACCTCACTCCTGCCCTCGTCGGTGAGGGAATACACGTTCTTCCCGTCCTGGCGATCTGCCCTTATCAGGCCTTCGTCCTCGAGCTGTTGCAGCGACGGGTAGATGGAGCCCGGGCTTGGTCTCCAGACTCCCTTGGTGTGCTCGGTGAGCTCTTGCATTATCTGGTAGCCGTGCATCGGCTGCTCGACCAGCACTTGCAGGATGGCGAGCCGCACATCACCCCTCCCCACCTTGGGTCGACCGCCGAAGAAGGGCCCGGGCCCCATCGGGAAGCCGCCACGAGGGCCATAGCCCGATCTAGACCGGCCTCGACGAGCCCCCATGCGCATCAAATGACGTCGCATGAGCCATGGTGCTGTCATCGCGTATGACATATGTCTCCTTTCTGACCTGAGTGATTATATCACGATATATCGTGATATAGCCAGAGGGTCACCGGTTTCCTCCGCGGCCGTTTCGGGCGCACGCCGATCGGGCCGGGGGGACCATCCGCCCCCCGGCCGTCGGAACCGATCACAAAGGCATGAAGCCTGCCAAGACCCTGGCGTTCGCTTTGCCGGGTGCCGCGGCCGTGGCGGTGTGGAGTGGCTACCGGCATGCAGTCCGTGAGTTTCAGGCCGATCGCCTCCCACCACCGCGGCTGCCGGGCCACGTCCGCTCGATCCCCACCTATTGGGGGCGGCTCTGCTACCGGATGATCGAAGGCTCCCCGCGACGAGCGCCGCTGGTCCTGATTCATGGCTGGGGTCGCTCCGCAGACACCGCCTGGTGGCCATTGTTGGAGCACACCGACCGCACCGTGCTGGCGGTCGACCTGCCAGGACACGGCCGTTCAACGCTGGAGGAGCGTTTCAGCTTCGACCTCGCCGCCGAGGCGATAGACACTGCCGTCGCCGATGCCGGGATACGGTGCCCGATCCTGGTCGGTCATTCGATGGGCGGCCCGATCGCCCTCATTGCGCTGCGGGACGGCTCAGCGAGGTTCGGCGGGTTGGTGGCCATCGCCACCTCCGCCTACTGGGTCAGCCCACACCTCCAGGTCATCGTGGCTGCGGCACCCTATCTGCTGGCACCGCGGTCTCCGATCGTGACCGCCGCCATGCGACGTGAGGCAAGACGAGCACCGGATGCCCGGGCCCAGGTGACCCGCAGCTATGCACTGCGACCCTCACGAAGGGTGCTCGCCGAGGCGGCGATGGAGCTGAGACGGTTTGATGCTCGGGTGTGGGAGCCATTCCCCAGACCGCCCACCCTCTGGCTGATCGCCGAGGACGACGGCGTCATCGCCCCCGTCGACCAGATCGCCTCGGCGCAGCATTTCCAGGCCGATCTCGAGCGCCTGTCGTCCGATCACGCCGTCCTCATGTCCGACCCGCGGCGGGTGACCGAGATCATCGACGTCTTTGCGCAGAGATGTGAGGAGAGTGGCCGGCCGGGACAACCCGGGTTGATTCACTCTGCGGCGCCCCGATCGGTGATGACGAAGGCACGCGCCGGCATGGAAGCCGGCTGGCCCGGGTCTTTCCCTCCACGGATTGGGCACCGGTGGCTGGGCGCAGGGTCGAGATGACCCGGGCTCTCAACCTCTGCCGCGGTCGACGAGTAGACCGTAAAGCCCCAGGTCAGCAGTGACACCGCGTCGACTGGGTCGGTAGGCCCCTTCAGCCCTGCCTCGATACATCCGATCTTCAAGGCGACACAACGGAGCGTCAGGCGATGTTCGGATGGAATGTCATGCAAATGCCGCCGAGCCACAGTGGCAACGTCGGCGGTGACGTACTTCCCGACGAATTCGGGACCGAGCCCCTGCTCGGGTACCGGGGCTGGCACGTCGTCAGCGCCGGTGACGGCTCCGGATTGGCTCTCAAGTCGCTTCACGTCTCCTACATATGGCAGCGTGATGTGGAGGCGTTCTGTCATCAGCAGGGAGCAATGTTCCTCAAGGGGAGACATACTGGAAACATCAGCCCCGACCCGGGTTGCTCGTGCGGGATCTACGCCCAGCTCCCGGAGCATCCGCTGTCCGAATGGGACAAGGCGAAGCAGGGAAAGGTCTCGGCATCGGGCACCATCGCAATGTGGGGTCGCATCATCCAGTGCGAGCGCGGGTACAAGGCGCAGTACGCCGAGATCCAGGAGCCACTGGTGCTCGACATGTCCTGCATCCAGGGCTGTGGGGAACGTCCCATCCGCATCGCCCTGCCCAACCATCCTCAGATCGTCTTCTCCGCCTACTGCGGTCTACACGCCAAGACTGCCAACAGCGAAGTGACCATTCAGGCTGGCATCTGGCTGAGAGAGGCCAGTGCCCGTCTCTCCCGACGTTATGGCTTGGAATTCCTGACATGGACATAGGAGGGCCACATGGCTGACATTGGAAAGCCGGAGAAGATCATCGAGATCGTCCCGGTCAAAGAGCCAGTCGAGCAGCCGGTCAAGACGAGCTGAGCCTCCCGGCTCCCAGCGTGTGGCCGGTATGTCTACTCAGTTGGTTCGCCAGGAGCCGTCGGCGTAGCTCTCACGGGCATCCCGGGAATAAGGGGTAGGGGCCACCCTCACCCTGATCTCGGTTTGCTTGTGCCGCTCCACCGTGGTCTTGGCGGTGCCACCGCCTTCCTCACCCCAGACCAGGTTGAGCTCATCCCCGATGTCGATGTCCGGATCCACGACACCCAACGAGATCATGGCCCGGTCGTTGAAGGTGTAGCCGCTGAACATCGAGAGGCCGACCGTCTCTCCATCCTTCTCAACGCGGTCGTAGGTCGCGGATGTGTAGTTGCTCAATGGAAGGTCGATCACCTTGTAGTTCTCTCCGGGAGGGTTGAACATGGATTGCACGACCCGCGTCACATCATCCGGATTCCACTCGAAGGTCACCTTGTGCCGGTGTGGCCGGTCGACCATCTTCTCCAGGGCTTCCCGCCCCACGAAGTCGTGGTCGAACTTCACATAGAACCCGTAGCCCAACTCGTGGGGACTCAGGTAGTAGTCCTCGATGTCGTCGGAGACGAAGCTCCCCCCAATGGAGCCAGAGGCCTCGTAGCCGTCGGCGGGGAGCCACTCGCGATAAGCCTTCATCCGCTCTCCGGTGTACACCGCGGGTAGGGGAGAGGGGATCCACCCCGACTCCAGAGTGTTCGTTGCGTAGGCCCGCGAACCGACCTGACGAAGACCAAACTCCTCTCCGGCTTCGAGGATGGCGGCTCGGACCTCGTCACGCTCCGGCCATGGTCCCCAGATCTCCATGCCGGGCTCCCCGGCCATGCCGTGATGAAAGGCAGGGACTTCGTGTCCGGCGACCCTCATCCTCCCCACGTTGAAGAACTTGATGTCGGGCAGAGGCCCACCGTTGAGCTTCTCCAAGATCTTCATCGCGTTGGGGCCCTGTATCTGATATCGATAGTGCCGACGAACGACCGGCTTGTCTCCGGGCCGGGGCGGGGAGCGGTCGTCTCGTTCGAAGGTCACGTCGTAGTCGCCCGTCTCGGCATGGAAGTGGACCCAGTTGACGGTGGGGACCCTTCCCACCATGTTGAACGTGTCCTCGTCGAGCCGGAAGAGGATGACATCACCGATCACATATCCGTCGTAGCTGCACGGCACGAAATGCTTGGCCCTGGTGACCGGGAAGCTGGCAAAGCTGTTGATGGCCAGACCGGAGAGGAGGTCGAAGGCATCGGGGCCCTCAACCGTGAGCTCCGCCATGTGATGGGACTGGTCGTACAAGACTGCGGTCTCCCGCCATGCCCTCTGCTCGTCACGCCAATTGCTGAACTCGGGTGCGACGACCGGGTAGACGTAGGCCCCGATCTGGGAGTTGCGCAGCATCTCGACCGTGTTGGGTACCGATTGGAGGAGGTCCTCCAGGCTCTTGGTGCTCATTTGTTCGCTCCTGTGCGAATGGCGTACCTTTGTCCGAAATCCGCACCGATCATACGTGATGGCCGTCATCGACCACCCGGTGACAGCGGCGCAAGCAACGGCTAAAAGGGTGCATGATGGCTCAGACTCCCTCACCATGAACACCGTTGACCGGTTCTTCGACAATCGGGCGGCCTACCTCATGTTCACCACGGCCACCAACGAGAAGTCGGTCGTTGCGGAGCGGATCGGTGACGAGCTGGATCTGATCACGCCCGGGGAGTACGCGCTGCGTGTCTTCGACGCCGGGATGGGCGACGCCTCCGTGCTCAGTCAGCTGATGCGTCGACTGCACCGCGTGTTTCCCCACATTCCCTGGCTGGTCGTGGGCAAGGAGATAAGCATCGAGGATGTGCGTCTGGCGCTGGGTCGTCTCCCCGACCGTCTGTACGAGCATCCGGAGATGGTGTTTGTCGTGACCAACATGAACTATCGGGAGGCGCCTTCCCTGACTCCGGGCAGAGGCGCGGTCGTGAACTGGATCGAGGCGCCACTCCAGGGCTCGACCACAGACGACTTCGGCAAGCAGATCCATGAGCTATTCGACCAGCTGGCCCGTGCCTGGGAGGTGGTGACCAGCCCCAAGACCGGAAACCCGCTCTATGCCCGTCCCTCGGCCCTGGTCGTCTATCGCAGGGACCGCGAGTTCCTTCTCAAGCAGGTGATCCCGGGCCCGGGGAGGAATCCAGGTCAGTACGACCTGATCGTGGCCTCCCAGCCATATCGGGCACGCACCAGTGCTGAGCACAAGGTGCGGATGGTGCTGGTCCCGCTCGCGCGGGTACTGGCCCCCGGCGGGCGAATGATCGTGATCCACGCCCACGGCGATGACCCCGGGTTGGAGATCATCCGTGGGGTGTGGCCCGACGAGGACCCCTTCCAGGTTGGCCGTTCCGAGCTCATCGCCGAGGCGCGACGACAGCTCACGGAGCCCGGGGACGCCGACCTCATCTATCCGCACATCGACGACGAGGACGCCATCTTCCGATATGAGCTCCATGCGATGCCGTCGCAGATCCGGGAGCACATAGGCACCGGACTCACCCTGGCGGCCTGGAACGCGGCGGCGTATGTGGCCCAGATCGATGAGACCAGACTCTCCCAGGCCATGGCGTCGGGTGCCTACGTGCCGGCGACCCGAGGCGTGCTCGAGCGATACGGCGGTGTGTGGTTCAACGACGAGGCCTATGTGATCGCCCGCTCCGGTTGAGGGCGGCGGTACCCTGGGTTCCTCCAACCCAGAAGGGGAATCGGGTTGCCAAAACAGCATCCACCATTTCGCGCCGATCATGTGGGGAGCTTCCTCAGACCGCCCGAGGTCCTCGAGGCGCGAGCCAAGCACCGCAGCGGAGAGCTCTCGGACGAGGGATTGCGGATGGTCGAGGACGAGGCGATCGAGGCGGTGGCGGCGCGTCAGGAAGACGTCGGCCTGTCGGGCATCACCGACGGTGAGTTTCGCCGCACCTGGTTCCACGTCGACTTCCTCGAGAAACTGGAGGGTGTCACCGTCTCGGAGGGGGAGTTCCTGGCCAGCTTTCGCCGGGACGACGGAACGACCATCGACATGAAGCCACCGACCATGAAGGTCACCGGCCCGATCCGCCACCCGCGGGCGATCCAGGGAGCGGACTACGACTTTCTGGCTTCCGTGGTCACCCGAACCCCGAAGGTGGCCATCCCGGCTCCCTCCATGCTCCATTTCCGGGGAGGACGGGAGGGAATCAGCGAGGAGTCCTACCCGGACCTGGAGGAGTTCTTCGACGATCTCACCTCCGCCTACCGCGAGGAGGTGGCTGATCTCGCCAACCGGGGGTGTCGTTACCTGCAGTTCGATGACACCAATCTGGCGTATCTATGCGATCCCGAGGTGCGGGAACGAACGGCCGCCCGTGGTGACGACCCCGACGAGCTGGTCCATCTCTACGCACGGCTGGTCAACGACTCGATCCGTGACCGGCCGGCGGACATGACCGCGGCCATCCATCTCTGTCGTGGGAACTATCGGAGTTCCTGGGTCACCAGAGGCGGCTACGACCCGGTCGCCGAGATCTTGTTCTCTGAGATGGACGTGGATGCCTTCTTCCTGGAGTACGACGACGAGCGGTCGGGCGACTTCTCACCCCTTCGCTTCGTGCCGGAGAACAAGATGGTGATCCTGGGACTGATGAGCTCCAAGCATTCCGCGGTCGAGCCCGCGGATGAGATCAAACAGAGACTCGATGAGGCGTCGACACTCATCGATCTCGATCAGTGTGGGTTGAGTCACCAGTGTGGGTTCTCCTCCACTGTCGAGGGCAACACGATCAGTGAGGCCGACCAGTGGCTGAAGCTGGAGCGGGTCGTCGAGATCGCGCAGGACGTTTGGGGCTACCAACCCGTCTGAAGCGCGATCGACCAGGGCCGCCGAGAATCGACGATGCCCGGCCGCGGTCCCGTCACAGCCAGATGATCGATTCACTGCAACCTGTCATGGTGAGGACCAGGCGACCCATACGCCATCCGAGACCTTGGTGGGGGTGGGCTCGGACACGTCCTGGACCCAGATGCCCCTGTCCCCGTCGATGTCGCCGGCGAAGGTGAAGGCCTCCGAATCCGGAGACCAGAAGCTGACAGACTGCGCATACTGGGGGAAGAAGGGGAATGTGTCTCGGAGCATCGTGCCCGGCGGCTGGTAACCGACGTAGTCGGTGGCCCCACCACCCACGGTCCAGACCCGGGGAAGGACTCCTCCGGAATCCGGTGTGATCATCAAGAGCGACCCGCCGTCCGGGCTCCAGAAGAATCCGAGTGCCAAGCCCTCGTGGGCGACATCCAACATCCCCGACTCGAGATCCACGACTGCCACACTGCCGCTGGGTACGGTCGGAGGCTCGGACAACGCAACCGGCAGCGCCGAATTGTCACCGGTGGTTTGCAGGGCCACACGGGTGCCCTGAGGATTGGCCACGAACATCGTCAGGCCGGAGACAACCGCAATCGGAGTGCGCTCACCGTCGTCGTCTTCGAGCACCAGTTCATCGCCGACGACGTGAAAGACCCCGTTCGCGGCCCACTGTGGCGCGAGATAGGTGGATGACGTGGGCTCCAGGCGCAGACGACCACCATCGGGTCGGATGGTCTCCACCCGGTCCTCGCCGGCATGGGTGACCACCCGATCGCCATCCGGGCTCCAGGAGAAGTAGAAGGGCACCGCCGAGTCGACCGTGATGCTGGTTCCCTGGTCGACATCGACCATGCGGAAGTCGACCCCCGTCGC
>CAZSOF010000036.1:7628-14953 GCA_964607685.1 uncultured Acidimicrobiaceae bacterium | reverse complement strand
CCCACATTCGTGCCGGTGAGGCCGAGGTCGTTGCGAAGGAAATCGACCAAGAGCACTCGCGGCTCGACGTCTCTCTCAAAGGTCTCACCGTTGACGTCAATACTCACTTTCAAGACTCCGCCTCCTCTTCAAGACCGGATCCGATGCGTCTTCAACACTCTGGCGAGGACTCCGGATGCCGGTCTCCCCGACAGACCGGCAGCTGTGGTGGGCACGCTCTGAAGCGTGTGAGTCCTCGACTTCTATCTCGTGGCCGACCCTACACATTTGCATCGGGCGCGTGTGCGTGTGATCCCGGTGTTTTCTCGGGCTAGGCGCATGCCCGACGGCCCGATGCATCGCTGTAGTGCTCATACACCTATAGCGTCCCGGGAGGTCTCAGCCCGTTTGGAGGGAGCGTGAGGAAGGTCATCACAAGACTTGGGGTCAGATCCGAGGAAATCACGATGACAGTCTGGGTCTCGACGTTGTTCGCGGTGACTCAGTCCACCCATGCTCTCAGCGCAAATGCGGCCGACGCCCTGTTCTTCCTCCGGTTCGGCGTGGAGGAGCTGCCGGTGATGATCGCCCTGACCGGACCGGCGGCGATGATGGTGATGCTGGTGTATTCCGGTGTCCTGACCGCAGTGGGATCCACGCGCTTCCTCTGGCGTTTGGCAGCGGTGGCCGGGCTATGGGCAGTGGTCGAATGGTGGTCGGTGACGCTCGACAGACAATTCGTCTATCCGTTCATCTGGATATCCACCCAGGTCCTCATGGTGGCCACGCTCACCATGATGTGGGGAGCGGCGGAGTCGTGCTGTACGACGAGACAGGCCAAGCGGCTCTTCCCGCTGTTCGCCACCGCGGGCATTGCGGGAGGCATCATGGGCAACCTGATCACCGGACCGCTGGCGGCGTGGCTGGGGGCTCCGGCTCTCCTGCTCGTCCAGGGTCTCCTACTCACCGGGAGCGCGGCGATCCTCCTCAGACTGCGAAGGTCGTTCCGCCCCGAGTCGCGACTCGAGACCGGGCTGACCGCCGAGCTGCGGGCATCGATCACCACGTTGGCTTCCAACCGACTTCTCCGATTGGCTGCGATCGGCACCGTTGCCGTGGCCATGCTCTTCTTCCTGGTCGTCTTCCCCTTCAATGAGCTGGTTGCAGCCGCCTTCGACACTGAATCCGAGGTAGCCGGGTTCCTGGGCATCTTCTCATCGGTTGCCACCGCCCTCACGTTTCTGGTGTCCGGGTTGGCGACCAATCGTCTGTTCGCTCGTTTTGGGTTGGTGGTCACGCTGATGTTGGTCCCGCTGGTCTATGTCCTCGGGTTTTCCCTGTGGTTGGGGTTGTTCACCCTCACCACAGCCGTGATCTTCAGATCGTTGCAGTGGGTTGCCGTGAATGCCATCGCCGGCACTGCGTTTCCCGCTCTGTTCAACGTTCTCACTGGGCGTCGTCGCAGCCAGGTATTGGCATTCGTGACGGCTGTTCCCCAGCAACTCGGTGTTCTCGGCGGGGGGCTGATCCTGATCGCAGGAAAGAGCCTTCCACAGGAAGGTCGTTTCGTCATCGGACTGCTTCTGGCGCTGGGCCTGCTCTGGCTGGTCAACGCGATGCGCCCGGCATACGTCGAGGCCATCGTGGACGCCATCAGACAAGGCCTGGTTGGGGTCTTCGGGGTTCCCCACGCCGGTCTCATCACCCCCGAAGACGCCATCGGCAAACGCCTGCTGGTGGACCACCTGGACGACCCGCGATCCGAGGCCAGGGCGATGGCTTTTGCATCCCTCACCCGCATTGGTGACATCTCAAACCATCGAATTGCCACGGCGTTGTCCGACGAGAGTCCCCTGGTGAGGCAGGTGGCTCTGGACTCTCTGTGTGTCTTCGACACGAGCGGCAGTGCTGACCACGTGAACGCCGCCCTCGACGACCCCGACCCGCGGCTTCGGTTACGCGGCCTCCATCTCGCGGCGCGCGATCCCGACATGGTGCAAGGGGTGGACATGACCCGGGCGCTGGCTGACTCCAATCCCAGAGTGCGGGCCGCGGCTGCCGTTCTCGCCATGGACGAGACCGGACGCGATGCCCTGCAGTCGATGCTGGGACATGGGGATGCCGAGTCTGATGCGGCCATCCTCGATGAGATCGCCGGGCATGCCGGCCAACTGGGAATAGACGTGGTGCCTTTCATGTCACACCCCGATCATTCAGTCCGTGCTTCGGCGACCAATGCCTACGCCAGTGCAGATGGCGAGAGTGAGGTGCTTCTTCGGCAACTGGACGATCCTTCGATGAGAGTTCGGGCCGCCGCCGCCAGGGGCCTCGCCCGTTCCGCTGCAGGCCGCGGTCACCTTCTAGGGGTGCTGGCCACCGGCTCGGTCCACACCACCGACGCCGCCCTGCGTGCGCTCGACCCAAATGAGCGCAAAGGTGCCGGCCTCGGCCCATGGGCAGGCCAGGAGGCAATGCGGGCCTCCCTTCTCGCCTCCTATTCACGAGCACTCGAGGGTGCCAAAAAGGGAGCGGCTACCGAATACCTCGCCCGTGTGTTGAGGGCACGCGGTGCCCGACTCACGGAATGGGCAATTCTCGCCGTCACCACACCGGACAGGGCGGCGGTGATGGAGGTCGTGGAGCGAGGCGTGAAATCAGAGGACCCCGAGACCCGGGCCAACGCCATCGAGGCCCTGGAGACGGTCACAGACCATTCCGTCGTCTCCCTGCTGCTCCCCCTATTGGAGCCCGGAGATGAGCCCCGGGGAGTCGGTGCGGCAGAGCAGGCTCTCGCCGCGATGACCAATGACTTCGATCCCTGGATACGGGCCCTGGCGATCAGGTCGCGTCTGGAGCAGGGCGAAGACGTGAGCGAGATGCGTGCCCTGGTGGCTGCTGACCGTTCCGACCTAGTTCGGACGGCCGTGCCAAGCTTGCCGACGATGGAAGAGATCGACTTCAGAGGCATCGATCTGATCGATCGGGTGCTGGCGTTACAGCGTGTTCCGATGTTCCAGGATCTCGACCCGGAGGATCTGGAGATCATCGCAACGGTTGCCACCGAAAGGCACATCCCGGCCGGGCATCGGGTCTACAACGAGGGGGACGAGGGTGACGAGATGCTCGTGATCGTCGATGGCAATGCCATCGTGAGCACTGTTGATGGGGGAAGTCGGATCGAGATAACCCGATACGGTGCCGGTGATCATGTGGGAGAACTGGCTTTGCTCGGAGAGGGCCGGCGGTCAGCCGACGTGGATGCCGGGGGTGGAGGTTTGTTCGGCCTCACCCTCAACAGGACCGACCTGTACTCGATTCTGGAGGAGAGACCGGCTGTGGCACTGGGGTTGGTAAAGACCCTGGCTCACCGTCTGGCGTCGCAAACCCAGACGCATGCTGATTCCGACAATGCCGGGCTCTGAGCATCAGCCGTCAGAGTCATCGGCGGTCACAGAGCTGACGAGGCTCATGGCCTCGGCCGGACGGGCGCACCACGCGGCTGTCGGCGGGCCCAGCCACACCTGGGCGGAGTGGTATGCCGAGTTCCTCATCGAGAACGGCATCGCCGATCACGTTGGGTTCGACCCGGACGCCGACCTGGTGGCCAGCTGGCTGATGAAAGCCCACGCCGAACATCGGGCATCTGCTCCGGACGAGCGTTGGCCCGCGTTCTATGCCGAGCGGATCCTCAGCTGGCTGGCACCAGGAGGATCATGAGCCGTGTTCATCGCTAACCCGGCTTCGACGGCAGTCGAACGGTGAAGGCCGTCCCGGAGCGGTCGCTGTTCACCGTGATGCTGCCCCCCATCTTGGAGACGATCGAGTGGACGGTGTGCAGGCCGAGACCGGTGCCTTTCCCCGGCTCCTTGGTGGTGAAGAACGGGTCGAAGATCCTGGCGAGTGTGGCCTCCGGTATCGGGTCCCCGGTGTTGAACACCTGCACCTCGACACCCGACTCCCAAGGCTGCGCTGTGATCCTCAGTGAGCCACTGCCATCCATCGCATCTGCTGCGTTGTCGATCAGGTTGGTCCAGACCTGGTTCAAATCCCGACCGGGGGCGGTGATCGGAGTCAGATCCGGGGACCTGTCGACGGTCACGTCGACACCTCGCAGTTTGTGTTTGAGGAGTATCAGCGTGTCCTCGATCCCGCCGGCCACATCCACCTCTTGGACCGGGGCCTGATCGAGGAACGAGTACTCCTTGACCACGCGTACCAGCTCTGAGATTCGGGAGGCGCTGAGCTGGACCTCCCCGACGAGCTCGGCGGACAGGAAACGGAGAGCGAGCCATTCCGCAGCCGAGGGCGAAGTGGCAAACGTCCCTTCCAGGTCGACCTCGGTCCATCCTCTGTCCGCCAATGGCGGTGCCAGTTGCCAGGGCTCGGCCACGCCGTGGCTCTCGAGCCACATGGCCAGGGCCTGCTCCCTGTCGGCGCGCTCGAGGGCCCCAACCGGCGGTCCGCCGCTCGGCTCACCGGATTGCAGGTTCTCGATGTCGATTCCGGAATCGACCAATGACGCCATTCGAGTGTTCGTCGCCGCCAGCGCATCCACGCTTCTCCGCAGTGCGGCTGCAGGATTGTTGAGCTCGTGCATGAGCTGGGCTGCCATCTTGCCCAACGCGGCCATCCTCTCCTCTTGCTGTAGAAAGGATTGACTCTCTCGCAGTCTGCGCAGGACCAGTTTGAGGGTGCTGAGCACGAAAGCAGGGTTCTCCAGGAGGGCGCGGAACGACTGCGCCGGGATCCTGAGCAGGGTGGCGTGGGTCAATGCGGTCACCGAAGCCGATCTCAGCGAGTCCTCCAGCAGGGCTAGTTCGCCTTGGACCTGACCCTGGCCCACGGTGGTGAGCACGACCTGACGTCCGTCCACGTTCTTGGTGACTTCGAGCTCGCCATTGATGACGATGAACGCAGAATCCCCCTCGTCACCTTCTCGGATGACCACGTCGCCTCGAGCCACCTCGATTTCCTCAGATTCGGAGGCGACTTCGCTCAGCACGTCGTCCGACAGCTCGGAAAGGTAGGGAAGCGAGCGGAGAACGCTGATGCGGTCACTCACAGGGAGGCGAGATGCTGATGAATGAAGCGGATCGCGGCGGCCCCTTCCCCGGTCGAGGTTGCCACTCTCTTGGTTGATCCGTGACGAACGTCGCCGGCGGCAAACACCCCGGGTACCGAGGTCTCCATCGGGAAAGGGTCGCGATCCACCGACCAGCCCTTGAGCGAAGTGATGTCATCTCCGGTGAGGATGAACCCGCGCTCGTCGGTCTCGACGAGGTTGGATATCCATTCAGTCCTGGGCTCCTGGCCGATGAAGACGAACACCGCACCGGCGGGCACCGTCTCCTCATTGCCGTCCACTTCGAGGCGGATCGACTCCAGTCTCTTCTTCCCGATCGCTTCGAGGAGACGGGTACGAGGCATGATCCGCACGGCAGGGTTGGCGTCCAGTGCGTCGATGAGGTACTGGGACATGGAGGCGCTGAGGTCGTCACGACGAATGATGATCGCCACCGAATCGGTGAACCGGCTGAGGAACATGGCCGCCTGACCTGCCGAGTTGCCACCGCCGATCACAAACATCGACTCACCGGCATGATTGGAGGCCTCGAACTGTGACGTCCCGTAGTAGACCCCGACACCGGACAACCGTTCCATGCCGGGGCGGTCCAGCTTGCGATAGGAGACACCTGTGGTGATGAGCATCGCCTTGCAGGTGACTTCGTGCCCGTCGGCGAGATGGATCATGCGGTAGGGGTCGTTCCTCACAACCTCGGTGACCTCGGCCGGAACCAGGATCTCGGTGCCGAAGCGGGTGGCCTGGGTGACGGCGCGGCGGGCGAGATCGGCCCCACTCAGACCGCGGGGGAAGCCCAGGTAGTTCTCGATCCTCGAGCTCTGGGCTGCCTGGCCCCCGGGTGCGGCCTCCTCGATGAGGAGCGTTCGCAGTCCCTCGGAGGAGCCGTAGACGGCCCCGGCGAGGCCCGCCGGCCCGCCTCCCACTATTGCCAGGTCGTAGGCGACGTCCTCGGCCTCGGTGTGCAGACCGAGGCGGTCGGCCAGCTCGGCCACCGTCGGTTTGCGAAGCGTCGTGCCGTCGGTGAGGATCACCAAAGGGAGTTCCGACATGCTGGCTCCGGCAGTCTTCAGTAGGGCATCGGCGTCTCCCGATTCCACATCGACGTTGCGGTAGGGGAGCTGGTTGGCAGCCAGGAAGTTCTTCAGCTCGTGCTTTTCACGCGACCACTGGTAGCCGACCACTCTGACACCCGAGAACTGGGGTCGATGTTGGCCCCACCACTCCTCGAGCAGGTCGTCGAGGATCGGGTAGAGCCGTTCCTCGGGCGGATCCCACGGTTTCATGATGTAGTAATCGAGATGGACCTCGTTGATGGCGTCGATTGCGGCATCGGTGTCGGCATAGGCAGTGAGCAAGGCTCTCTTGGCGGCTGGGAAGAGCGCATCAGAGCGGGTCAGGAGGTCTACGCCGGTCACCCCCGGCATCCGTTGGTCGACGAGGAGAAGGGCGACCTCGTCGTCACGAAGCGCCATCTCACCCAACAGGTTCATGGCCTCCTCCCCAGAGCTCGCGCCCAAGACTCGATAGTCGCTGGCGTAGTGAGCCTGGAGGTCACGACGCACGGCGGCCAAGACATCCGGCTCGTCGTCGACAGCGAGAATGATTGGGTTGGCCATGTCTATGGGCGAACCTCGTGATCGAGGCATGCGTCGGTTGGATGGCTCAGGTGTGTGCTCCTTCGTTGGACGCAACCGAAATTACACGTCGCCCGGGCTTGTGCTATCAACAGCTCCACTTCACCTGCCATCGTATGATCGCGTTCGTGTCGCGGTTGCCCGGGCGGTTGGGCCTGTCACCAAGCGTTGTCCTGTTCTCCTGTCTGTTTGCTGCACAGGCGGCGATTCTGGTTCTCTCACCCATCCTTCCCGATGTAGCCGCAGAATTCGGGGTCAGCACCACTGCGGCTGCCCAGCTACGTTCGGTCTCTGGCTTCACCGCAGGCATCACTGCCCTGATCCTGGCGGTGACCGGAGACCGATACCACCTCACCAGGTTGCTCTCGGTGGGCCTCATCGGCCTGGCCGTCGGATCACTGGCGAGTGCGGTCTCCCCCGGCTTTGCCATCTTGCTCGGGGCACAGGTCATGATCGGGTTCGGTCTGGCGCTGGTCGTGTCTGGTGGGCTGGCCGCCTCCCAGGCGTGGGCCGCATCTGGAGAGAGCGCGCGCGTGTTGTCCTGGGCTCTGGTCGGCCAACCCGTGGCCTGGATCGTGGGGCAACCGCTGGCAGGGGCAGTGGGTGGATTCGATTGGCGTTGGGCTTGG
>CAZSOF010000036.1:6066-7528 GCA_964607685.1 uncultured Acidimicrobiaceae bacterium | reverse complement strand
GCGTTGCTCCAGTTTGGCTATCTGATCGGAGCCTCTCTGGGAGGAGCGGCCCTGACCCAATGGGGTTACTCCGGGATGGGCTGGGTGTTCGCCGCCTTGTTCACCGTGGCCTCTCTCCTCTACCTCCCCAGGGTCTTCGCTGGTGAGGCCGGGCGTCACCGGGAGGCCGTCCGCAGGCTGCGACGCAGCGGCGCCACTACGGCGATCGAGGACGCCGGATGAGGACGGCGATTGAAGGGCGAGTGACACACTCTTGGCCATGGCGAGACGTATGCCCTCACTGAAGGTCGGCCTCAGCGCTCAAATCGGCGATCAACACCGCGACGCACACCGCGAAGACGCCGGCAGCAACCCACTGTGATTCCAGCCCGGACATCAGGCCGATGACGACCAAGAAGGGAAGGGCGGCGAGACGATTGATGGTTATGGCTCTGGAGAACGCCTCACGGTGGGCCGCCGTGAGGGAGACCGTCTCGATCAGAGCCAGTGAGGCAAGCGCCACTCCAACCGATCCGACCAAGAGCCATCGGTGGGCATGCCCGATCGGGTCTCCGCCGGCGTCTGAGACGCTGTGCTCCAGGGCAACTCCCAGCGCGGCGAGAGCCGCGGCCAGGGGGAAATGGGTGTAGATCCAGGCGGTGGGTCGCCACGTGCGGGTAGTCCCGCGGTCGTATCTGCGCACGATGGTTCCCTCCGCTTTTTCGAAGTACATCCACCACAGAGCGCTGGCGATACCGATACCCAAGGTCATGGTCACGGTGGGAGCCCAGCGCCAATCAAGATGGGTGAGTCCCGTTACCACTGCAGCTATCGACTCACCCAGCACCAGGATGGTGAACAAGCCGAACCGCTCCGGCAGATGAGAGACGTCGAGTGGCACCCGGGCTTGCTCGCGTCTCATCGTCCACGGTGTGGCCAGATCGATCGACACCGCAACGGCCCACATGACGAATCTCGCGTCCTCCGGCACGAAGATCGAAGCGAGCCAGACGGCCGCTCCAGTGCCAAACCCGATCAGATATCCGCGGGTAAGAGGCCGGGCCTCTCCCACGTGGCGGTAGACCCTCAGATACATACCCAACAGGATCAGGCGAGCGCTCGAGTAGGCGACGGCGAAGACGGTGGTCGACCCGCTCGGACCCCCAGAGAGCGAAGCCGCCAGGACGACCACCGCGACCATTTGCGCTGCCGCCAAGAGTCGATAGATCAGGTCGTCGGTGTCATATCGGTCGGCATAGAACGTATGGCTGGCCCAAAGCCACCAAAGCAACCCGAAGTAGCCGAAGAACGAAGCCAACCCAGGCCAGGTCGTGTCGCCGAGAAGCCGTTCGGATAGCACGGCGACGGCGACGACGAAGGCGAGGTCGTAGAAGAGCTCGAGCCAGGTGGCGGTCCGCTTGTCCTCCTCTACCGCGGTGCGCAGCCGGGGCGGCGTGATACGGACGATGGCGATCAATCGGCG
>CAZSOF010000036.1:0-5966 GCA_964607685.1 uncultured Acidimicrobiaceae bacterium | reverse complement strand
AACCAACCGGGAACCGGCTTGTTCATCATCGAAGAGGGCACGGTGCGTGTGGACCTACCCGACGAGGGGCACATCGAGCTCGGGCCCGGGATGTTCTTCGGCGAGGTGTCGGTGCTCGCCGAGGTGCCGCGGACGGCACGGGTGTCCGTGACCAGCCCACTGCGTGGTTTGGCCATCCGTCGCTCGGACCTGCTGGCCCTGCTGGAGGGCAATGCTTCGATCGCAACCGCGATGTTGCATGAGCTGGCACACCGATTTGCCGACACGAACAAACACCTCGCCTGACCTCGTAGATATCCGGCAGCTCGGGTTCAGGGACGAGGGCTGCTCTGCTGGACCCTGGAAGCTGTCACCGTGCCGTCGTCGGCCTTCTCGCCGAACACGATCAGTTCATCGCCGGGCCGAAGATCCGTGATCTGTGCCGATTGGCTCGACCCGACGATCGTCGTGGCCTCGATTCGAACCTTCACCGTCCCACCTTCGGCCCGCTCGAGGTAGATGACCCCGTCCTCGATCAATCGAACTGTTCCCATGGCGGTCGGCGCACTGGTCTCCGGTAGGTCGGGCTGTGCACTCTCGGCTTCTGCAGCGGCCTGGGCCTCCTGGATCGCCACGAAGACCTTCTCGGCGGTGGAACCCAGGAAGAAGCCGATGAGGAAGATCAGCCCGGCCAACAGCCCGGTGGTGAGTTTCGAACGACGACGCGGAGCGGCCTTCTCCAGCAACTCGTCCAGGTTGTCGCCCTCCGGCGCTCGGCCCAGTCGGTGGCCGGGGTCTTCCACGGGGTGGGGGGTTGCGTGTTCCGTCATTCGAAGCGAAGCGCCTCTATCGGCCGCAGTGAAGCGGCGCGTGCTGCCGGATAGCTACCGAAGAACAGCCCGATGGCCACCGCCACCAGAAACGACCCGATGATCGAAGCCAGAACCGGCCTCGGATTGATGCCCGCGATGTCCACGCTCGCACCGAGGAGGCCAAGGATGACCCCGAGCGTCCCGCCAAGTACCGAGAGGAATGTCGCCTCGGCGAGGAACTGAGCAAGTATCGCTCTGCGCGGTGCCCCAACCGCCTTTCTGATCCCGATCTCGCGGGTTCGTTCGGTCACGCTGACCAGCATGATGTTCATGATTCCGATCCCTCCCACCAGCAAGGAGATCCCGGCGACGGCAGCCAGCATTATCGAGATCGTAGTGGTCGCCGTTCCCGTGGCCTCCAGCAGGGATGCCTGATTGAAGATCTGGTAATCACGTTTGTCGGGGTCTTCGATGCCGTGCTGCGCATCGAGAATCGACACCATCTGTTGCTCGGCAAAGGGCACGCTCTCTTCGCTCCGGGCCTGCACGGTGATCGCTGAGAGCGGGCCATAGCCCGACAGGCTCTGTTGCACTGCGGTGATCGGTGCCACCGCGGTGTCATCGGCATCGACGAAGCCCAGCGATCCCCTCTCGCTGAAAACCGCGACAACCGTGTACGGGACACCACTGATGGCGATGCGCTCACCGATGGGGTTGGCGGCGCCAAACAGCTCCTCCGCCGGAGTTGCGCCAAGCACCACTACCCGGCGGGCGCTGGCCACGTCGGACTCGGTCCAGAATGCACCGGAGCCGACTGTCGAGTTGGCCACCGAGAAGTAGCTCGGGGTGCTACCGGAGAAGTCCTGAAGGGTGTGGACGTTGTCCTCATAGGACAACGTCACCGGGAACTGAACGATCGGTGAGACACTCAGTATGTCGGGGGCACTCCGCTGGTCTGACAGCGCTTCGACGTCCTCCATGGTCAAATCGCGCTGGTCGATGGGCACGTCCTCCGGACTGACTCCGAAGCTGAAGAATCTGGGGATGACACTTATTGCATTGGTGCCCAGGTCACGAATCGATTGTTGAATCACATCACCGGCACCTGCGCCCACAGCAACGAGGAGGATCACCGCAGCGACACCTATCGATATCCCGAGGGTGGTGAGGAGCGAACGTAGCCGGTTGGCGGTCAGGCCATGCAAGGCAAACCGGACGATCTCCGAGAGCCTCACTGGGGGCCTTCCCATCGGGGCGGCGGGTCGGTCACCGCAACTGTCCTTCGATCTTCCACGATGGCCCCGTCCAGGAGACGGATCGTTCGCTTGGTGTGCTCGGCTACCGGTTCCTCGTGGGTGATCAGCACGATCGTTCGCCCGGACATGTTGAGTCCGTCGAGGGTGACCAAGACCTCCTCGGTCGATGTCGAATCCAGGTTCCCGGTTGGCTCGTCGGCCAAGAGCAGGGCCGGGGCGGTGACGAGGGCCCGGGCGACCGCCACTCGCTGCTGCTGGCCACCTGACAGCTCATTCGGCATGTGGCCCACCCGTTCGGCCAATCCCACGAGGTCCAGGGCGGCCAGAGCCCGGGCTCTGCGTTCGCTCCGCGACACGCCCGCATAGACCAGGGGAAGCTCGACGTTGGCCAAAGCATTGGTCCGACCCAATAGGTTGTATGACTGAAAGACGAACCCGATCCGGCGATTGCGAAGCACCGCCAGTTGGGAGTCCTCCAACTCGCCCACGTCGTAGCCGTCGAGGAGATAGCGACCCGATGTAGGGATGTCGAGGCAGCCGAGGATGTTCATGAGCGTCGTCTTTCCCGAGCCCGAAGCCCCCATCACTGCCACATAGTCCCCGGCGGCGACCGTGAAGCTGACGTCGCGCAGGGCGTGGACTTCTGTCTCGCCGACCCCGTACACCCGGTCCAGATGTTGCGCGTCGATGACCGGCACTGCCCGCCCCGTCGGCCGGGGGTGGAGAGCGGCGACCGGTGAGCTCACGCCTCAGCCGCCAATCGGACTGGCCGGCGGCACGTAGCCACCTCCAACCATCGACACCAGCTCGCCTTCTTGGACACCAGCCACCACCTGAGTAGTCCCGTCGCCCTCGAGCCCGACGCGGACCGGGCGCTGCGTAGTCTCGCCATTCTCTTCGACCACGATCACATAGGTCTCGTCACCTATCCGCTCCAGTGCGCTCGACGGGACGAAGAGAGCGTTGTCCACCTCGTCGATGATCACGTCGACGGTCACCGTCTGTCCAGGTCTCACCCCATCCGGGATGGTCGCCAATGCCACGTATCCGCCGTAGGTGACCAAATCGTTGACCACCGTGGCCGTCGGATCGATTCGTATGACGCTACCGGACACCCGTTCATCGGGTCGGGCGTTTATCTCGACCGCAGCGGACCGTCCGATCTCCACCCTGATGGCATCCGCCTCGGAGAAGTCCACCTCCACGATCAAATCGCCGACATCGGTCAGTTGGATGAAACCCAATGTCCCCGGCAGGGCCCCGCCGCCGACGAGCTCACCGACCTCGGAGTTGATTGCGGCGACGGTTCCGGTAACCGGTGCGCGCAGGACAGTCTCCTCGGCTGCTCGTATCGCCCGTTGCAGGGCCGCTTCGGCCTGTTGCACCTGAGCAGTGGCCGCGGCGATCTCGGCTTCCGTCGGGGGCTCCTGGTTGACGCCGACCTGGGCCCTTGTCAGATCGAGTGATCGCTGCGTCTGCTCCAATTGCGAAGCCACGGCATCGGTGGCTTGGGCATCACGGGCCAGACCTGTTTGACGGTTGGCTTCGGCCAAGCTCAGCGCGGAATCGTCCACCTGCAGCAAGGCCTGATCGAGTTGTGCCTTCGCCAGCTGAACCTGCGCCTCGGCCTGTGCCACCGACGCATCGGATGGATCCTCCCGACTGACCGCAACCTGGGCCTCGGTGAGCTCCAGCGCCAGCTCCGCTTGATCCACCTGCGCTCGGGCCAGGGCCACCGCTTGGTCATCGCGAGCCAGACCCTGTGTCCTGGCAGCTTCAGCGGCGACCAGAGCGCTCTCCGCTTGCGCCACTGCAGCAGTCTCCTGGGCCACTACCTGCATCTGTAGGGCTACCGCAGAGTCGAGTTCCGCGCAGAGGTCTGGTGTGTCATCCGGGTCACACGCCTCGGCCTCCTCCACGAGCTGGGCGAGAAGATCCTCCGCCTCGGCAAGGCGATTCTGAGCGGCCGTCAATGAGCTCTGGGCTGCCTCGACCTGGCTGTCGTAGGCGTCGGCATTTGCGTCCGCCACATGTCTCGCCTGGGACAGGGCCGTCTCCGCGGCGTCGACGGCGCCTTCGGCCTGGTCGATCTGGGCCCTTCCCACGGCCCGCTGTGCCGATGACTGCCCCTCCAACAGGCGATCCAAAGCCGCTTCGGCAGCCGCAACATTGGCACGCGCCGCCGCAACCTGCTCCTCCCGGCTCGCCTGCTGGATTCCCAGCTGTTGTCGAGCCGCCGCGACCTGCTCGTCATAGAGGGCCGCGTTCGCCGTTGCCACCGCCTGGGCACGGGCCAATGCAGCCTCGGCCGACTCCACTTGTTCGGCAGCGGCCGCGATCTGCGCGCTACCCAACGAACGCTGCGCCGGGGTCAATCGATTGAGGACACTGTCGAGCGCGGCTTTGGCGGCGGCGAGCCCGGCCTCGGCGCTCGCCTGTTGGTCGAGCGCGTCGGCATCGTCGAGACGTGCCAGCATGTCACCCACGGCGACTTCCTCACCCGGGCGTACGACAACCTCGACCAACCGCCCGCTCGTTGCGAAATCGAGCGTGACGTCCGTCGGAGCCACCAGCTCGCCCGATGCCGAGACGGTGGCCACCACTGACCCACGCTCGACGGTCACGGTTCGAACCTCGTCGCCCTCGGCGTCGAAGCTGCTGCCGACCGACCCGAAGGCCACCGCCGCGATCACCAGAACCAAGACCGCGAGCCCGCCATTCAAGATCCATTTACGACGACTCATGGCATCCCGATTTGGTGACGACTCGAGGGTGACACGCCCGGCCCACATATAGGTCATCGGCTGCCGACTTGCTCAACGTGACACTCTCCTCAGAATGGGCATGTCCCTCCATCGTGAGCGGGGAACGGCGGATCACGCCGTTCCCACCGGAGTCCGATACCAAGTTCATTCGACGATTCTCTTTGTAGATAGAGGAAGATGGCCCAGAAACCATGGACTCTAGTCAGAGAGTGACATATAGCAATCTCTGTCAAATGACATGATCTGCCAACTTCCGTAGTAGCCTGGTTTCCATGACGTCCGTCGAGTCGTCGCTGTCCCTGAGAGAGCGCAAGCGGATCAAGACTCAGATCCAGCTGGCCGAGAAGGCTTTCGAGCTCTTTCATGAGCGCGGCTACGACAACGTCACCGTCGACGAGATCGCCGCCGCAGTTGATCTCTCCCCGAGGACCTTCTTCCGCTACTACCCGTCCAAGGAGGACGTCCTATTCCCCAACGAGTCCGAGAGCAGTGCTCTCCTTCGGCGGGCCATACTCGCACGTCCGGCCGAGGAGTCGGTCTTGGTGGCGGTCAAGAACGCCTTTCTCGACCTCGTTGAGGACCTCGAGCACCGACGAGAACCGGTGCTCATCCGCAAAGCGATCATCAACGAATCACCCGGGCTGCGATCACGTGAGCTCGAGCAACAGGCGCGGTGGGAGCAGATCCTCACGGATGCCATTGCAGAGAGGATGGAGGTCTCATCCACTCTCCTCGCTCCCCGGGTCATCGCCGCAGCCTGTGTAGCCGGGATGAGAGCGGCCATCGACACCTGGCTCGAGACCGTGGATGAGCAGAGTCTCGCCGAACTCGCCGTTGAAGTCCTCGACCGGCTGGACACCGGGCTCCGGGGCTTCACCGACTGACCACGGCCCGGCCGGGCGATCAAACACACTGAGTGTCTTCGAGGGACCGGACGCGCCGTCCGCTGCTGGCTGTCCGTTCGTGATGAGTTGGATGCCCTAGAAATCACTATGCGCGGTGGGGTTCACACCAGTGAGGTTGAGTTCGTGAACGGAGATGTCAGGGGGCTGGGGTTCACATCACAGCACGACCGATGGATTTGGCCTCACGGGGGAACTGGTCGCGTCGTCAGTTGTCCGCGACCTGTCGGCTGGATCAGGCCTGGAATTCGC
>CAZSOF010000035.1:0-15018 GCA_964607685.1 uncultured Acidimicrobiaceae bacterium | reverse complement strand
AGTGACACACCACCAAACGTCATCCTCGAGATGAAGGCGATCCTGGTCTTCTGGGCGTGGACTCGAAATTCGCCGGCGGAGCGGAGCGCATCGACCACCTCGTCGTAGATGGACACCGCCAAGTCGGATTTGGCCTCGAGGTAGTCGTCGACCGTGGTGTGCTGACAGGCGTGGGCCTGGTTCCTGTTGACGAAGGAACGTCCACAGTCCGGACAGGTCCACAAGGGCGGCCGATCGGTTCCGGCCTCAGAGGGTGGCGAAGAGGACACCGGCCATGGCGGCAATTATGACGAAGAGCCCGGCTACGAGAGTGTGATACATGCGATCGAGTCGCTGATCCAAACGATCGAAGCGTTGGCCGATCTGCTCGAAGCGGTGATCGATCTGCTCGAAGCGGTGATCGATCTGCTCGAAGCGTTGGTCGATCCCTTGGAACCGCCCGATCAACCCCGACTTCAGGTCGGCCAGATCCGACCTGGTGGCTACCTCGTCGGGATCGTATCGGGGAAGATGGGTCATAAGCGTCTCCGCGCGCTCGGAGCCGAGCAGCTCGGCGAGACCATTGTATAGGTCGTTGCGGGCAGCCTCAGAAGATGGCATGTGGTCACCATGGCTGACCGGGCAGACGAATTCAATCCCCTCGCGCGCCGATCGTCACCGGCACCGCCCGGCGACTCTCCTTGGCGTGATAGCTCGACCTGACCAGGGGACCCGACTCGACGTGAGGAATGCCGATTTCCTCACCAAAACCCTTGTACTCGGCAAACTCATCGGGGTGGACATAGCGGTGGATGGGTCGGTGACGGGCCGTCGGCCGCAGATACTGGCCAATGGTGACGATGTCGATTCCCACCGCTCTCATGTCCGCCAACGTCGCCAGCACCTCTTCCCTGGTCTCTCCCATACCCACGATCAGACCTGACTTGATGAGACCCTCGGCATACATCTGCTTGCCCCGCCACAACAGTGCCAGGGAGCGCCCGTAGTTGGCCGAGGTTCGGATGTCGCGCTGCAAACGAAGCACGGTCTCGGTGTTGTGGTTGAGCACCTCGGGCCTGGCGTCCATCACCGTCTGCAACGCTTCGCGGTCTCCTTTGAAGTCAGGGATCAGGACTTCGATCTCGGTGCGAGGCGACCGTCGGCGTGATTCGGTGATGGTCTGGGCGAAGATGCCTGCCCCCCCGTCGTCGAGATCGTCCCGGTTCACCGATGTGATCACGGCGTGCTGCAGGTTCATGGCCTCAATGGCCTCCGCGGCACGGAAAGGCTCGAAGACGTCCAACTCGGTGGGCTTGCCGGTGGTCACGTTGCAGAAGGAGCAGGCCCGGGTGCACCTGTCCCCCAGGATCATCAAAGTCGCCGTGCCCATCCCCCAGCACTCGTAGATGTTGGGGCAGTTGGCCTCCTCGCAGACGGTGTTGAGCTCTAGTCCACGCATCAGCTTCTTCAGCTCGAGGTAGTCGGCGCCCATGCGGGCGGTGACCCTCATCCACTCCGGACGGGCCGGCTCACCAGGCAGCCGGCCGTTGACCAGCAGAGGCTCCTCGGCACGCTTTTCGGCGGAGAATGTTCCGGCTTTCAGCAGGCGATCGACCTCGAACAACGACTCCTTGCCCTGACCACGGACATACGCCGCCCTCTGGGTCTCCGACTCCGTGTAGTCGAAGACGTCCTCGAAGTGTGGCACCAGGGCCTCCACGGCCTCTTCGAGTGACACTTTGCTACCCACCAGGTCGGACAGGCTGGTCACCTCGCGGTCTGTGATGCCGCAGGGGTTCATCAACCCGAAGTAGCTCATGTCGGGGTGGAGGTTGAGGGCGAAGCCGTGCATCGTCACCCGCCGGGACACCCGGATGCCGATAGCAGCCACCTTGCCCTTCTCTGTCCACACCCCGGTATATCCCTCATCCCGCCGGCTCTCGATACCGAAAGATGCGATGGTCCTGATCAGGACCTCTTCGATCTTGCGGACATAGGGGACGATCTGCTTGGGATCATCGAGCTGGATGATCGGGTATCCGACCAACTGTCCCGGTCCGTGGAATGTGATGTCACCACCACGGTCGATGTGATGGACCTCCGCGCCACGTTGGTAGGCCCCGGCCATCCCCACCAACAGGTTGGAGGAGTCGCCGTTGCGTCCGATGGTGAACACGGGCGGATGCTCCAACAGGAGCAGGTAGTCGTCGACACTCCTCCCCCGCACCCGACCTTCATGGAACGCCCGCTGCAAATCCCAGGCTTCGGCGTAGGGGAGTCGCCCCAGCCAGCGGGTGCGGAGTAGGGTCACGCCAGCTCCTGCTCCCAGTCCCAGGTCTCGATGTTCTCCTTGATCCGTCGCAGGAAGAGGACGGCGGTCGAACCGTCGAACGCCCGATGATCCCAGGTCAGACCGAGATAGCCGATATGACGGATGGCGATCATGTCCTGACCCTCGGCGGTGGTGACCACCGTCGGGCGCTTGGTGATGGTGTCGGTGGACAGGATGGCAACGTTGGGCACGTTGATGATGGGCGCCGACATGAACGACCCGAAGGGACCGGGATTGGTGATGGTGAACGTGGATCCCGACAGATCGTCTATGCCCAGGTCGCCCTTTCGTGCGTGCTCGGCGAGGCTGGCGATCTCCCGGGCGATGCCAACCAGACGCAACCCGTCGGCGTTGCGAACGCGGGCCACCACCAGGCCCTCCTGGTCGAGGTCGATGGCGATGCCCAGATCGACCTTCTTGTAGAAGGTGGCGGTCTTGTCTGCCAGGTTGAACGAGCTGTTGACCACCGGGAACGCCTTCAGGGCGTCGATGGTCGCCCTCGAGATGAAGGGCAGATAGGTGAGCGAGAACCCCTCGTCCGCCTTGAACTCGGACTTGTGGGCCTGACGCACCCGCTCCACTCGCTCGAAGTCGACCTCGACCGAGGTCCACACGTGAGCAGCAGTCTGCTTCGCCTTGACGAGGTTCTCTGCGGCGCGGACTCGCAAGCGGGAGAGCTCGACCTCCTCGCTGCCGGTGGCCAGTGCCGGCTCGGGTGCGGGCGCAGCCGGGGCGGCTTCTGGCTCCGGGGACGGGGCCGGTTCTGGCTCGGCTGCAACTGGTTCCGGCTCGGCTGCAACTGGCTCCGGCGCGGCGGGGACGGGCTCCGGCGCCATCGCCGGCGGTTCCGGTTCCGGAGCAGGGCCCGCCGTGGGAGCCGGAGTGGGGACGGCCACAGGGGCGGGTGCGGACTCGATATGAGCCTCGACATCCCTCCTTGTGATCCGACCGCCCTGTCCGGTACCCGTGATCTGACTGATGTCGACGTCGTGTTCCCGGATCAGCTTGCGCACCACCGGTGACAACAGATGGGGCTCCTTCTCGGCGGCCGATGGTTGAGCGAAGAATGCCTCGACCTCCTCGTCGGTGAGATCGTCTTTGGCCGCGACGCTGGTATCCCCGGCGGAGACTTTGGTTCCCCCCGCGGCGAACCCCATGTCGGCGCCGGCAGGAGTCTCCGACGCCGGGTGCAGGTCCTGGGCTACCTCCTGGGTCATATCCTGCGTTGCAGCCTCGGGCTCAGGTGCAGTTCCTGGTGTCTCGCCGGCCTCACCGATCACCACCAGCTCGACACCGACCTCCACGGTCTCTCCCTCTGGGACCAGGATCTCCAGGATGATCCCTCCTACCGGGGAGGGGACTTCGGTGTCCACCTTGTCGGTGGAGATCTCAACCAGGACCTCGTCTTCGGCGATGGTGTCCCCCACCTCCTTCGCCCACCGCAGGATGGTCCCCTCGGTGACTGTCTCTCCGAGTTGTGGCATGGATACTGTGGTCGCCAAAACGCTCCTCTCAGTGCAGCTAGTGCAGGCTTCTGCCCGCGGCCGTCAACAGTGTCTCACCAACCGCCTCCGACAGGCTGGGATGGGCGTGGATGAAGGCCGCGGCCTCTCCCGGGAGGGCCTCCCATCCCACCGCGTACATCAGCTCGTGGATCATCTCCCCGGCCTGCGGCCCCACCACGCTGGCTCCGATGATTGGCCCGTCCTTGATGGAGATCAACTTGGCGTGCCCCTGATTCTGTCCGATGATTATCGCCCGGCCTATGCCGTTGAACGCATGCTTGGTCGACTCGACCTCCAGCCCTCTCGCAGTGGCCTCTTCGACGGTGATCCCCACCTCGGCCATCTCGGGATGGGTGTATGTCACCCTGGGAATCGCGTTGTAGTCGACCGGTTGGGATAGACCTGTGGCGATGTGGGTCACCGCGGCAATGCCTTCGGCAAACCCGACATGTGCCAGCTGTGGAGTTCCGGCAACGATGTCACCCACCGCATAGATGCCGGGTTCACCCGTCTCCATCGACTCCGGGTTCACCTTGACAAATCCCTGGTCCAGCTCGATTCGGGTGGCTTCCAGCCCAACACCGGTGGTGTTGGGGCCCCGGCCCACCGACACCAGAGCGACATCGACTTCGACCGTGTCATCGCCGAAAGGGATGGCCACCGACTCGCCGATCTGCGCCGGTTCCACGGCAACGCCAATGTGGAACTTGATCCCCCGTCTCTGCAGCTGACGCTGCAACATCCGGGCGGACTCCGGGTCGGTTCCGGGGATGATCTGATCCATCATCTCGAATACGTGCACCTCAGATCCCACATCGACCAGAAAGGAGGCGAACTCACAGCCGATGACCCCGCCCCCGATGATGCCGATGCGGCGGGGTTGTGATTGCCAATCGAGTGCATGGTCGGAGGACACGATCTTGGTCCCGTCGAAGTCATAGCCCGGGATGGTCCGGGCATGAGACCCGGTGGCGAGAATCACCTTGTCCCCCTCGAGGGCCCGGGTTCCCGCGCCGGTCTCCACCTCGACTCTTCCCCCGCCGGCCAGCCTGCCGAAGCCGGTGATCACCTCCACTCCCCGACCCTTGAGAAGGCCCTCCAGCCCCCTGACCAGACCTTCCACCGTCTGGTTCTTGCGAGCGAGAGCGGCGGCCCAATCGAGCTCTGGCTGCCCGGCGACAACACCAAACTCCGCAGCGTGGGTGACGGTGCTGAACACATCGGCTATATGTAGCCATTGCTTGGCCGGGATACACCCTCTGAGCAGGCACGTTCCACCCACTCGCTCCTCGTCGATGAGTGTCACGTCGAGCCCGAAGTTGTGCGCGTAGAGGGCAGCGGCATAGCCACCCGGACCGCCTCCGACGATGACGATGTCTGCCAAACCTGACCTTTCGTGCTCGGGCGCGTGAGCCTAGTGAGGCTCGCCTCGATCCCAGCGGGACGCCCTCCACCCAACAACCGTCGGGGGGTGACGATTCCTGGAGTCGACCCTCACCCGAGAGTTACGCTCCGCCCCTGATGCAAACCCGGGTCCTCCTCGTCGCCTCGGCGATCCTGGCCATCGTCATCCTGCTGGCCGGGGCGTTGTGGCTCATCCGACTCCTGTCATGACCGAACGCCTGAAATTGCACACCCCGGACGGGGAGACACTGGAGGCCCGGATCGATTCCCCCGAGGATCCGGTTCGCCTCACCGTGTTCTGTCACCCGCATCCGCTCCAGGGTGGGTCCATGAATGCCCCCCTCATGATCTCAGTCGCCAAACGGCTCAAGGAGCGGGGCCATGCCGTGCTCCGCTTCAACTTCAGAGGGACCGGCGCCAGCACCGGCACCCATGACGACGGCAACGGCGAACTGGCCGACGTCACGGCGGCCATGGGTGTAGCCCGGGAGCGCTCCTTGCCGCTTGGTCTCGCCGGATGGTCGTTTGGAGCATGGACCGCCCTGCGCTGGCTGGCTCGGGAGGGGGCCACGATGCCGTATGTGGGGATCGCCCCCGCTGCCCGCGACCTCCCCGATGAGCTGCCGGCCGGGCCCAAGCGCATCATCTTGGGAACCCGTGACCAGGTGGTCGACCGGGCCGCCATTACCGCCTATGCGGAGAAATTGGGCATCGACCTGGTTCTCACAGCCGGAGACCACTTCTTTCACGGCCGGGGGAGACGGATCGGCGACCTGGTGGGCCAGGGGCTGGAGGACGTCTGAGCCGTTCACCAACTGTTTCTGAGTAGAAACCGCGGTATGGCTCAGAATGGTCGGAAGGGGCCAGGCTCAGTCACGCCTCACCGGTGTGAGCTCACCGGAACGGGTTAGAGGCGCCGGAACCCGCGGTTGCGGGCCTCGTCGAGGGTGTCGGGGGCGAAAGACTGGAGAAGCTTGCGATCAACGAGATCCTCTTCGCGGACCCGGGACTCGAGCACCTCGTATTCGTCATCGTCGTCGCAGTCATAGACCCGCATCGTGTCCCGAATGCCGATGAACCTGTAGTCCTCGAAGCGAGCCAGCCGGCTCACTCGGCATCGTCCTCCTCGATGCCGGTCGACACCTCTGCAGAGCACATAGGGCAGGTCACGGTGGAGACCATGCCCACTATGAAGTTGAACCCGCACTCGGGGCATTCGATCTTGGGCATGGGCTTCTCCGGAGGTGGCGGCGGTGGTGGTGGAGGGGGCATACCACCTTGGGGACCGACCCCGGGGGCGGTTGCATAGCCGCCCATCGAGCCCGGCTGCGGTGGTTGCTCATCGGCACCAGCGGAGTTCCTGACCACATTGACCGATCCACACACCGGGCAGGCGAACCGGCCGGCGCCGGCTACTTCGAATTGGTTGCGGCATGCACCGCAGCGAACCCTCATTCCTCTTCTCCTACTGGATCTCCAACCGCCCCTATGGCCGCCAGGTAGTCGGCCTCGAGGCGAAGTACTTGTTCGATCTCCTCTGGAGGGTAGGACACACCGTGCTTGGTGTGAATCCGGTCGGCGATGTACTCCACCGACGCGTGGTGCCCGCCGGCCACCGTCTCCACCGGGTTCCTGCGCTCCTCTTGAGCAAGGCCCTGGAGATAGAAGACCTCCCATTCCAATATCCGTCGCACGTCGGCCCGTCCCAGGGTGGTGTCGTCGGGGAGACGCTCCAGTACGTGCTTGACCGCATCGTTGACTACGTACTCCAGCGGCTCATAGGAGGGTCGTCGTCTCGCCTCCTGCCACACCAGCAGGGCCACCATCACCAGGAGAAGACCGATGAGAAGGGCAACAAACGTGACGATCTCGAGTGACGACATTGCATCGCCGAGTATGGCTGCCCACCCTGGTATTGGGGTCGTCCGCCGCCGGTCAGCCCCGCGTTTGAGCGCTTACCACTACAGGCAAGTCAGAAAGCCTCGACCGGAAGCTCCATGAGCGAGCCATCTTCGGTGCTCGCAAGCTCCCGACGGATGGCGGTTTTGGGTGCGGCGTGTCGCACGAACCAGCGGGCCGACTCCACCTTGCCCCGGTAGAAAGGGTCCTTGCCCACACCTGGCAGTGCGATCTCGGCATGACGAAGGAGCAGCCAGGCAATCATCGTCTCGGCCATCGACTCCAGGAGGTGATTGGTCTGCAGCCCCACCTTGTAGATTTGACCTTGGTCGCCTCCGATCGATGCCATCAGATGCTCGACCATTCCCCCGAGGTGTGTCTGGGTGTCGTCCAGCATGTTGCCGAGTAACTCACGCTCCTCGGCCAACGGGTCGGGGTCGGCTCCACCCTTGACGAACTCCAAGATTTCGGACGCCAGCTTGGCCAGGGTCTCACCCTGGTCACGTGCGATCTTGCGGAAGAACAAGTCGAGCGCCTGGATCCCGGTCGTCCCCTCGTAGATGGTGTCGATGCGGGCGTCTCTGATGTACTGCTCCATCGGGTAGTCCTGGGTGTAGCCGGAACCTCCGAAGACCTGGAGTGACATCGACAACAGCTCGTAGGCCTTCTCCGACGAATACCCCTTGACCAGCGGCAGGAGCAGGTCGTTGCGTCGGTCCCAGCTGTCGTCGTCGGGGTGGAGGATGGCCTGATCCTGCACCCACGCGGTGTAGAGGATTAGGGCCCGCATCCCTTCGACGTGGGCCTTCTGGGTCATCAACATCCGCCGCACATCCGGATGATCGATTATTGGGACCCGAGGTGCAGTCTTGTCGGCCGCCAGTGCCAGGTCTGCTCCCTGCCTGCGCTCCTTGGCATATTCGAGGGCGTTCAGGTAGCCGGTGCTCAATGTGCCCATCGCCTTGGTGCCGATGAGCATGCGGGCGTACTCGATGACCCGGAACATCTGGCGGATCCCGTCATGGCGGTCCCCCACCAGATAGCCGACGGCCGGCTCGTCCATCCCGAATGTCAGCTCGCAGGTGGTCGAGCCCTTGATGCTCATCTTCTTCTTGAGCTTGGTGGCGTAGACCCCGTTGCGTGGTCCCAGCGAGCCGTCCTCGTTGATCAGGTACTTGGGGACGACGAACAGCGAGAGGCCCTTGGTGCCGGGGCCGGCGCCCTCGGGCCGGGCCAGGACCAAGTAGACGAAGTTCTCGGTGACGTCGTGCTCACCGCCGGTGATGAACCTCTTGACTCCCTCCAGGTGCCAGGTGCCATCACCCTGATCGACGGCCTTGGTGGTGGCGGCGCCGAC
Source organism: uncultured Acidimicrobiaceae bacterium (assembly GCA_964607685.1). GTDB lineage: Bacteria > Actinomycetota > Acidimicrobiia > Spongiisociales > ZC4RG35 > JANQRA01. The sequence continues at coordinate 6,542 of CAZSOF010000035.1, read as the reverse complement.
ATCGGAGCCGGCGTCGGGCTCGGTGAGCACCATCGTGCCCGCCCACCTGTTGGCCACCCACAACTTGGCGAGCTCCTTCTGAGCTTTCGTTCCCTCCTCGAAGAGGACCTTGGCGAAGAGATTGCCCCCGGCGTAGAAGTGGGCGGTGGTGTTGGCGCCGAGCAGCATCTCGGAGACGGCCCACACCAGCGAGGGCGGCACCGGAGTTCCACCCATTTCGGCGGGAAGGCCCAACCTGTCCCATCCACCTTGCTTCAAGGCACGGACACCCTCCTTCACCGACTCGGGGACAGTGACCTCACCATCGACCAGCTCCAGCGGAATGCGGTCTTGATCCTCGTACGAAGCGGCGTAGTCCTCACGGGCGAGCCGCTCGATCTCGACGAGGATGTCACGCATGGTGTTTCGGTCCAGTCCGGACCACTCACCAGACGCCGAATAGTCCTGGACCCGGTTGACCTCGAAGAGGTTGAACTCGATGTCACGGAGATTCGACTTGTAATGGCTCATCACTCACCTGGCGGCCGGTATCTGCCCATCAGCATTTGAACAGACACTCTAATTTGAGTCAACGCTCAATAAATAGGACAGATTCCCCCAATGGCTACCGTGCCTCGGATGCGATACAAGGCAGGTCTGGAGACCCGGGACAAGATCCTGGATGCAACCAGAGGGCTGATCGCCTCCAGCGGGCTCGACGGGACGACCATCAAGGCGATCTGTGACACCGCCGGGGTCCTCCCGGGCAGCTTCTACAACCTCTTCGCCTCCAAGGAGGAGGCGATCATGGCCGTGGTCCGCCAGGCGATCGACGCCATCGACCCCGATCCGGATCACACCGGCACCGACTCCCTCTCTGACCTGGTCGAGGCCTACATCAGATTCATCACCGAGCAGGGTGACCTGGCCCGGGTCTACATCCGGCTAGCCCTCTCCGGGAGCCAGGACGATTCCGAGCTGAGAGGGCGCATCATCCGCCACCACGAGGGAAGGGTGGAGCGGTTTTCGGCTGCCCTCCAGCGCGAGCACCCGGGGATGAGAGAGGCCGATGCCCAACGCCGGGCCGAGACATTGGTGACCGCCCTCAACGGCATCGCCTTGCATCGGGTGACCGACCCCACTTTCGACGTCGCCATCCACGCCCGTTCACTGCTCACCGACGCCCTCGCCGGGGTTTGATGGAATTCGGGGTCCAGACCCGCGGCAACTGGCAATTCACGCTGGCCACGGCCCGGTGGGCAGAGGTTAGGGGTGACATCGCGGCGATAGCTCTCCCCGATCACTACCTGAGGCGTGGGGATGTGGATGCGCCGGCGTGGGATCACCTGGTCCAGATCGCGGCGCTGGCCCACGCCACGTCCTCGATCGAGCTCGTCTCTCTCGTCTCCCCGGTGACGTTTCGCCATCCGGGGTCGTTGTACAAGATGGCCGTGACCATCGACGAGATATCGGGGGGACGTTTCACTCTCGGTCTCGGTGCGGGCTGGCTGGAGAAGGAGTTCACGATGTTCGGTCTTCCCTTTCCGGATGTGGAGACCCGGATGGAGTTGTACGAAGAGGCGATGGCATATCTGCGCGCAGCCATCACCCCCGGCACTCATGGCTTCAGCGGCCAACACTTCCACCTCGAGGAGTTCGACCCCCATCCCCATCCGACGGGGCTTCGTCTCGCCGGCGGTGGTGCCGGGGGACCCAAGGCGAGACGTATCACCGCCCGCTACGCGGACGAATACAACCTCTACGCCACGCGACCGGAGGAGTTCCGGAGAATCCGCAACGCCACCCGTGACCTCGCCGTTGAATTCGGGCGTAACCCCGACGACATCTTCTGGTCATCGGCAGGGCCCGGCGTGGCCGCCAAGACGGAGACCGACTACCGACGACTCCTGGCGAACATGGCCGAGCTCAGCGGCCGCCCGGTCGACTACATCGAAGACGCCTGGGAGAGGCGGGGCTACCCCCACGGCTCGGGTGCGAAGGGCGCGGAGATGATCGCGGCGCTCGAGGAGGCCGGGTGCCAGCGGTTCTACTCCCAGGTTCTCTTCGCCGACCGCCCGTCCGACTTCGATATCGTCCTCGACGCCTACATAGGGCGGTAGGTTCACCATGCTTCGTGCTGCACATGAATCGTTCTCGAGAAACTCGGCTATGGGCCCACTTTTTCGACACGGAATGCATGTAAAGGACCCTGATTGCGTTTCTCGCTGATGACCGAGCCCCATCTGGGCGGTACCTACGACCAGCAGCTGGAGGCTGCCCGGTGGAGTGAGTCGGAAGGTCTGGTCTCGTTTGCCCGTTGTGACCACTATCTGTCCGGGGGCGACCCCACACCCGCCGCCACCGACGCCTTCTCCGTGCTCGCCGGGCTTGCCCGCGAGACGTCGGATATCCGTCTCTGTGTGCTGGTTACGCCGATCACGTTTCGTCACCCGGCGGTCATCGCCAAGAACGCGGCCACCATCTCCAAGATGTCGGGTGGGCGACTCGACCTCGGCGTGGGCACCGGGTGGATGGAGTTGGAGCATGACGCCCTTGGTCTCCCCTTTCCCGAATGGACGGAGCGTTGGGCAAGGTTCGAGGAGTCACTCGATTATCTGCGTGCCGCCTTTGGCGCCGGTCATGCCAGGTTCAACGGGGAGCATTACTCGCTGGACGCCGATGTGAAGCCCAAGCCAGAGCACCTTCGCCTCGTCATCGGTGGCAGCGGGTTCAAGAGAACACCCACCCTGGCCGGGACACACGCCGACGAGTACAACCTCTTCGTTTGCCCACCCGACGAGGCCCGAACCAAGATCGAGATGATGAGGAAGGCCGCCGATGGCCGTCAGGTCGAGGCCACCATGATGGGCCCCGCGCTGGTGGGGCGTAGCGAGGCCGACTACCGGGCCCGCCTGGAGGAAACGGCCGCAGCGCGAGACATGTCGCCCCACGATCTGGAGAGGAGATACCGAGACCGTGGCATACCGGTTGGAACACCCGATCGTGTGGCGGAGTCGGTGGCGGCTTTCGAGGACGCCGGGGTGGAGCGTATCTACGTGCAGTGGCTCGACCTCGACGACCTGGACGGCATGAAAGAGACCGTCTCCATAGTGCGTGGTGGCTGACCTACCGGCCGCCAGCATTCGTCTCCTGGAGTCGGTCCATCTCGACTCTCAGATCCACCTGTTCCCCGAGGGCACCAAGACCGCCGAAGACGCCGCCCGAGCCATCGGCTGCCCGGTTGCGGCCATCGTCAAGTCCCTGGTGTTCGTCGTCGACGAGGAGCCGGTAGTTGCCCTGGTCCCTGGCGATCTCCGTCTCGACACCGCCAAGCTTGCACAGGCGGCCGGGACCGGCTCCGCCCGGCGTGCCACTTTGGACGAGGTGCGTGAGGCCACGGGGTTCGCCGCGGGCGGCACTCCCCCATTCGGCCACACCCGGTCTCTGCGAGTCTTCGCCGACCCCGCCCTGAGACGCCATGACCCGGTGTGGGCCGCTGCGGGCACCCCAACGACGGTGTTCCCCATCTCCATCTCCGACCTCGACCGGCTGGCAGCCCCGTTGTGGGTGGCGGTGACGTGACCTCCCCAACCCCTATCTGTGAGTGGAAACCGCGGTATAGCTCACATCTCTACTCACAGAACGGTTGCGGGAAGATGATTTTCCCTATCGGGATAGTGGAAATACCATGAGACCGTGACCAAGATCGCGCCCCTGCTCCAGATCGAGAACCTGCACGCGTCAGCCGGTGACACCGAGATCCTGAAGGGGGTCGACCTCACCGTCGACCGGGGAGAGATTCACGCCCTCATGGGACCCAACGGATCGGGTAAGTCGACGCTGGCCAACGTCCTCATGGGCAACCCGGCGTTCACCGTGACCGAGGGGACGGTTCATTACAAGGGCGAAGACATCACCGCGGCCATGCCCACCGACCGCGGCGCGGCCGGTATGTTTCTCGCCTTCCAGCATCCGGAGGCGATCCCCGGCGTGTCAGTAATCCAGTTCCTCCGCCAGGCGCTGTCCAACCGCACCGGGACCGACCTCACGGTCCTCGAGCTGAGACTCAAGGTCATGGACGTGATGAAGGAGTTGGGCATGGAGTCGTCGTTCGCCGACCGCTATCTCAACGAGGGGTTCTCCGGAGGCGAACGCAAGCGCAACGAGATCCTGCAGATGGCCGTCCTCGAGCCCGAGCTGGCGATCATGGACGAAACCGACTCCGGGCTCGACATCGACGCCCTGCGCACCGTGGCCGACGGTGTCAACAAGCTGACCACTCCGGAGCGAGGGTTTCTCATCATCACCCACTACCAACGGCTGCTCGACTACATCACGCCCGACCACGTCCACATCTTCATGGATGGCCGCATTCTCGAATCCGGTGGCCCCGGGCTGGCCGCCAGGCTCGAGGAAGAGGGATACGAGTCATTCCGGGCGGTGTTGACATAGACACACCGTGACTGACCTATCGCATTTGAAACCCGACTTCCCGGTTCTCGACTCCGGTGTTCACTTCCTCGACTCGGGTGCGTCGTCGCAAAAGCCAATCCCGGTGCTCGAGGCCATGGACCGATTCGCCCGCACCTCCTACGCCAACGTTCACCGCGGTGCTTACAAGCTGTCGGTGGCCTCCACCGAGGCCTACGAGGCCGCCCGCAACCGGGTTGCTGCTTTCATAAATGCCGGCGACGCCGACGAGGTGGTCTTCACCAGGGGTGCCACCACAGCCCTCAACACCGTGGCCTTCGGGTGGGGGATGGAGAATCTGGGCGAAGGCGACCGGATCCTGAGCACGGAGATGGAGCACCACGCCAATCTGGTTCCCTGGCAGATGGTGGCCAAGCGGACCGGGGCAGCCCTGGACCACGTCCCCATAACCGACGAGGGACGGCTGGACATGGTGGCACTGGAAGAGAAGCTGGGCCCCGACGTCAAGATCGTGGCCGTGACCGGGATGTCGAACGTCCTGGGGACCATGCCCGACATCGCGGCCATCGCCGAGATCGCTCATCGTCACCGCGCCCGGGTGGTCGTCGACGCCGCCCAACTGGTGCCGCACAACGGGGTCGACGTCCAGACACTGGGAGCGGACTTCGTGGCGTTCTCGTCACACAAGATGCTGGGCCCGACCGGTATCGGTGTGCTCTGGGGGCGAATGGACGCTCTCCAGGAGACCGAGCCCTTCGAAGGTGGCGGTGAGATGATCTCCGATGTCACCCTCCACGATGCCACCTGGGCGGACATCCCTCATCGGTTCGAAGCGGGCACCCCGCCCATCATCGAAGCCGTCGGGCTCCATGCCGCCATCGACTACCTGGATTCGATCGGCATGGACCAGGTCTTCAAACACGATCAGGAGCTGACAGCCCTGGCCCTGGAGCGTCTCGGCGACGTCCCCGGAATCTCGATCCAGGGCCCCACAGACCTCAACGACCGGGGCGGCGTGCTGTCGATGACCATGGATGGGGTCCATGCCCACGATCTGGCGACCATCCTCGACGATGAGGGGGTTGCGGTTCGGGCAGGTCACCATTGCGCCAAACCGCTGATGCGCCGTCTCGGCGTGACGGCCACCGCCCGGGCCAGCTTCTACGTCTACAACGAGGAGGCCGACATCGACGCCCTGGTAGCCGGTCTGCGGCGGGCCGGCGAGTTGTTCGGAATCCACTGAGTCAGAAGGCCCGCAGCATGTTCAGCATCATCCGAAACGAACGGCTCGGTTTGTCGACGTTGTTGACGGTGCCCGCCAGGTAAATCCGCTTCTCCCTATCGAAGAAGGCGAAGGCACCGGAGAGACCCGAGTGGCCGACGAGGTCCGGTGGCGTGGCAAACGGCGACAGGACACGGGGCAGGCGGAATCTGGAGATCCCCAACCCGTACTGCAGTGGATAGAAGATGCGATTGAACACCATGAGCTTCGGGATGATCGTCTCCGGAAACAGACCACCCTCGAAGAAGGCTCGCAGGAAGACCATGAGGTCGGAAACAGATGCCACCACTCCCCCATCGGATCCGAACGAAGTCATGGCGAGCGGTATGGGGAAGGGACGGGGACCGTCCCGTAGCACGGCGGCGCGGTCATCGGTCGGGTCGACGTAGAGCCAGGTGCTCCTCAGACCCAACGGCCCGAAGACGTGGTGCTGCAGTGAATCGACGTAGGGCCGATCGTCGACGATCTCGATGACCCGGCCCAGGAGCTGGAAGTTGGTGTCCGAATAGAGCGCCTTCTTGGGTGATCCCGGCGGGAAAGCGGCACCCATCCTCCGGGCGGTCTCCAACACAAAGCCGAGATCCCAGGCGCGGTCCTCGCCGTTTCGCAGCGACTTCTCCAAGCTGGTCCCGCCGTGGAGCTTGCCCTGGAAGTAGTCGGGCAGACCGGATGTCTGCGACATGAGGTGGCGGACGGTGATCCTCGGCGTGTAGTCGGTTCCCTTGTAGACGTGAAGTCCTTCCAGCCCGTCGAGAACCTCCATGACCGGAGTGTCCAGACTGAGATCTCCGGTTCGTGCCAGCTTGAGCACGATCGCCGAGGTATAGAGCTTGGTGGTGCTGGCGATGAA
>CAZSOF010000034.1:2426-15249 GCA_964607685.1 uncultured Acidimicrobiaceae bacterium | reverse complement strand
AGGATCATGTATCCGGCCTTGATCGCCAGGCTGAGCGGTGGGTTGGTTAGGAAGTCGATGGCCTCTTTCATCTCTGTCGAGGATCCGATGTCGGGATGGTCCACGACCCACGAGTTGAGGTCCCTGGCGTTGGTCGGCATCGGGTCGGCTCCCAACAGCGCTCCCACGCGCGTCTGCTCCGCGACGAACCGGTCTGCCTCATGAGCGGTGAGGCTGAGCTCGGCGTAAGCCTGGTTGACCGTGAGGAACGAGTCAACGAGAGCGTTGTGGACCCAAGCCGAGTGAAACGGGTCTGCAGCGTCATAGTGGATGCCTCGCGAGGAGACACCCTTGACTTCTCGGTGGGCGCGTCTCACCTGACGAACTGCCTTCTCCACCTCCGGGGCGGCGCCGAATGTGGTAGCCGTCACGTATGCGGATGTCCGGGAGAGCCTCCCCAGAGGATCCTCTCGATAGTGGGAATGATGGATGACGCCGGCGACGACCTCGGGGTGGGCGGCCTGTATCAGGAGACCGCGTATCCCGCCAACGATGGCTGCCGGATCGGCGATGACCCGCCATGACATCGAGTCCGGGCCCAACAGACCGGGATCGCCCGGATGGTCGAGCGTCCGCTCCAGGGGATAGGGCGCGTGCTCGAACGCAGACAGGACAGTTCGGGCGAATTCGAGACGGATCGACCGCACGAGACTCTCGGCGGTGCGCAAAGGCGGCTTCAGGCGAGGTGTCAACTCACCGGGAATCGTAGGCGAGCGAGTGCAACCACCCTCGAACGGTATTTCTGTTCAATCACGCTCTGTAACTCCGGCCAGCAACGGGAGATGGCGCCTCCAGCCCGACTCGTGCTCTGCGGCCTCATCGGGAGGAAGCTCGGAATGGGTCAGAACCAACAACGTGCCGCCAGCTTCGGCAGTGAGCTCGATTGAGACCGTCGTCGATCCGGGCGGGATGCCCGGGCGATCGACCCAGCCCCAGGTGAAGACCACTCGTTGGTCCGGAATCAGCTCCACGAACTGACCCCGGGCGTTCATGCCGTTCGTCATCACGATCGAGAAGATCCCACCCGGTCGGGCCTCGAGACTCGCCGACTCACCTTGCCATCTGACCCACCGGTCGGATTCGGTGAGGTACTTGTAGACGGTGGCGGGAGGGGCGGCTATCCGCTGCTCGACGACGATCTGGGTCATGACTCCTCTTCAGCGATGACGTCGGCGAGACGTTGCAGAGTCTCGGCCCACATCGACGCCAGGATTTCCTTGTAAGGGGCCAAAGCCACGTGATCAGCCTTGTAGAAGCGACGATTGCCTTCCTTGCGCACCGCTACCAGCTTGGCGGCGCGGAGGGTGGCGAGGTGTTGAGAGACGGCGCCGAATGTCACGTCGAAATGAGCCGCGATTTCGCCAGCAGCCATCTCCTGGTCCCATATCAGAGCGAGGATGTCCCGACGTCTCGGCTCCGCCACCACCTGAAGCGTGTCCATTGGAACTCTAATTTAGTGCCAGTTGAAATAGAGTCGGGCGAAAGATATAGTCACAACTAAAATAGCACCATTGAAGAAAGGGGCTCCGATGCCACAGTTCATGATGATCTACAAGGGCGAGGCCACCGACACTGCCGACATGTCAGATGAGGATGCCCGTGCCGTGTTCGCTGAATGGGCGGCCTGGATGGAGAAGGTGGGCCCGGGTCTGGTCGATGTTGGAAGCCCGTTCGGTCAGGGGAGATCACTCGTCGATGACGGTTCCATCGGGAATGCCATTTCGCTTACGGGATACTCCATCGTCGACGCAGATGACCTGGCGGGCGCACAGGCTCTAGCCGACGGTCACCCATATCTCAGCGAGGGAGCAGGGGACTTTTCGATCGAGCTGTTCGAGTTGATGCCCGTCCCCTTCGAGACTTGACGGGGCCTTCTTGACGCCCCCGACGTTCAGGCCCGAGACTCCACCCACTCCTCAACCGCCACACTCAACAGCGGGAGTGGCATCGCACCGTGTACCAGCATGGTGTCGTGGAAACCCTTGATGTCGAACCTCTCACCCAGTCTCTCCTCGGCGAGTCGGCGTAGCCGCATGATCTCGATCTGGCCCATCTTGTAGGCAAGGGCTTGGCCCGGCATGCCGATGTAACGGTCGACTTCCTGCTCGATGGTGAGTAGACCGATCGGTGTCCACTCACGGAGAAAGTCGACCGCTTGGCTCCGACTCCAGCCGAGAGCGTGTATCCCGGTGTCGGTCACCAGCCGTCCGGCTCTCCACGCATCCGCCGAGATCATCCCCAACCGGTCGATGTCCGACGAGTACAGATCCATCTCGTCGGCGAGTCGCTCCGAATAGAGACCCCAGCCCTCGGTGTGGGCGAACACTTGGGCAAAGCGTCTGAAGGTGGGGATTCCGTGCACCTCGGAGGCAAGTGAGCGATCGAAGTGATGACCGGGGATGCCCTCGTGGAAGTGAATGGACTCGTACTCGAATCGATCACGCTCCTCGGGTTTGTAGGTGTTGAGGAAGTAGGTGCCGGGTCGCGATCCGTCCAGAGGGGGTTGCATGTAGTAGGCAGGGGGCATGGCCGGAGCCGTTGCCGGCGGAACCGGCACCACTTCGCAGGGCGTTTCGGGACGCGACCCGAACCAGTCGTCAACCACGCCCCAGGCTCGTTCCAGTGCACTCCGAGCATGGGTCAGCATCTCCTCCTCGGAGCGGAACCGGAGCGACGGATCGGTGTGCAGCTTTTCGAAGATCGCTTCCAGGCTCTCCAAGCCGAACGTGCGGTTGCCGATCTCTACCCACTCGGTGGCGTTGATCTCGGTTGCCCACTGCAGGCCGAGGTCATGAATGTCGGTAGCAGTCTCGTCGAGTTGGGTGTACTTGTGCCTCAGATCGGCGTACATCTCCTCCCCACCCTCCACCCACACCAGCCCACACCTGTCGTCGGGTCGGGCCACCGGAGATATTTGGTCGACGAGCGAATTCCGGTAGTCCTCGAATGCAGGTCTGACCGTGCCGGTAACCAGGTCGGCGGCACGATCTCTCCATCCTGGTGGAGTGTTCTCGAGGGCCAGGAACGGGTCGGAGCCCAACGAGGACATGAGATATCCGTCGAGTTGGCTGAGTACACGGGTCACCGACGCCGATGCCGGCGTCAGACCCTTGTCGGCGTTCTGTCGGTGGAGCCGCATCGCGTCCTCGAGGTAGGCGGGGACCTTGGCGTAGCGCACCAGGAGCGCCTCCGCCTGCTCGGGGCGCGTCACGGTGTTCTGCCGGGTGTCCGAGAGGAGGCGGGTGTGCGCGCCGAGGAGCGGATCGATCGGCGCCACCAAGAATCGCTTCTCGATTTCACCGACCGTGACGGTGCACTGGTGGATCAACAACTCCCTGGTGATCCTCTCCTGGATGGTCAGACCTGTCGGATCCAGTGCGGTGGCTTCGTCGGCCAGATCATGGAATTCATCGGCCATTCCGTCCAACCACTCATCATCGAGGCGAGGCAGCTGATCGTCGTAGTCGTGAACACCACGAACGGTGGCGATCGTCGGGCTGAAGGCGTTGGCAGCCGACCAGTAGCGGTCGGAGAGATCGTCGAGAGTCATACGGCGACGGTAACCCTCAAACCACCTCAGGCAGGCCGATCGCCGGCAGGCGTGCGGATGTGGCGTTGCCCCGGTGCCCGGGTACTCTAAGGTGAGCTTCGGATCGGTCGCAGGGCAGGCCGGCCACATTTTGACCTGACACCATATGACTCTCACCGCTCTCGTCGCGCCACTCGCCGCCTACGCGATCGTCTTCCAGACCGTCCTCTACCTCTCACTTCCTGCGCGCTTGCGGACCAGAGTTGCTCCCGTTGTCACCGGGCTGATCGGGGCCGGGCTCTCGTTGGGTGCCGGGATCATCTTCGGATTCGACCGGATCGGAGTGACTCAGGCCGATGCAGCCCCGGCTCTGGCGTTGGGTTTGGTGACCGTGGCATTGATGTCGTTGGCGGGGGCGATCATGCTGCGACGTCCGGCATCGCGGTCGCAGCTCGCAGACCCGCGACTGGCCGACTTGAACCGATGGGAAGCCTTCGCTCAGATCTTCATCCGGATCCCGGTGTTCACTGCACTCATCGAGGAGGTCTTCTTCCGAGGGGTATTGCACGCCGCCCTGATTGCCCTCTACCCGACCGAGTTGGCGATCTGGTTGGGTGCCGGGTTGTTCGGGCTTTGGCATATCGGCCCTGGTGTCGATCAGGCGCAGGCAAGCGAGAAGGCGGTCACCGCCGGCGCGGCCCACACTGCTCTCACTGTGGTGGCCACCACAATGGCAGGGGCATTCCTCGTCTGGTTGCGAATCGAGACCGGCTCGATCTGGGCCCCAGCCGCTGTCCACGCCGGGGTAAACGTGACCATGGCGGTGTTTGCCCGACTTGCGGCCCGGGATTCAGGGTCACAGAGCTCCGAACTCGAGTCCTCGCGCGCTATCGGTTCCTGAACCGACCCGCATCGAGGGTCGCCTCCAAACGTCTGTGTGACTGTGCTGAAGAGCGTGTCGGTTTCCGCGACGGTGTGCAGCGACGTGGAGACGGAGAGAGTGAACCTGTCGACGTGATGCCTAATTGGGATCGGCCAGTCGACGGCTTTGCAGGACTCGACCGCGATCCGGTTCGGGTAGGTCGGATTGCTCAACGGCCTCGACGGTGAGCCGTAACTCCTCCTCCACCGCCCCCAACCGTCCTTCGAGATCCATGCCGCGAAGCTCGGTGGCGAGGTCCTCCAACACCTCGATCAGGGCCAGGAGCACATGGGGCTGTCCCCGGGATGCCAGTCTGATCTCCGAAAAGGCAGCGTGTACATAGTCCGACCGAGAAGGGGTGTCTGCCAGAAACACCCTGCGGTCATCCGGGCCATTGATCACTCGCACCGGGGCCGGCAGCAGGAGGACCTCGCGAACCGGGGTCTTCAGATGATGGATGACGTCGACGGCGGTGGAAGGGTCGTTGATGCCGGGTGACAGGGCGCGCAGAGAGATGTCGACGAGCTGGCGGATGCCAAACGAGGGATCACCGGTGAGAGAGCGTTTCGGGGCAGTCCTCATCGACCGCAGAAGGCGACGAGAGATGTTGATCCCCGGATCGGGCCAGACCGTGATGACCTGGTCACCGACCGCCACCGCCTCTCCGAGGCGGACGTTGACACGTGCCGTGGTGCGTGCCGGCAGTGCCTCGAGCAATCGCTTGGTGTCGATGGCGACGATCCAACCGGATCGATCCGAGGCAATCGTCAACGGCTCGCCTGTCGGCTGTCCCGAGTGCCCGAGGTTGTTTCGATCCTCGATGTGCTCGTGCTCGCGTCGAATCGCGTCCAGAGTCGCACCCGTGATCCGACGCACGACGGAGTCGATTTGCATGCGGCGCAACGAATGATCGATATAGGCAACGATGCCGATGGCGGAGGCGACACCCAGGACTATGTCCACCGTGACGGACAGACTGGGTACGGCGTCGTCTGTGGTGAGAACGTCACTCAGTCCGGCCAGGATCAGCAGGGAATAAGTGAATGTCCCGACTACCAGCCCGATGATCGTCTGCTGGATCGGGTCCTCGAAGAAGCTCCCCATTGCCCGCGGGGAATACTGGCTGGCAGCCATCTGGCTCGTCAGAGCCATGATCGAGAACACGATCGCCGCCACGGTGATGGTGGCCCCGGCCACGGTGGTGGCGATCCCCCGACCTCCTGCCACCGTCACGGACAGGACGAGGGGGATACCGTCGACCATCTCGTCGGCGTTGGAGTCTACGAAGAGGGTCACCCCGGCGGCGCCGGCGCAGACGACAATCACCACGGCAGGTATGAAGAACAGGCTCTCTCGAATCCGGTCCACCCAGCGCCTGATCAGGCTCATCCAGGCAGCCTAAAGCCGCCCCAGGCGTGACGAAACCGGCAGCAGACGGCATCGGCTGGGTGACCATGAGACCAGATGAGGGAGGCAACACGGGAGCTCGCAAGCTGTCACCATCGAACTGTTCGGCTCCAAGACCACATTGGCCGTCTCGAGGGATCTTGGGAGCGCCCCCGGATTGAGAACGTGGATTTGTGTCACATGAGCGTTCAACCCTGCTCGTGCCAACCTGATCACCGGGTGGCCGAAGCCGAAGATCACGGCGCATGAGGTTCGACCCGAGCGGGGAGCACAAGCAGCTCAGCGCGCTGTCCATGATCTTTCCCGGCGCAGTCATGTTGTTTGCCTCGGTCATGATGGTCACTGGCGCCGCCATCGGATTCCTGGCGCCTACGCTGCGCGACGCGCCGCCCTTCGTCACCGACGATGTGGAACGTGTAGCCCATCGCCATCGCCGGGAACCCGACAGCCTGGCAGGTGGCCATCGGACTGATACTGGCTGCCGCCGTCATCACCGCGCTCGCATTGGCTCCGATCACGGACCGGTTTGGGGGGCGGGCCCGTGTCCCCGCAGTAACCGGGCTGGTTGCGTTTGCCATGGGGGCCGTCCTCGAAACGGTCAACAGACTGATCACGATGGGAGTCACGACATGGGCAGCCGAGCAATATCCCGACGAATCGGCCGTGGCCTCATGGCAGGCCTTCGACCGTCTTCGCCTGGGCACGGTGTTTCTGCTTCTGGGATTTCTCGCGGTTGCGTTGTTCGGTTATGCCCTGGTCGTGGCGGGTGAGCCCGAGCCAAGGTGGGTCTTCGTCGGCGTTTGTGTGGCGGGGATGCTGCCGGAGCTGGCAGGAGCTGCGATTCCGGCGTACCTCCGCTTGGCGACCGGGGCCCTTGGCATAGTCGCCTGGCGTCTTCCCCGCCAACATGCGAGGCGGAGGGCGGATGATGCCTGATGACGTCCCCGGGAATATCCTCGACTCTGATGAGCCTGCTCGCCCTCCTGCCCTCGACCGACGCGGAGCGGGGACACCGAGCACTGACCGCTGACCTCGATTCTGATTTCGTAGTTGACGATTTCGAGCCCGCCTACCTTCGGGTCGAGCGGGAAGGTGGCCTCGAGGACAAGCTGGACAGGGCTCTTGCGGAACTCGAGGACTGTCGTGCCTGTCCCAGAGACTGTGGCGTCAACCGGGCCGTGGGTGAGATCGGCACGTGCAACACGGGGCGACACGCCCATGTCGCCAGCGCCTTCCCCCATTTCGGGGAGGAGGATTGTCTACGTGGATGGAACGGGTCGGGGACCATCTTCTTCAGCCTCTGCAACCTCCGCTGCGTCTTCTGTCAAAACTGGGACATCTCCCAGATTGAGTCCGGCAAGGAGTGCACGGCAGGAGAGATCGCAGATCTGGCGCTCCGTCTCCAGGAACACGGCTGCCACAACATCAACTTCGTCACGCCGGAACATGTGGTCCCCCAGGTGGCAGAGGCGATTGTGCTCGCGGTTCGCCAGGGTTTGCGGGTTCCCATCGTCTACAACACCAGTGCCTACGATTCGATCCAGTCTCTTCGCCTCATGGAAGGTCTCGTCGACATCTACATGCCTGACTTCAAGTTTTGGTCACGCGAGACGGCACGGAACCTGGCTCGGGCGAGTGACTACCCCGAAGTCGCGAGGGACGCCATCGCCGAGATGCACCGGCAAGTCGGGGTGCTTCGACTCGGCCCCGACGGGCTGGCCCGTCGCGGGCTCATCCTTCGTCATCTCGTCATGCCCGGACAGGAACAAGAGGCGTCATCCATCTTGAAGTGGGTCGCCGAGGAGCTATCGCCCGACACCTTCGTGAACGTGATGGGTCAGTATCGGCCCGAGTTCAGGGTCATGGAGGGGGACCGTTTCTCCAATATCGCCCGCAGGCCGGTCCCGGAGGAGATGAGGGCTGCCTTCGCTGCGGCACGGGAGGCAGGTTTGCACAGACTCGATCGCCGGGTGCTGCCCTGGTGAGTGAGGCCCCAGGAGACGGCTTGTCTCGGAGTTGGTCGCCTACCCGGCGCCGCCCAACGCTTCTCGGCTCATCTTCTCTTCGGACACCCGACCACGCGTCCCCGAGTGGTCGTGGTTTTTTTACACCCCCTCGAGAGCCGCCTTGGCCCCTTCGAGCAGCGCCCTGGCAAAGGCGGGGTTGTGGACCCCCATGCTCTGGTCCTCGACAACGAACATGTAGTTCCACATGGCGCTCACCACACCGGCCGGGTACTCGCCCGGCTCTGAGCGATTCTGCTGCAAGTTGCCGTTCTCGTCCTCGTAGTCCGCCAGCATGATCCCACTGCCGATGAGGAGTGTTTTCACCTCGGCGAGGAGAGCCTCGATCTCGGTCTGTGTCTCGTTGTGGTCGAAGGTCTCCAGATCGGCATGGCAGGCATGGCAGCGTTCCACCTCGGGCTCATAGGTGTGGCTGCGCTCTTCTCCCATGTGACAGGTGACGCACGCCTCGTCGGTCTGGGTGTAGTGGGGGCTCTCACTGCCCGTGACGGCGAGTCCGCCCTCACCCAGGAGCATCTGGGCCTCCACACCGTGGTGGGTCCCGAACCGGGTACTTTCGATGGTGATCAACTCCGGGGAGACGTCGGGAAGCTCGTTTCGGATCTGATGGCAATTGGCGCAGAGGTTGGCCGCTCCCTTGTCGAAAGTCCCTTCTGTCATCTCCAACGCCACCGGCTGCTCCTCGCCGGTGAGTGACCAGTCCGCACTGGTGTAGGTCTTGTGGATGTTGTGGCATGTGCGGCAGTCATAGGGTGAGACGTTGACCACCGCCTCCACCGAGGGATCGTGCGGAGGGAGCCCGGCGTTGATGCGTGCCTCGGCACCTTCGTGCCCGTGGCAACCGGCACAGCTTCCCGACTCCCCACGCTCGAAGGCCTCACCAGTGCCATGAACGGAGACCTCTCTGAATTGGGCCTCCTTCGACCAGATGATGGTGGTGTCGTTGTGACACTCGGTGCACGAGAGATCGGCGACATCCAACTCTGCTGCTTCCCCGGGCGGCCCCTGCGGGCCCGCCGGTCCGGGGGGTCCCTGTGCTCCCTCGGGCCCGGTCTCGCCGGTGCATGCTGCCAGTGCCAGCGCGGCGCCGACCAGGAGGACCCGAAATGCCACCCTGGGTTTCATCGTCGACCTCCGATCTGGTCGATCCTACGCCACAATCGCCACGGATGCTTGGGACCAAGACCCTAGATATTTGGGACCAAGGACCCTGCCTGAGCCTGGCAAAACTATTCTCCGGGGTCTCGGTCCAGCAGGAGGTCTTCGATCGTGGCCACGAGCAACGTCGGGCTCACTTCACCCTGGACTCTTCCCCGGACGATTCCTCGAGCGTCGATGAAGTAGGTCTCGGGCACCCCGAACAGACCCAGTTCCACCGCGACACGGGAGTCGGCGTCCGTGACGTAGCTGTAGTTCACCCCCCTGCCGTATTCGTCGAGAAACGACATGGCCGAAGCCTCGGTGTCCTGGTGCAGGATGCCGACGAAGTGCACACCTCGATCTCGATAGGCGGCGGCCGCTTCGGTCAGCACCTCTTGTTCCCGACGACACGGGAAGCACCAGGAAGCCCAGAAGTTCACTACGACGATCTGACCTCGAAGATCATCGAAGTCGAGGGAGCCTTCGTCCTCCAGGAAGGGCAGTGAGATGTTCGGGATGGCTTGGCCGATGAGCGGGGACTCGACGAGGCGCGGATCCTGACCGAAGCGGCCGCCGAACACGAACGCCATCAGCGAGGCCCCCACCACGATCGCGGCGACGATGATCCACGAGCTGCGGTGCCATCGCCGTGAAGCGCCGGGGGGCGATTGCGTGCTCGTCTCGCTCATGGTGAGCCACCCTCACGTGCCTCTTCCAGCGCGTCCTCGATCTGCGAAATGACATTGGACGACATATTCGGGATTTCCAGCGCCGCTTCGAGCAGGGGTATGGCTGCCTCGGCATCACCCAGCCCGTAGAGGGTGATGAAGCCGATGTAGAGCATCGCCTCCGCGTTGGTGGGATCGACGTCGAGACTCGCCCGCACATATTGCTCTGCGGCCTCAGCCAGCCCTGTCCGGTATGCGATCCATCCGATGCGCGCAAGGGCCTTTCCCTCCTCAGCCGGGGCGGTATCTGACTCGGCCACTAGCAGGTAGTGATCGAGGGCGTCGCCATACTCCTCGGCGGCGAAATATCGATCGGCGAGAGCCATTCGCATGCCGATGACGCTCGGATTGGCTGCGACAACAGCCTCCAGCTCCTCGTTGGAGACTGACGCCGGATCCACGGTGAGCTCACCAGGTGACACGCCAATCGGCTGAGTGGCTTCTCGCTCCGCATCTCCGGCAGCAACGGCTATCGCAATGGCCAACGCTCCGATGATCACAATCGAACCGACCACCCTTCTCCGAGACGGATGCGCCGGCTCACGATCGGGATCGGATCCAGCGCTCACAGACGGGTCGAGCATCTCCTCGGGCAGCCGGCCCATGGCTGTATCCAGCTCGTCGAGCTCCAACTCGTAGGTTCGTCGGAGATTGTCTGCTATTTCGGGAGCGATCTCGCCGGTCTCTCGTTGCACTGCCAGCTCCAACAGGTCGCGTCTGACGAGATCGCGGCGCTCCTTAAGTCGCTCACGCTCCGAAGTCACCGCAACTCCATCCCAGCATGGGCTCGACGCCGGGAGAGGATCATCCAGATCCCACCGCCCACGGCGAGCAGCGGCACGATCCAGACCAGCAACGTCTTCCCACTCAACGGTGGATCCAGGAGGATGCCATCACCGAATCGCCCCGTGAAATACTGGATGATTTGCTGATCGCTCTCACCGGAGGCGACTTTCTCCTCGACGATGTCCATCATCACCTTGGCGGTTTCGGCCGGTGAGTCGAGAATCGACTCTCCCTGACAGACCGGACAGCGGATGGACGCTCCCAGCGATGCCACCCGGTCCTCGGGGTGGGGGTCACCCATCACGAATCCCGCTACCACGATCGCGGCGAGCAGCACTGTGATGATCCAGCCGGCGGAGGCGCGCCAGTCAGGCATGGTGCGCTTGGCGGTCCGGGACAGATGAGGTTGCCCGGGGACGCCTGGCGGCGAGCCGGGACCACAGGGTGGCCAGTGCCGCGAAGAGACCTCCGATCCAGATCATCCAGATGAAGGGGAACCACCAGACACCCAGCGTCACGCCCTCGGCACCGATGCTCTTCAGCGTGAGATAGAGATCGCCGCCCAACGACGTGTGGACCGCAGGGGTCGCCACGGATTGAGAGGATGAGTTGTAGTGGTTGATCTTCGGCTCCAGTTGTGAGAGCACCCGATCATCCTGGCTCACGTCGATATTCGCCCCGATGGTGGAGCGCTGTGGCTCCTCTCGCGCGAACCGGTCCACGAAGGTGATGTCGTAGCCGGCAACGGTGGCCGTTTCGCCTTGTGTTAGAGCAACGGTTGCCTCCACACTCAAGTTGGCAGATACCGCGATTCCCAGCGCGACCACCGCCACGCCGAAGTGCGAGAGCTGGCCCCCCCAAAAGCCGGCGTCGTTTCTCATCACGCGGAACACGGCCGCGGGCATCCGCATCTCCCATTTGTCGGCAGCAACTCGAGCGGTGCGATACAGGTTCCTCAGGATGACGAACGCCACGAACGAAGCCGTCAGTATCCCGAGCAGGAGGAAAGGGTCGCGATACGAGAGCACGACCGCCAAGGCTCCGGCACCCAGGGCGAGGCGAAACGGTGTTCGAACCCGCTCCCAGATCACAGACCCTCGCGCTGCTCGATAGGGGACGATCGGACCCACTCCCATGGCGAGTAGCAGCGCGTAGCAGATCGGGATTGCCATACGGTCGAAGAACGGCCTACCCACCCCCACCTGGTCGCCGGTGAAAGCCTCAACGAACATCGGGTAGAGCGTGCCAACCAGGACGACTACGGCAAACACCGTGAGCAGCAAGTTGTTCACGAGGAAGGCTCCCTCGCGGCTCACCAGCGAGTCCAGACGGGGAGCCGAGGAGACCACATTCGCCCTCATCGCGAACAAGCCGAAGGACGCCACCAGCACCAGCGTCAGAAACCACAGCAGCACCGGGCCGACCGCCGACTGGGTGAAGCTGTGTACCGACACGATCACACCCGAGCGCGTCAGAAACGTCCCGAGGATCGTGAGGGCAAATGCTGCTATCACGAGCACGAAGTTCCACGCCTGCAGCATTCCCCTGCGTTCCTGGACCACCGCTGAGTGGAGGAAGGCCGTGGCAATCAACCAGGGGAGGAAGGAGGCATTCTCCACCGGGTCCCAGGCCCAATACCCGCCCCACCCCAAGACTTCATAGGACCACCAACCACCGAGGACGATACCGACGGTGAGAAAGCTCCAGGCGATGAGTGTCCAAGCCCGCGTCCGCTTGAGCCACTCCGAACCGGTCACGCCGAGCATCAGCGCTGACATCGCAAATGCGAAGGGAACGGCCATCCCGACATAGCCGAGGTAGAGCATCGGCGGGTGGACCGCCATGAGGATGTGGTTCTGGAGCAGAGGATTGGGTCCCTGGCCCTCCAACGCAGCGGTGGCGCCGACCCATGGGATGTTGCTGCCTTCGATGCATCCCACCGTTGCCGGCTCGATGCATGCGCGAAACGGATTCGAGACGGTGAGCATCATCCCGAAGAAGAAGAGGCTGACGATCCCGAGAACCAGCAGGGCGCCGGCACCGAGACGGTCGCCGCCACCTCGCTTGGCCACTTGCCGGTAGACCGTGTACAGGTAGATCGCCAGGACGAGTCCCCACAGCAGAATGCTGCCTTCGAGCGCACCCCACGCGCTTGCGATCTTGAACAGGAGTGGCGTGGTCGACGCCGAGTGGTTGGCTACGTATTCAACCGAGAAGTCATCGAGGAGAAGCGCAATCTCGAGTGCCA
>CAZSOF010000034.1:0-2326 GCA_964607685.1 uncultured Acidimicrobiaceae bacterium | reverse complement strand
CTGTCGCTGGCAATCTGTCGGTCATTCTCACACTGGCGATCTGTCCGGTGAGCTGGCGGCCACGGAGTCGAGCGCAACCATTGCGATACCGATCGTGATCCGCAGGCCTCATCCATCCAAGGGTACTTCGACCCTTATTCGGCGCCTCGATGGCCCGTACAGTTGCCACCCAGCAACAAGACCTCCGGCGGTGGAGGTCTTTAGAGTTGGGCCGGGACGTCGAGGTCGAGGATGGCAGAGGATCCAACAGAGCCCGGAGATGGCACGGAAATCCAGGCCAAAGCTGCTCCCTCCGATCCTTCCCGCCGCATCTTTCTGATTCGGAGCATCTCAGTCATCGGGGGAACCATCACGGTGGCGATTGCGTGGCCGGCAGTCGCCTTTGTCACCGGGTCAGCGCGAGAGTCGACCGACGAGCAAGCGTGGATCCCACTTGGTTCGGCCTCCTCGGTAGAACCACACGGTGAGCCCACTCTGATGAAAGCCACGGTCTCCCGCAGGAGTGGTTACCTCGTTGAGGAGAGAGAGATATCGGTCTTCGTGATTACGGAGGACGGGTCCCAGTTCACGGTCATGTCCAACATCTGCACCCATCTGGGGTGTCGGGTCCGTTGGGTCGACGATGAAGGGCAGTTCTTCTGTCCCTGCCACAACGGTGTGTTCGATCGGGACGGTGTAGTGGTTTCCGGCCCGCCACCACGTCCCCTCGACCGGTTCGAGAACATGGTCGAGGACGGGCAAATCTTCTTCAGGGAGGGCCGTATTGGCTGAGAGGCTGTCCGACTGGCTCGACGAGCGCACCGGCTGGAAGGGTGATTGGTCGGACGTCTTCCTGCGCAAGATCCCCAAGGTGAGCTGGGCCTACACGCTGGGGAGCGCCACCCTCTTCACACTCATCTTGCAGTTCATCACGGGAATCCTGCTGACCCTCTACTACGTCCCGGAGCCGCAACAGGCCTATGCCAGCGTCACGTACATCTCCAACGAGCTCCCATTCGGTTGGCTGATCAGGGGGATTCATCACTGGGGGGCGAGCGTCATGGTGCTGTTGGCCATCCTCCACATGGTTCGAGTCATCATCTATGGCGCCTACAAGTATCCCCGTGAGGTGACCTGGCTCACCGGCATTGGCTTGCTCCTCATCACCTTTGGATTCGGCTTCACGGGCTATCTCCTCCCTTGGGATCAGCGCGCCTACTGGGCCACCGTGGTGGGCACCCGGATAGCCGGAGTCGTGCCGGTCGTCGGAGACTGGATCGAGGACTTGATGCTGGGTGGGCCGGAGGTGTCCGGTCTGACGTTGTCGAGGTTCTTCGGGGCCCACGTATGGGTTCTGCCGTCCTTGATCATCTTTCTCGTCGCCACCCACCTCATACTCGTCGTCCGGAACGGCATCTCCGCCCCGCCGAAGAGGGGTGGATAGGCGATGAACAAGGAGGAGCGAGAGCTCTACCGGCAGTTCTATGCCGAGCAGAAGAGGAACGGAATCCCCTTCTTCCCGGACGCCGTGTTCAAAGACACGGTCGTCGCGCTCATCGTTTTCGCTGCAATCGTGTTGTTGGCCTCGTTGGTGGGTGCGACCTTGGAGGAGATCGCAGATCCAGGCGACTCCACCTACACGCCGAGGCCGGAGTGGTACTTCCTGTTCCTCTTCCAGCTGCTGAAGTACTTCCCCGGCGACCTCGAGGTGGTGGGAGTGTTCGTCATCCCGACCCTGGCGCTCGTCTTCCTGGTGTTGCTGCCATGGATCGACCGCTCCGCGACTCGTCACTGGTCGAGCCGGCCGGTGGTGACGGGCATCACTCTGTTCTTGCTGGCCGGTGCCGTCTGGCTGAGTTTTCAGGCCCTGACCGCTGGGGCTCCGCCGGCCGAGGCGGCGACCACCGGCGACCAGACAGCCCTGCTGTACACCAACAACTGTTCTGGCTGCCATGGTCCGACCATTCAGACCGAACCGGGTGACGATCTGTTCGAGATCATCCAGGGAGGCACCCATGAGGGCATGCCGGCCTGGAACTCGGATCTGACGGCATCCGAGATCGACGCTTTGGTCGGGTTCATCCTGGAGCCAACGGGCTATGCGCTCTATGTCGACAACTGCTCGGAGTGTCACGACTCTCAGTCGTTGACGCAGGCCGACGCCGTCGACTTACGCCAGGCGCTGGACGAGGGCCCCGACTACGGGCCCCACGCCGGACTCGGCCTGCCCGTCTGGAGCGAAGCACTCACCGCCACTGCCGAAGCGCGACTGTTGAACTTTCTCACAGCTCCCGATGGTCAGCGCATATGGACACAGGAGTGCGCTTCGTGTCATGGCAGCTCCATC
>CAZSOF010000033.1:0-15627 GCA_964607685.1 uncultured Acidimicrobiaceae bacterium | reverse complement strand
ACGACGTGACGGTCGTGGCCAGACGCTCGGCGTTGAAGATGTGGCTGATGGCCATGGGCGGAATCCCGTTGCTCATCATCTCCCTCGACGTCCTCACCCAACGTCGCATCACGCGCTGGCTCACCGATTTGATCTTCCGCCCCGAAGACGTGCAGATCTATGAGCCACGGGATGTGATCTATGCCTGGGTGATGCTGCTCTTTGGGGCGTTCTTGGTCACATGGGGTTTGAAGGAGCTCTTCATACCCACCAAGGTGGTCGAATGTCGGGACGAGGGCCTCGCACTGCGAATCAACGGGCCACTGCATGCGCCCTCTCTCATCGAGTGGAACAATCTCCGTGACGTGGGCGGTGCCCACGTCCTCGACGAGGGCGATCAGATCCCGGTGCTCGTGGTCACGGTGTTCGGGCGTGAGACGCTTCCGGAGAACCCTTGGGGGGCGCGCTGGGTCGAGGAGCGTGAGTTGGCGATGATGGCCCAGGACTGGAGCGAGGATCCCGAGACCGTGGCGGGGCGCATCGCGGACTATGCGGTGGAGGCGGCCAAGCGAAGGGCCCGACAAACGACCTCGCAGCTCTGGCAGGAGCAATGATGCTGGTCGGAGCCCATGTCCCGAACCAGCGTCCACTGGCCGCGGCGGTGGCGAGGCAGGCCGACCTGATCCAGATCTTCCTATCCAACCCACAGTCGTGGAAGAAGCCAAAGGCTCGCGACGACGCGGAGGATCTGCGTGGGGCCAAGATCCCGATATACGTCCATGCCCCATACCTGATCAATGTCTGTGCCGACAACAACCGGGTGAGGATTCCCAGCCGTCGGATCCTGCAGGACACATGTGACGCCGCGAGCGACATAGGAGCAGCTGCGGTGGTGGTCCATGGTGGGCATGTCACCGGTGACGGCCCTCAGGAGGAAGGCATCGTCCGATGGCGCAAGGCTCTGGATGTGCTGGACACCGACATGACCGTCCTCATAGAGAACACGGCCGGCGGTGACAAGGCCCTGGCTCGTCGGGTGGAGTGGATCGGCCGGTTGTTCGATGAGATCGGTGAACACGGTGTCGGTTTCGTTCTCGACACTTGCCATGCCTGGGCTGGTGGTGAGCCGTTCGATCAACTGGTGGAGCGGGTCACGGAGGCGACGCGCAGGATCGACCTGGTTCATGCCAACGACTCCAAGGATCCCTTTGATTCCCGGCGTGATCGTCATGAGCATCTCGGCTCAGGCCAGATCCCGGAGAAGGATCTGGCAAGGGTCATCCTCACTGCCAACGCACCTGCAGTGGTGGAGACCCCAGGTGGCGCGGAAGACCAGGCTGCAGACATCGAGTGGGTGAGATCGCTGACATGAGTCGCGCCCGCCGTCGCCGAGCGCGAGAACCCACGATTGTGTCGCTGTTTGGCGAGAAACATGCCCAGGTTGCACTGGACCTTTTCGAGCTTCTCGAGTTGGCGTGGCACGACTGCTATGGCGAGGTGAACCCACCGGACCGGGTGGTGGAGGACATCCTGGTTCTGAGCGACGGCGACATCCATCGGTTGATTCGTGTTGCTCTCGAAGCAGTCACCGACTGGCGTGACGTGAGGGTGGCCGCCGACGAATCGAGGAATTCCTGACCGGAGCCGAAGGGCTCCTATCGGCTCCGGCCCGGGGCCCGGCCAATGTAGGCGAAGGGACCAGTCACCTGTCGGGGGTCGGTAGTTCGTCCCAACTCTCTGTCTGCACGGCATGCTCGGCATTCGTCTCCACGAAGGCCACGTAGGCGGCCGCCTGGCTGCGTCGACTCATCCCCATCTTGGACAGCAGGTTGGAGACGTAGTTCTTCACCGTCTTCTCGGCGAGGCCCATCTCCTCGGCTATCTCCTTGTTGGTGAGCCCTTCGGCGAGATGATGGGCGACCGTGTCCTCCTGATGAGACAGCTTGGACATGATGAGATCGCTCTGTTCCCTTCCAAGCGTGCCCTCCGTGAGACGCCGGGTTGTCTCTGAATCGTGGAACGTGCCACCGGCGCCAACCGCTCTCACCGCCGCTATCAACTCATCGGCGCGCGTCTGCTTTAGGACGAAGCCGGAGGCACCAGCCACCAGCGACTCGGAGAGGGCCTCCTCGTCGGCGAAGGCGGTGAGCATCAGGACCTTGACATTGGGAAACCGGGAACGGATGTCACGACAGACCTCGATGCCGTTCCTATCGGGAAGACGCACGTCCAAGACCACCACGTCGGGCCGGTGAGTCGCTATCCGGATCAGGCACTCGGCAGCAGTCGAGGCGCCGCCGACCACCTCGAGGTCGTCTGCACCGTTGATCAGCGTGGTCAACCCGACGCGCACGATGTCGTGATCGTCTACCAGCAGCACCCTCAAGACCCGGGTCTTCCGCATCGAGATCTTTGTGGTCATGTGGCCTCAGCTCCGGGCTTCACCACTAGAACGTCACACGTGGCGATGTGGATGGCCCGATGAGCGGTGCTGCCGAGGATCAAGGAGGCAATCTCTCCTCTCCCTCTCGTACCCACAACCAGCAGCGACGCCGCAACCTCATTGGTGTAGGCCACGAGAGTGTCGGGTGGGTATCCGTCGAGCTCGATCCGTTTGGTCGGCACATCGACCTGGGAGAACACGCTTTCCAGTGAAGCCCAGACCGCCTCACGCTCTGCCTCGGCAAACTGAGTCAAGTCGACGGGTACCTCTGAATAGACAAGAGGCAGGTGTGTGACATGGGCGATATGAAGCTCGGCACTTCTCCATCTTGCCTGTTCGGCGGCGGCCAAGACGACGTCTTCCGACGTCGGTGAGCCGTCGACTCCTGCTACCACGATCACTGGCTTGCCTTTCGTTGTCCACGAGAGCGTCGCGTGCCGTAGCGCGGGGTGACATGGCCGGAAGTCCCGTCTTTGCAGGTCGAAGATCCCGAGCAGTGGTGGTGGTCATGACGAGGCAGTCCTTGCCCTACCTGTGAATACGGGTCGTTTGCCTCTATCCAACTCCTGCAGGAAGACAGACGATCACATCAGCAACCTCGGCAGGTGCGGACTTCCTGCTGCAAAGAGGACATGGTCCGAGAGAGGAGGTGACGAAGTGGAGCTGAAGCTTTGGTCCCCGTTCTCCGACCTGGAGAGGGAATGGCGTTTCGAGTTCCCAAGGCTCTTCCCTGACGGGTTCGATTTCCGGCCCTCGCTGGACATCGTGAAGGAAGAGGGAGAGTTCGTTGTGACCGCAGAGCTTCCTGGAATCGACCCAGAGAAGGTTGAAGTCTCCCTGGATGGCAACTTCTTGATGATCAAGGGGGAGAAGTCTGAAGAGAAGGAGATCTCAGAGGACGACAGGTACCTTCATGAGAGGAGATACGGGAAGTTCCAGCGTCGGATTCCCATGCCGGAGGGTGTGAGTGCCGACAAGATCGTCGCGAGCTACGACAAGGGCGTGCTGTCAGTGCATGTCACGTTGCCCGAAGAAAAGACGATGGAGCCTCGCACTATT
Source organism: uncultured Acidimicrobiaceae bacterium (assembly GCA_964607685.1). Taxonomy (GTDB): domain Bacteria; phylum Actinomycetota; class Acidimicrobiia; order Spongiisociales; family ZC4RG35; genus JANQRA01. The sequence continues at coordinate 12,146 of CAZSOF010000033.1, read as the reverse complement.
CCGGTGACGAAGGTCTGAGATTTCCCAAGACCGAGGGGAGGCTGGCTGAGGCCGGCTTCCCCTTCGTCGTTTCTCCATCAGGGCAGTAGCAGGACGTAGAACGCGACGTAGGTGAGTACCAGTCCGATCCCGGTGATCCAGTCGTGTCTACGACGCAGGGCCAGGATCGAGAGGACAGACGCCACGGCCACCGCGGCAGCAACAGAGCCCCGGACGACCAGAGCCGAGGTGACCGCAACAGGAGCGATCAAAGGGCCGGCAGCGATGGAGAGAGTCGAGTCGACGAAGCTGGATCCAAGCGCGTCTCCAATCGCCAACTCGTATTGACCCTGTCGCAGGGCCGCGATCTCGACGACGAGCTCGGGAAGGGAGGTTCCAATCGACGCGCCGAAGAATGCGATGACATATTCGGGGACAGACAAAGCCTCGGCAAGGACAGTCATCCCCCATAGCGCTATCAGGGCCCCGGTCCCGACAATTGCCAAGGACACCAGGACGCTGGCGATCTTTCCCAGCTTCCCCGGAGCCCCCAGAGGCAAGTCCAACTGGGTTCCCTCCGGAGCTCTGGCGAAGGTGAAGATGCTGCCCAATCCCCAAACTGCCAGGAGGACGACGGCATCGAGCCTGGAGAGATGGCCATCGACCATGAGGCCTGCCCCCAACAGCAGGGCTCCCACCGTCGCCACGCCGACTCGGCTGATTCGAGGTCGGGAGATGGCGAAGGTGGCCCCGGCGAGGATGGGAAGCAGTCCGAGAACCAGTGTCACCTGAGTCGCTGTCGAGCCGACGGAGTCTCCGACGTTGAGGTCACCGTGTCCGGTCACGGACGCGGCAATCGAGTTTGCTATCTCGGGAAGGTCGGTGCCGACCGCGAGGAGGGTGAAGCCGATCACGAACCGGGGAATGCGCGTGCCGGCAGCGATCTCCGCGGTACTGGTCACTGCGCGTCTGCTGGCGAGCACGGCGGCGACGAAACCGCCGACCACCGCGGCTACCGCGATGACGATTCTGACCGCGCTCACGTCGGAGGCTTCCATTGATCACCCGGTCCCTCGAACGAGCTTCGTCAGAACACGAACCGCCAGCATGGAGCCGACAGAGGCAACCACAACCCACAACATCGCTCCCGCGGTGAGCGGTACCGTGCGAAACGCGGTGTTGCCAACCGTCGTATAGATGATGCCCAGCTGAAGGACCGTCGAAATGGCAATCGAGGCCCACAACGACCTCTGTGGAGACGAGAGTGGTCGTTCTCCGTTTGCCCTCACGTTCAGCGCGTGCAACAACTGGGCGAGGACCAGTGTGGTGAAGACCATGGTACGTACTTCGGGGTAGTCGAGCTCGAGAAGAAAATGACCACCGACGAGTACCAATACCGAGGCGGCTGCCAGCGTCGTTCCCTGGGCCAGGAGGACGGCGATGTTCCTGGGACTGAGGATCTCACGGCCGGAACGAGGGCTGTCGGCCATCAGATCACGGGTCGGACGGTCCATCCCCAGGGCGAGCGCCGGGAGAGCGTCGGACAGGAGGTTGATCCACAAGAGCTGCACCGCGATCAGGGGCTCGCCCAAGAACCCGAAGAAGATGAAGCCGACGATCATGTATATGACCTCAGAGGCGTTGGCCGACAAGAGATAGTGGACGACGTTTCGGAGGTTGTGGAAGATCCTGCGGCCTTCGGCAATGGCACCGACGATCGTGGCGTAGTTGTCGTCGGTCAGGACCAGAGCGGCGGAATCACGCGACACGTCCGTACCCGATCCCATCGCCACCCCAATGTCCGCCGAGTGCAGGGCAGGAGCGTCGTTGACTCCGTCTCCGGTCATGGCCACCGTCGATCCGGCTCGTCGCCAGGCGTCGACGATCTTCACCTTGTCGACCGGGTCCACCCGGGCGAACACTGCGTATTGATCGATCGAGCGGGCAAGGTTCTCGTCGTCAATGGTGCGCAACTCGGATCCGTGCATGACATTGCCTTCGATGCCGATCTCTCGAGCCACCGATTGCGCCGTGGTGAGATGGTCGCCGGTGACCATGACAGTGCGCACGCCAGCTCGAGATGCATCAGCGAGGGATCTCGGCACCTCAGGCCGGATCTCATCACTGAGACCCATCAGTCCCAGATAGACCAGGTCCCGCTCGGCATCAATGGGGTCGTCGGGGCGCTCGGCCAGGGACCTGTAGCCGAAGGCCAGGGCCCGAAGACCGTCGCGAGCCAGTTGCTCCGCCTCTGCCTCGAGAGATTCTCGAATTTGGGGGTCGATGGGGACCAGGCCGGACTCTCCGGCCACATAGGTCGATCTGGCGAGCACGATCTCAGGGGCACCCTTGACATGGAGCCGAAAGCCGTCCTCGGTTCGGTTGAGTGTTGACATTCGCTTGCGACGCGCGTCGAAGCTCGCCTCATCGACGCGTGGATGAGAGCCCCGCAACTGGTCCGGGTCTATGTCCGCCGCCACCACCGCTTCCATGAGGGCGATATCCATCGGGTCACCGACATAACCTTCCCCGGTGTCCCTAGCGTCGTTACACAGCGCCGCTGTTTCCAGGAGGGAAGCGACCGCAGTGCCCGTGTCTGCGCCCCGGCCTCGAGGTCCTCGAAGACCGGCCAGGGAGACTCTTGTCACCGACAGAACGCCTTGGGTGAGAGTCCCGGTCTTGTCGGTGCAGATGACGTCGACCGCGCCCAAGGCCTCGACTGCCGGCAGCCGGCGCACGATCGCCTGCCGCTCGGCCATGCGCCGTAGTCCACCCGCCAGGGTGACGGTCACCACCGCTGGCAACCCCTCAGGGATGGCAGCAACGGCCATGGCGACTGCGGTGAGTGCCATGGTCTCGATGGGATAGTCCTGGATCAGACCGGCTCCGAAGACGAGGATCCCGGCTGCCACCGCAACCAGGGCGAGTCGACGGCCAATTCGGTCCAGCTCGACCTGGAGAGGGGTCTGTGGCGGGCCGTCGGACACGGAAGCGGCAATGGAACCCACCTCGGTTCGCACGCCGGTGGCGGTTACCACCGCCCGGCCCCGGCCACGGACAACCGTGGTACCGGCATAGACCATTGACTGTCTGTCGGCAACAGATGCATCGGTGTCTACAGGCTCGGTCGTTTTCTCCACGGGAAGGGACTCACCTGTTAGCGACGCCTCGGCAACTTCGAGTCGAACGCTTTCGATCAAGCGGGCGTCAGCTGCCAACAGGTCACCGGCCTCGAGGATCATCATGTCGCCAGGAACGATCTCACCAGCGGGCGTCACGAGATACTTGCCATCCCGGATCACAGTGGCGCTCGGGGATTGGAGACTCTTGAGATGCTCCAGAGCAATGTCGGCACGGGCCTCCTGGACGTATCCCAGGACCGCGTTGAGGACCACGATCCCCACAACGGCCATCGCATCGGTCCATGCTTCGAGGACGAGACCACTGACGCCGGCGGCGATGAGAAGCAGCCAAATCAGCAGATCTGCGAATTGTCGCCCCAGTCTGCGCATTCGTGGCCAACGCTGTGGCTCTTGGAGCTCATTGCGCCCGAAGACCTGGAGCCGTCGCTCGACCTCCTCCTGCGATAGACCGTCGACCGTGTCCGTCTGCAACTCGGAGGCCACTGATCTCCACGGTTTGTCGTGCCACGATTCGTTTTCGGGGGACTCCACTAGACCCGGGTGCATGTCACCATTTCTCCGAGGCGGGGTGTGATCTCACGGAACTGCCGACCGGCCCGAGCCATTTCCATTCATGGCACCGTGCTCGATGTGGCCAGCACGACGACAAGGCCCACGAAGCGCATTCCTTACGGTCATTACCCGTTCGGTCTGGGATCTCCGGCTCCTGCAGCCAGACTCTCAGCCGGGAAGCCACCCGGCTCTCCCTTTGCCTCATAGGCCTTGTCTAGCCGCTGATTAGATCGCGTCCAACGTGGAGCGTCTAGGGCCAAAAGTCCTCATTCACCCGAGGGTGAGGTGTCGTCGGCATCTTGGGACCAATTTCCCTTGCCGGAGGCGGGACCACCCCGAATAATTCAACCGTGACTCAGTTGGATCGAGTGGCCAGGGCGCGGCGGAGGCGGCGTTCGCTGGGAGACGCCATGGCCTCACTGGAAGCTGTGGCATCGGGTCCCTCGGGAGTCGATGGCTGGTATGACGCCGTGCTGGGGGCGGTCGACGAGCTCGGCGCCGCCCTGGAGGATCACATCGTGGAGGCCGAGGGATCCGAAGGTCTGCTCGAGGAGGTCTTGGAGACGGCTCCCCGGCTGGCCGGGGAAGTGGCGATCATCGAGGCCGAGCACGGCGAGCTGAGGGATGCCATCGATAGGGCACGACAGACGATCAGGTCGTCCTTGACCGTTGCCTCACCGCAGCCGGAGCGAGTCCGGCGTCGGGTGATGGCCCTCCTCGGCCGTCTCGCCCTGCACCGCCAGCGTGGGGCCGATCTCGTATACGAGGCCTACACCGTCGACATCAACGCCGGCGACTAGACGCTGGAAGGCGACGGTGGTGTCGGTCAGTCATCAGAGTCGTCCCCGTCGCCCTCGGTGTCGACCACGTTGAACCCTGCATCGAGTTGGACGTCGACCTGTCGTCCGTTTTCGAGAGTGACCTCGACCTCGTAGTAGCTCTCCTCATCCTCGACTTCGGTCCCGGTGACCGTCCCACCACCGAGGTGAGCGATCGCAATCTGTGATGCCTGTTCCAGGGCGGGCCCGGTGATCGGCACATCGCGGTCGTTGTCATCCCGTGCCTGATCTCCCGCCTGGGCGATTGCGGGAGCCACCGCGGCTCCAGCCATCACTGTCCCCACGATCAGGATCTTGGTTCGTCTTCTCATGTCAGTCTCTTCCTCGTCGTTTCTGGAGAGCCTATGACACCGCTGCTTACACCAGCCTGACCTCAGCTGACCGTGTTCAGGCCGGAGTCAGGTTTCGGTGGGAGAATGCCGATGTGAAGGTCCTTCTCGTCGAAGACGACAAGAAGATCGCCACCATGGTCAAGAGAGGGCTGGAGGCGGAGGGCTACACGGTCGAAGTCGCCCTCGACGGCGGTCATGGCCTGTGGCTCGCGACAGAGGGCCGCTACGACCTGATCATCCTCGACCTCATGCTTCCCGGGCGCAACGGCTTTCAGATCTGTGCCGATCTTCGGGAGGCAGGAGACTGGACACCAATCCTGGTCTTGACGGCGAAAGATGGGGATCTCGACGAAGCCGAGGCTCTCGACACCGGAGCGGACGACTACATCACCAAGCCGTTCTCGTTTGCGGTCCTCGTGGCCCGGGTACGCGCCCTGATACGGCGTGCCGGAGGAACCGAGCCGGCACCGCTGCAAGCCGGCGACCTGCGGATAGACCCGGCCAAGCGAAGGGCCTGGCGAGGCAAGGTCGAGATCGACCTCACCGCTCGTCAGTTCGACGTTCTCGAGTTTCTCATCCGACGTGCAGGACAGGTCCTCAACAAGAGCGAGATCCTCGCCGGAGTCTGGGAGTACGAGTTCGAGGGTGATCCCAACATCGTGGAGGTCTACATCAGGAGGCTCCGCACCAAGATCGACCTACCTTTTGGGCGAAAGTCGATACAGACCATTCGTGGAGCCGGGTACCGGCTGGCTGAGGACGGTGGCTGACGATGGCGCGACACGGTATCCGGTGGACGGTCACCACTGTCGCCGGTCTCGTCGTGGGGGCAGTCCTCATCACTGCCGCGATCGGCCTGGTCGTGTTGCAGCGGTCGACGCTGGTTGACACCCTGGACGGTGCTCTTGCTGGCAGGGCGGACGGCATCATCGCTCTCATCTCCGAGGGTGGCCCGCCACAGCAGTTCGCGCCGGGTGTGGGCGAAGGCTTCGTGCAGTTGGTCGACGCAGAGGTGGGGGTGATCGCCTCCACGCCAAATCTCCAGGGTGAACCACCACTCGCGCTGCGGTTCGAGTCACAGGGCGACACGATCCAGCAAGTCTCTGGTCTCGCCGTCGATGACGACGTCTTCCGGGTGCTGAGCAGACCGGTTGACGGTGGCGTACTCCACGTCGGCACGACCTTTGATGTGGTCAACGAGAGCACCACGGCCCTGGTTGCATCGTTGGCCATAACCATTCCGGTCGTCCTGCTGATTCTGGCGGTCGTGGTTTGGTGGCTGGTGGGTCGCACTCTACGGCCGGTCGAGGACATCCGAACCAAGGTCTCCGAGATCGGATCGGCAGATCTAGCCCGACGGGTGCCAACACCAGGCACCGAGGACGAGATCGACCGGCTGGCGCACACCATGAATCAGATGCTGGAGCGACTCGAGTCTTCGGTAGAGAGGGAGCATCGATTCGTCGCCGACGCGTCACATGAGCTGAGAAGTCCGCTCACACGTCTTCGGACCGAACTGGAGTTGGGGCTCGCAGAGGCAAGGGATGAGCAGGATCGCAGGAGGCTGACGTCGCTTCTCATTGAGGTCCGCCACATGCAAGCGACGGTAGAAGACCTTCTGTACCTGGCGCGCGCCGACGCTGCAGACTCCCCCGTTGTCTTGGTGGAGTTGGATCTCGATGACCTGGTATTGGAGGAGGCGAGATTGGTGGCGGGTGACGGCAGCGTGACACTCGATCTCTCGGGCGTGTCCGGCGCCCACGTCCGCAGCAACCGATCGGGAATTCGTCGTGCCGTGGCCAACCTGCTCGACAACGCGCGACGTCACGCCCGGACCAGGGTCGATGTGACCCTCCAGGAATCCGGCGACTGGGCGGTGCTGCGAGTATCAGACGACGGACCGGGGATCCCGGCATCCGCCGCTGAGCGGGTCTTCGACCGATTTCTGCGGCTCGATGAAGCACGAAGCCGAGAAACGGGTGGCACCGGGCTTGGTTTGGCGATTGCCCGTCAGGTTGCCGAGCAAGCCGGAGGGTCTCTGCACCTGGTCAATCCCGGCCAGGATGGGGCATGCTTCGAGCTCAGGGTTCCTCTGGCTCGTTGACCTGACTGACCAGTCAGGATGATTCAGCTTGTGGTCAGCTTTCACATTGCATCGTGTCAGGACCATCGTCGAGAAAGGGGTCACCATGCGTCGAAGCGCTGTCTGTGTGATGCTTACGGTCGTCATCACCCTCGTTGGGTGTGAGTCGGACTCTGCTCCGTCTGATGTCAACGCCAGCACCAGCATTGAAGACGATACAGACGCGTCCAGCGGCGAAATCTGCCCCACCGAGGGCGAGGAGCTGGAAACCGCCAAGCTGTACATCGAGCACAACGCCACTGACGCCGACACGGGCATTCATGGGTTTTTCGGTGGTGAAGCCTGGTCCGAGCTGTGTGTCTGGGATCCCGGAGGCGAGTTGATCCTCTCGGTCGAGCCCAGTGGGCCACTGGGAGACCTGCGCGTCGCTGACCTCTTCTTCGAGTCCCGGGAACCACCCAACGACGAATACGCGGTCGATGAGCTGACGGCGGCATTTGCCGAGGGTGAGTATCTCGTGGGAGGCACCGACTTCGAAGGTGTGCCCCGGGTGGCCACTGCGACGTTCAGCCACGACATCCCGGCGGAGCCGATGATCACCTCACCCGATCTTGCTGAAGACGAGGATGAGGCGGAGGAGGCGGTTGTCTCGATGACCGACCTGGTCGTCCAATGGGAAGCGGTGAGCGAGACCCTTGCCGGTGACCCGATCACGGTCACCGGCTATGAGGTGATCGTGACCAAGGAGGAGCACGAGGATCCTCACGGGTGGTCGCAGCCGATCTACGACGTTCACGTCGGCCCGGAGACACACCATCTGGCCATTGCAGAGGAGTTCCTCGAGCCTGCGACTCTGTACGAGTTGGAGGTACTCGTGCTCGAGACGAGTGGGAACCAGACGATAGGTCTGGGGTTCTTCACGACTTCGGGCTGAGCTATCGGCGTTTCGGGGAGCGCCGCTCTCACCTGGGTGGCTGACGTCGAGCTGAGATCGTGGAATGACGGGCGCCGATGGGCTGTTTCCCTTGGGCAAGTAGCCTGGGAGACAATGACGAAGGTAACGGCCCCCGCCATCAGAGAACGAAAAGGCGGACCCAAGATCTCGATGGTCACTGCCTACGACTACCCGGGAGCAGTGATCGCCGACCGTGCCGGGATCGACATCATCCTCATCGGTGACTCGGTGGCCAACGTGGTCCACGGCATGGAAACCACGCTGGAGATCGGGCTCGACGAGATCGTGCTTCACACCCGGGCCGTGAAGCGTGCCCGCCCTCAGTCTTTGGTCGTGGCCGACATGCCATGGCTCACCTTCCACCTGACCCCAGAGGACGCGGTGCGCAACGCCGGTCGATTGGTACGGGAGGGAGGCGCCGAGGCCGTCAAGCTCGAAGGCGGTCGCAAGAGACTTCCCGTGATCCAGGCCATACTCGATGCCGAGATCCCGGTGATGGGCCATGTTGGCCTGACTCCGCAGTCGGTCCACGCCATGGGGGGCTTCAAGGTCCAGGGCAAGGTGGTGGATGCCGCCCGGGAGATGATCGAGGATGCCAAGGCACTGTCCGACGCGGGCTGCTTCTCGATCGTCATCGAAGGTGTTCCTGACATCCTCGGGGAGTTGATCACCAAGGAGGTGGACGCTCCAACCATCGGGATCGGCGCCGGCCCGATGACCGATGGCCAGGTGCTCGTGTTCCACGACGTGCTCGGACTTGGCTCGGGGGATACACCCAAGTTCGTCCGAGCCTATACCAATCTCGCCGACGAGGCGGTGGCCGCCCTCGAGCGTTTCAAAACCGATGTCTCCACCGGCGCCTTCCCTGCCGACGAGGAGAGCTACCACGTGTCGGATGAGGTGGTCAGCGAACTACTCAAGGGGATCTGAGACGCCTGCTGCCGCTACTGGCCAAGGGACGCACACGCGGCCGGAAATCGTTGGGCCGCTGGACCGGCTGAGCCGGTCCGTTTGCGCGACAGGTGAGCGCCTCCGCTCCGTTGGGCCACTGGACCGCCTGAGCCGGTCCGTTTGCACGACGGGTGAGGGCGTCGACTGTGGAAATCCCGGGAGGGGGTCTACCATCTGAACCTGACCCGGCGACTCGCGCCGCCGGCCCCTGCTCCATCGTGTGGATGGGGCCTTCCGTTTGGATGTCCACAGGAGGTGAAATGCGCGATTACGAACTGATGACGATTCATCGGCCCGACCTGGCCGAGAACGACGTCGAGGCCAAGGTCGGCGAGCTCGAGGCCTTTCTGTCCAACAGTGACGCCGAGGTCACCAAGCGTGACATCTGGGGCAAACGACGCTTCGCATATGAGATCGACCATCTCAGCGAGGGCTATTACACGGTATTGTCCTTCAAGGCAGGTGCCGACGCCGTCAGTGGCGTGGACCGCATGTTGTCGCTTGCAGACGAAGTCGTTCGACACAAGATCGTCCGGCTGAGCGAGTGAACGGGCGTCTCGTGAGCCCACTGGATTCTGTCCCCTGCACCCGGCATAGTCGGTAGCGGGACCGAAGTAAGGAGAACTCGATGTCAAGCAATGTCACATTGATCGGAAATCTGGTCGACGACCCGGAGCTGCGCTTCACGCCCTCCGGCGTGGCCATGGCCAAGATACGTCTGGCGGTCAACCGGCGCTGGCGAGGACAGGATGGTGAGTGGCAGGAGAGCACCAGCTTTTTCACCGGCACCATCTGGCGCGAGCAGGCGGAGCAGGCTGCCGAATCGTTGCAGAAGGGCGCCCGCGTCATCGTCGCCGGGCGACTCGAGCAGCGAAGCTGGGAGACCGACCAGGGTGAGAAGCGTTCCGTGGTCGAGATTCAGGTCGACGAGATCGGTCCCTCCCTCCGCTGGGCGACTGCCACGGTCAACCGGACGCAACGACAGGACAGCTGGTCCGGGGACCGGACGCCCGCCGAGGCCGGCGCACCGGCCGCCCGAGACAACTACGGGCCCGACGAAGCCCCCTTCTAGGAGAGACGTCAATGGGTCGTAAGAACCGAAGGAATCCACGCACCTCTCCACGCGGTCGCCGACAGGAATACCGCCGTGGCAAACCGAGGCCTTGCACCGTCTGCCCGGAGGGGAAAGTCGACTGGAAGGACACTGCCTTCCTTCGCAAGTACGTCTCCGACCGGGGGAAGATCCGGGGCCGTCGGGTGTCCGGTCTCTGCCCGCAGTGCCAGCGCAAGGTGGCAGTAGCGGTCAAGAACGCCAGGGAGATGGCACTTCTCCCGTACGTGGGCGGGCGATGAAGCTCATCCTCACTGCCGACGTCGGCGACCTGGGTAAGCGAGGGGACGTGGTAGACGTGGCCGACGGCTATGCCCGCAACTTCCTCCTGCCCCGCCACAAGGCGATCACGGCCAACGAAGGAGCCCTGCGGCAGGCGGAGGCCATTCGCGAGGCCCGCCTCGAAGCCGAGCGCAGGGCCAAGGAGGAAGCCGAGGCCATTGCCACCCAACTGGTGGGCAGCCGAGTTGTTCTGGCTGCCCAGGCCGGAGACGAGGGACAGCTCTACGGTTCGGTGGGCGTCGCCGACGTCGTGGAGGGCATCCACAGGTTCACCGGTATCGAGCTCAATCGAAACCACGTCGAGATCCCCACTCCCATCAAGGCGATCGGTCTCCACGAGATCAACATCAGGGTCCACCCCGAGGTGGAGTTTCCGCTCACATTGGACATCATCCCGGGGAGCTGACACCCCTGGGCCACAAACGCGCAGGCCCGACTACCGGGTTTGCCATCAGTCTCCGTTTTCGCGAATTGGGGCGCGATTTCCCGCTCTTCACCAAATCGCCTCCACCGCGAAAAAGAATCATCAGGTTGGGAAAATCAAGCAGCCCTGACCTTGGTGCGGGCCTTCTGGCGCGCCTATGTTGCCTGACCACTTCCCCCGCTGCTGGCGGCCATCTTCCCCGCCCCAGCGGGGTCTTGCTTCGTCAAGGCTCCCCGGAATCTGTCGGTGGTGTGTGCCAGTTTGGTTATGAGGAGATAGATGACAACGGTTGGTGAACAGCCCCAGATGCGGCCCGGCTATCGCAACCCTCCACACTCCCGTGAGGCGGAGGAGTCGGTTCTCGGAGCGGTGCTCCTTTCTGTGGATGCCGTCAACGAGGTCATGGACCATGTTCACCCCGAGGACTTCTATGTGCCGGCACATCAGGCGATCTTCGAGTCGATGCGTGAGCTCTTCGATTCCAGCCAGGCGATCGATGCGGTCACAGTCTCGGAGAGTCTGCGTCGCAAAGGGGAGTTGGAGAAGGTGGGAGGGGTCCAGTACCTCACGCGTCTGGTCGACATCGTTCCCTCCACCTCCAATGTCGCCTATTACGCGGGCATCGTCGAGGAGCACGCCAAGAGGAGAGAGCTGATCCGGGCCGGGGCATCGGTGACGGAGTTCGCCTTCGATATCGACGATGAGATCTCGAGCGTTCTCGATCGTGCCGAGCAAGTGGTCCTCGGTGTCGCGGAGAGACGTGCATCACAGACTCTGCTCGAGGTGGGCCCGATGTTCCAGGACGTGCTGGAGCATATCGAGTTGCTGGAGCAACAAGGTTCCGAGCTCACTGGCCTGGCCACGGGTTTCGTCGATCTGGATCGAAAGCTGGCGGGCCTGCAGCCGGCCAACCTGGTGGTCATTGCCGGGAGGCCGTCGATGGGGAAGTCGGCAATGTCGCTCAACATCGCCACCAACGTCGCGGCCACGGGCGAGCCGGTCGCCATCTTCTCGTTGGAGATGTCCAAGGAGGAGATCGTGCAGAGGATTCTGTCCTCGGTGGGGAAGGTGGACTCCATGAAGCTCCGCTCCGGCCAACTGGGCCCCCTCTGGCAGCGGGTGGTTGACGCCGCGGGTCGGATGTACCGGGCACCGGTCTATATCGACGATTCACCGGTGGTGACGGTGACCGACATCCGGGCCAAATGCCGTCGAATGCAACGCAAGAAGGGGCTCTCTCTGGTTGTCGTCGATTATCTGCAGTTGATGGAGGCACACGGCAGTGAGAATCGACAGCAGGAGATTGCCTCCATATCCCGGAATCTGAAGAACCTGGCTCGCGAGCTCTCGGTTCCGATCATCGCCGTCTCACAGCTCAACCGATCGTTGGAGTCGAGGGAGGACAAACGACCACGGCTATCGGATCTACGCGAAAGCGGATCGATCGAGCAAGACGCGGACGTCGTGATGTTCGTCTATCGCCATGAGTACTACC
>CAZSOF010000032.1:8556-15774 GCA_964607685.1 uncultured Acidimicrobiaceae bacterium | reverse complement strand
CATGAAGGGCGGCGATCCCGGTCGCTGCCGGTTCGATGTCGGTGATCTCGGTGGCACCGACGCGTCGCAGACCCTCGAGCCCATTGGCTGTGCCCCGTCGCTCCAATTCCTCGAGGGCCGGGAGCTCGGTTCTCCTTGTCGCGATCACCAGCTTGCCCGACTGCCGGCACGGGACGTCGTTCTCCGCGCAGAAGTCGTACATCGCCCGGCGTCCCTCGACGCACAGTCGGGCTTTCAACGACCCCGGTTTGTAGTAGAGGCCGGAGTGGATCACCCCACTGTTGTGACTGCTCTGATGTCTGGCGACCGCCTCCTCTTTCTCCAGGACGAGGAGCGACAACCCTGCCCGTCGATCCATGAGGGCTCCTGCGGTCGCCAGACCGATCAATCCCCCGCCCACGACACAGACGTCAAACCTGTCCATATCGCTCCCCACCGTCACTTGTGCTCAGCCTCACTGCACACTCACCCCTCAAATGTATATCCTCGCTGGTGTTCATTACCAGGAGAGAGTCAGAATGGCCGATGGGTCGGTACTTGTGGTCGGTGGCACCGCGGGGTTGGGACGGGAGATCGCCGGGTACTACGTCAAAGAAGGCAAGCCCGTGATCGTCAGCGGTCGTGATCCCGAGAGATCTGCGGAAGTCGCCTCCGAGTTGGGGGATGGGGCACGGGGTCTCGCCTTCGACCTGGCCAAACCGGAGTTGATCGCGCCGGCCCTCTCCGATGTGGGACCGGTCTCTCGTCTGGTGATAACCGCGATAACCCGCGACAACAACCCGATCGAGGAATACAACATCTCGACCGCCCTCGACTTGATCATGATGAAGATGATCGGGTACGCCGAGACCATCCATACTCTCATCCCGCAGTTCTCCGACGACACTTCAGTGGTGCTGTTCGGCGGACTCGCCAAGGAGCGCCCCTACCCGGGAGCAATAACGATCGCCACCGTCAACGGTGGGATCTCCACGATGATCAACGACCTCGTCATCGAATTGGCGCCCATCAGATTCAATGCGATCCACCCCGGGATCGTCGGGGACAGCCCCTTCTGGAAAGGCAAGGATCTGGACGCCTTTGTGACCAGGACCCCCACCGGGAAGTTGGCGACCATGGCAGATGTGGTGGACGCTACGGTGTTTCTGCTGGAGAACCCGGCGATCAATGGAGTCAATCTCTATGTCGACGGTGGATGGATGCTGATGTGAGCGACTCACCGAGAGTCGTGAAGATCACCGAGAGTCTGGAAGGGATCGGAGACCGGCTCAGGGAGGAGCGAGTCAAAGCCGGGATAAGTCAGCGTGAGCTGGCTCGCCGGCTCGGATTGTCGGCCAGCATGATATCCCAACTCGAGAGTGGGCTGTCAAAGCCGTCGGTGGGGACGCTCTATGCCATCGTCACCGAGCTCAATCTGTCTTTGGATCGCGTGATACGTGGCGAGGACTATCAGGCGGGGGGCAAGACGTCGAGCTCGGAGGAGTCGATGAATCCCCTGGTGCATCCGGAGGATCGTCAGGTGATCGATCTGGCATCAGGTGTCAGATGGGAAGAGCTCACCGCCGAGACAGACGAGGGTGTCGACTTCCTGGAAGCCATCTACGAGGTGGGGGGAGCCTCCACTCCCGACGAGTCGCTCATGCGTCACCACGGGCGTGAGTACGGCTACGTGGTCTCGGGGACCCTTGGAGTCCAAATCGGGTTCCAGGAGTACACCCTCACCCCCGGTGACAGCATCGCCTTCGATTCGACCGAGCCCCATCGGCTCTTCAACAAGGGCGACATGGCGGTACATGCCATCTGGGTGGTTGTCGGTCGAGGCGCCGACACCCGAACGGGGGACTGATCGGATGTCGGTGTCATGAGCATCGGCTGTTCTGCTCCCTTTGGGCACCGCTCCCGGGGCACGGGCCGCCGTCCGGCTCCTGGTGCAGGTTCGGTATTGGGAATGCCATCCGCTCCTACCAGGCGAACACGCACTCAGGAGATTCCCGATGAGCCGGCTCCACCAGCATGTCGACACCATTGACATCGCTTACGAACTCGAGCCACCAGGCATCGTGCGCTGATGCAGGGTCCCATTGCCGGGTCCGCATCAGTGCAAGACCCTGTTGGGAGATGTCATAGGCACTGACGCCGATGTCGGTGCCGTCGCGAGCATGGCTGATCCAGTATGAGTGGTGAACCACGCCGTATCGTGCGTTGAGAGCCTCGTACTCCCCGATGTGTGGCTGCAGCTCCGTACCGAGCCCTCGGTATCGATCGGTGCGCCCCGGGAGAATCGGTGTTGCGCTCGCGAATAGCATCCATTCACCTCTCTGTTTCGATGTGATCATCATATGAACGCGACCAACGGGACCTCATGCGACACGCCGATGTGATCATCACTTCCGCCCGTCTGTGGGATGACACGCTGCTCGACGCCGAAGCCCTGGCAGTAGCCGATGGCCGGATAGTCGCCAGAGGAGGCAATCGGGACATCGTCCAGTTGCGATCCGCCGAAACGCGGGTAATCGACGTGGAGGGACGCCGGGTCATCCCTGGACTGATCGATTCCCATCTCCACCTGGTCCGTGCCGGGCGCACATGGGCTGACGAGGTGCGATGGGACGACATCGAGACTCTCGATGAAGCACTGAGACAGGTGAACGCCAAGGCGACGGAGCTCGGCCCTGGCCACTGGGTTGGTGTGATGGGAGGCTGGCATCCCAATCAGTTCGAGGAGAAGAGAGCACCCGGGCGTCATGATCTCGACCTCGCCGCCCCGGAAAACCCCGTGTTCGTCCAGCGTGCCTATGCCGAAACGCTTACCAACGAGCGTGCGATGACCGCAATGGGATGGGGTGAGTCCCGGGCTCCGTCCGGGCGAGTGACGTCGGCTTCCGACATGGCTGCCCTCAGGGCCCGGGTCGCCGTGAACGACATCGATCATGCGATGGCGGGAACCGAAAAGCTGTTGAGAGAGCTCAACCGACTTGGACTGACCGGCGCTATTGACACCTCCGGATTCGGCATCACCGCCGATTCATACGATGCGTTCCTGAGACTGTATGCCGAGGGCGAACGTGGGTTCAGAACGAGATTCCTCCTGGGTGCCGCACGGCCCGGTCATGAGATGGAGGACATCGAGACCTGGGTATCGACCATCTCACTGGGCGCAGGGGACGACCTCCTCGGCTATCTGGGTGCAGGGGAGGTGCTCGACTATGCCGCCCACGATCTGGAAGGGCTGGCACCCAAGGACATAACCGGACGATTCGAGGCACTGAGGGACATTTCCTCTTATCTCGCCCGACATGGGTGGCCGGTGCACCTTCATTCGATCCTCGATTCCTCGATCGGGACCGTGCTCGATGCGTGGGAGACGGTCGACGGGGTCCACCTATCCGATCTCCGATTCACGATATGCCATGCCGACCAGATCGGTGAGACGAACCTGCGCCGGATGCTGGACCTCGGGCTGGGCGTCACGATCCAGAACGGGATGTCGATGCGAGGCCTCGACTGCGCTCCTACGTGGGGTGTCGAGCGAGTCACAGGATCTCCTCCGCTCCGTTCGATGCTCGACCTCGGGATCCCGGTTGCCGCTGGGACCGACGGAACCGTTGCTTGTGCTTACAACCCGTGGCGCTGCATCGGCTGGATGGTCACCGGCGCGTCTGTCGACGGGGCCCCACCACGCCGCAAGGAGCAACGGCTGACTCGTGACGAGGCCCTTCGGCTCTACACGTCGGCCGGAGCCTGGTTCTCCTTCGAAGAGGAAACCCGAGGCAACCTCCGGCCGGGGAGCCACGCTGATCTGGCGGTGTTGTCGCTCGATCCGATCACGGCGTCGGCAGACAGCCTCAGCTCGATCGAATCGGTGCTGACCATGGTGGGTGGTGAAATCGTCCACTCCACGATTCAGACTGGAGGTGTCACATCGTGAGAGAGGCCATCAACCCTGCGTCGTTGCCCCCGCCGCCCGGATATTCGCACGTGGTCCGGGTCTCGGGCGGAACGACGGTTCACATCGCCGGTCAGGTCGCCTGGGACGAGGAGGGCAACCTGGTTGGTACGGGTGACTTCGAAGCCCAGACCCGTCAGGTATTCGCCAATCTGGTCACGGCACTCGCTGCCGTCGACGCCACACCGCAGAACCTGGTGAAGATCGGGATCTACGTCGTCGACCACGATATGGACAAGCTCGACGTGATCCGACAGATCAGCACGAAGCATTTGCCGGCGCCAGTCCGCCGGCGAGTACCCTCCTCGGCGTGGACCGTCTCGCTCTTCCGGATCTGATGATCGAGGTTGACGCGGTGGCCGTTGTCTGAAGGGACTGTTGCTTATAGACCGAGGTAGGCCTTGCGGAGACGGCTGTCCTCCAATAGGGCTTCCGCGGTGTCTTCTCCCACGATCCTGCCTTCTTCGAGCACGTATCCGCGGCCAGCCAGATCGAGAGCCTCCACCGCGTTCTGCTCTACCAGCAGAATCGAGACTCCTTGTTCATTGACATCTCGCAGAACCTCGAAGATGCCTTGGACAATGATCGGTGCCAATCCCAGAGAAGGCTCGTCGAGAAGCAGGAGTCTGGGCTTCGCCATCAGGGCACGGCCGATGGCCAGCATCTGCTGTTCGCCACCGCTCAACGTTCCCGCCTCCTGATCACGACGTTCGGCGAGCCTGGGAAAGACCTGGTGAACCCAGATGAGGTTGGTGGCGTGCTCCGGCCGGGCTGTCCTCGAGTAGGCGCCCATGTCGAGATTCTCGGCCACAGTCATCCTTGGGAAGATGCGGCGACCCTCGGGAACCACCGCCACACCATGTGCGCTGATCTCATGTGGGGCGAGATTCAGCAGGCTCACGCCATCGAAGACGACATCTCCCGCAGTCGGGCGCAGTATCCCCGCGATCGAGTTCACCAATGTGGTCTTCCCGGCGCCGTTGGGTCCCAGGATGGCCACGATCTCGCCGGACCCGACCCGCAACGAAATGTCGTGGAGGGCCGCAGCGCGCCCATATCCGGCAGTGAGGCCCGTGACCTCAAGCATGACGCGGGCCCCTATCCCCCAGATAGGCGGTGACAACCGCTGGGTCTGACATGACTTGCTCGGGCTCCCCCTCGGATATGACCGCCCCCTGGTTGAGCACTACGAGACGGTGCGAGAGAGCCGTGACCGCGCGAACGACATGCTCGACTATGAGGATCGTGACGCCCTGGGCATGGATTCTCCGGATCATCTCGACGGACTCGTTGATCTCGTTTGGGTTGAGCCCGGCGAGAACCTCATCCAGGAGAAGGAGGCTCGGTTGCGTGGCTAGAGCGCGTGCCAGCTCGAGAAACTTCAGCTGATGCAGCGTCAACTCACCGATCGGGACGTCCGCTACCCCAGCGAGACCGGTGAAGTCGAGCCACTCTTGTGCTGCCTCGCGAGCGCCTTCCAGATTGTGGCGGCTGTGGCCAAACATGTAACTGACGGCGATGTTCTCGCGCGGCGTCATCGTGTCGAAGGGACGTGGGATCTGGTAGGTGCGGGCGATTCCGAGAGCCGCGATCCGGTGTGCTGGAAGCTCGGTCACCTCCACACCATCGAAGCTGATCAACCCCGCGTCGCGGGGGTAGAAGCCGCTGAGGATGTTGATCAGCGTGGACTTTCCCGATCCATTAGGACCGACAAGCCCCAAGATATCTCCGCCCTCGATGTCCATGTCGACGCCATCGAGGGCCACTACGCCACCGAAGCGCTTTCGCACGCCCCGGACCTCGAGCAGGCTCACCTGTCAGCCTCGGCCAGTGGCCCGACAGGCTCCTGGGGCGACGTGGTGCCTTCGCCGTCGTTGCCGCCTCGCATCCGGGACCAAAGCCGGTCTGGGACCATCAGCACCACGACGGTGAACAGCATGGCGAAAGCGAAGTCGGTGATCAGAGACTCAGCGAGGTCGAAGATGGTCAGCACGGCCATCACGCCCGCGAAAGTCACCAGTGTGGTCACCCAGCGCTGTCTCATCCTCATGTAGATCCCTTCCCGTACGGCCAGAGCGAGGATCACGAGCAAGCTGCCGACGATGATCTGGTTGATGTCAGTCAGACCGGCGCTGTTGAGCCGATCGGAGAACGTGTAGATGACCACGGCGCCGACCACGGGCCCCATCCAGTGGGTGAGGCCTCCGAGGACGCTCATCAGGATCACGAACAATGGGACTCGGATGTTGAAGACGTCTTCGATGGTCACGAAACCGAGTTGCAGCGACCAAACCCCACCCATCAGACCGGCGAAGAGGGCGTTGATGCCGAGGGCGGTCATCTTGTAGCGGAAGACGGGCACACCGACACCGCCCGCCACCGGCTCGTCATCACGGATCGAGAACAACCCCCAGCCGAGCCGGGAGTCGTGGGTGAGGTAGGCAACGAGGACGGTGAGTAGCATGATGACGAGGGCCATTCGGTACATGGCAGTGTTGAAGTCGCCGAGAAACTCAGGTATGGGAGTGCCGGTCATGAAGATCCCGGTGCCCCCGTCGATCGCCGTGGTTATGCGGGCCAGCGAGGCGAGAACGAACGCCACAGCCAGCGTGGTCAATGCGAAGATCTCCCCCGTCAGTCGTCGGACTCGGAACACGACCAGCCCCAGGGCCAGACCTCCGACCAGGGCGAGCAGCCCGGCCATCGGCACGGCGCTCATGAACGACCAGCCGTGCTTTCCGGTGAGGACCGCAACCGTGTAAACACCAATTCCGTACCAGGCGCCTTGACCGAAGCTGAAGTACCCGGAGAACCCGGTCAGGACATTCCAACTCGACGCCTGGGCGATCCAGAAGAACAGTGTGAACAGGAAGATGACGTAGAACCGAGGCAAGTCAAGGGTCTCGGTGAGCGCCGGTACGAAGAAGAGCGCGATCCCGACGACGGCCAAGCCGATCAGGACTCTGAACCGTGAGGTCATGCCACACTCCGCGAGGTCACCAAACCCTGCGGTCGGAACAGGAGCGCCGCGATCAGGATGATGAACGTGACCAGTGGCGCGGCCAATGGCCCCCAGATAACCGCAGCGGCGCCGGCTGTCGCGCCGACGATCACCCCGGCGGTGAGTGCACCGACGGTGTTGCCCAAGCCACCAAGGATCACCACGGAGAAGACGATCCCGAACCAACTCACGGCCAACCCCGGGAAGATGGTCTGGCCGATGGCTATGAAGACACCCGCCAGCGCCGAGAAGGCCCCGGAGAGACCGGACA
>CAZSOF010000032.1:0-8456 GCA_964607685.1 uncultured Acidimicrobiaceae bacterium | reverse complement strand
ACACCGACGGCGAAGAAGGCGGGCACGACCACGGCGGTCATCAGCAGAGGGTTCATCTCGAAGGTGATGGTCAGCTGATAGACCAGGTACGCGCTGAGCAGGATGAAAGAGAAGTGAGCGAGGTTGATGATCTTGAGGGCGCCCCAAGACAGTGAGATGCCCAGGGACATCAGGGCATACAGACCGCCAATCAGGACACCCGTGACGATTCCCTGGACGAGTAGATCCACGCTTGCTCAATCCTCGATTCGGGAGTTCGACCCTACATCGGGCCGGCCGCCCGAAGGCGGCCGGCCCAACGCGATCACTAGTTGAGGGGGTAGACCACCGAACGATCGGGTGCCGCGAACTCATCGGGGTACACGACGAACCAGTCACCGTCCTGGATCTGCTTGATCTTCGACAGGTCGATGTAGTAGTTCTGTTCGTCCGGGTTGAACTCGATGTCACCGTGGAACAGGGTCTGTGCTCCGTTGTCGAGCAGATAGTCACACATCGCCTGCTGATCGAGACTGCCCGCACCCTCGGCGGCTTGCTGGAGGTACTCCCACGCGGTCCACGACGCAGCAGCCTGGGTCTCCACTTTGGTGTAGGGGATACCCGCATCGGCGAGGGCGGCGTCGATCAGGCCGGCGACCTCGACGGCCTCGGGGTCGTCGGTGAACGGCGGGTGCTCCTCGTAGATCGTCACCGACATGATCCCATCGGAGCCTTCGTTTCCAAGCAACGGGCCCGGTGCATCCCACTGGGTGAACATGCCACGTGGCGTGTAATCGATGGCGTTCATCGCCGTGATCAAGTCGGAGGCGTTGACTCCGAGACCACCGATGTACAGGAAGTCGGGGTCGGCATCCGCGACCTGGGCCGCAACCGGGGCCCAGTCGGTGATGGCGGTCGGGAAGTTGATGTCGAGCACGACCTCATAGCCGCGGTTCTCCGCCTCGGTTACCGCTCCACCCTCGTCGGTGCCCGGCTCGCCATAGGCGATGAACATGGTCCCCGGGAACTCGTTGATCACGAACCCGATCGTCTCCGGAGTGGTGCCACTGCTCTCGATGGCGTTGTAAACCAGGTTGGGGTTGGTGATGTTCGGATGCAGCCCCGTCGACCAGGAGCTGAAGTGGCAGGCGTAGGTGTAAGCGTACGTGAGGCTGGCCGTGTGATGCGGGAACACGTACCCGTAGCGTTCGGCCACTGCCATCGCGGCCGTGATGTTGCCAGTGCCATATGGGCCAAGCACCAAGTCGACTTCGTCTTCTGTGATCAAACGCTCGTAGAGCGCAGCCGCCTGATCAGGCACCGACTCGTCGTCGAGCAGCTGCCATTCGACGGGCCGGCCGAGCAGACCACCCTGCTCGTTGATCCGGTCGACGAAGACTTCGCCCACCACCTTGTGAATCGCCGCGGTCGGTGCCAGGAACCCGGTGAGGCTCAGTGACGAGCCGACGACTATCGGCTCGTCGCTCATCTCCTCGTCAGGCGCCTCTGTGTCAGCGGGGGCTTCTGTGTCGGTCGGTGCCTCGGTCCCCGGCGGCGCCTCGGTGGTGTCGGGTGCCGCGGTGGTGTCGGCGCCATCTCCGTCGCCGCACGCCGCCACCACCAGAACCAGTGCCGTAGCGACGGCCAGATAACGCGCTGACCTGTGGCTTCTCATCGTCTCTCCTCCTCGAGGCCCGTCATTTCGTTCTCCGACGACGGCCTTGTTCAGCGACACTACACAGACCTGACAACTCGTGCAGTCTCACTTATGAATCATTCCCCTCGTCAAAGCCCCAGACTCCAACCGGCACAACCGGCCTCCGCTCCGGGGTTCGCTATGTTGGCATTTGCCTCGACCCCCGGAGAGAGATCAGCAAGCCAACCATCCAGTTGATCCATCTCGAAGATGACGACCCGCGATGGAACCTGCCGTACACGCCGGCGATCAAGGTCACAGGTGGGGCGCTGGTGTTCCTGTCGGGCGTCACGGCGGCACCCATCTACCACTCGCACCCGCACCAGCCTGAGGAGTTCGCCGACATCCCCGATGATCCCGGGCTCCAGACCGAGATGACGTTGGAGAATCTCAAGCTGATTCTGGAGAGAGCGGGTGGCGAGCTCACCGATTTGGTCTCCCTGACCCGATTCATGGTCGACCAGGAGAGAAACCAGGACGCCATCAACCGGGTGATGTCGAGGTATCTGGGTGAGCATCGTGCCACCAGCACTTCGGTGGAGGTGGTGAGGCTGGCAACCGACCCCAGACTCGTACTCGAGTTGCAGGGCATGGCGGTCGTGGCGGGATGAGGGTCTTGTTCCCGACCCACTGCTGACAAAACGCAATGAGCCGCCACACGGTGAATCACTTCGCCATCGGGTTGGGTCCGTTGGGTGGCGCCGGAATCGTAATAACCTCCTCCAACGCTCACGCGAGCGCGCGGACGATCCAGAACATGCCCATACCCGCGACCAGAGTGAAGATGTGATTCCGGGTCCTGTGCGCAACGACACCGCCCACCATCAACGCCGCGATTTCGGCCCAGCCGATGGCTACCTGTCCATCCTCGGTGATCAGCAGGGCGACGACCAGCGACCCGAGCACTGCCGGCGCCACGAACTGAAGAGACACCACCACCGAGTCGGGGATCCTTCTCCTGGCCAGGACGACGATGAAGCCGGCACGGCTGAGATAGGTGCCGATACCCGCCACCACGCCGGCGATGAAGGCAGTCATCTCCGCCACCTGTTCACCGCAGTGCCGACGATGATGCCCACCAGCGCACCAACCAGCAGGCCGGTTCTGTTTGGCAGACTCGCCAGCGAGTAGGTGACCACAGCCCCCGCCAGTGCGGCGACCGCCTTCGGCCACTTGTCGATCCCGATGACGATTAGGCCCAGGAAGAGCAAGGGGACGGCGAACTCCAAGTTCCATTCCTCTGGCACCACGGGACCTATGGCCAGCCCGACGGCGGTGGTGATCTGCCACAGGACCCAGAACATCAACCCCACCGAAAGGAAGTAGGTGCGGAAGGCATCTTCGGTGGCTTCGGTCTCCAGTATCGACAAGGCGAATAGCTGGTCGATGAGGAAGTAGGGACCGAGCCACCGGAACCAGGGGGGCTGTGTCTGGAATGCCGGGGCCAAGGCGGCGGAGTACATCAGATGGCGGGCATTCACGACGAGCGCCGCGGTGACGGCCGCGGCCACCGCCGCCCCCGACCCGATCAGCGAGATCAATGTCAGCTGGGCTGCACCGCCGAATATGAGCCAGGACGTCGACCATCCGACGAAAGGGCTCATCCCGGACTCGATGACCGCCAGACCGATGACGAGGGCAAAGGGCACGGCCGGCATGAAGAGAGGGAGGGCGTCCGTAATCGCCCGCTTCACGATCGACCGGTCCACAGACATGAAGGCGAGAGCTTAGAAGGTAATGAGCATCAGGATCAACACCTATTACAGGCTCACCAGAGCTGGGGCAAATCACCCTCTTCCGATGGCCTCACCGCACCAGGTCGAGCCGCACTGCCTCCAAGGCGATCTCCACCATCTGGTCGAATGTCTGCTCACGCTCATCCGAAGAGACCCACTCTCCGGTGCGTATCACGTCGGACACGGTGCAGATGGTCAGGGCGCGTGCCCCGTGCTCTGCCGCGGCGCCGTAAAGACCTGCCGCCTCCATCTCCACTGCCAGCACCCCCATCGACTCCATTCTCTCGAGGGCTCGAGGATCGGGGTTGTAGAAGAGATCGGCCGAGTGCACGTTCCCGACCCTGACCTCTATCCCCTTGGTCTCCGCCGCCTCGTAGGCCGCCTTCAGCAGCCAGAAGTCGGCGGTGGCCGCGAAGTCGAGACCTCCATATCGGGTGCGGTTGACCACCGAGTCGGTGCAGGCGCCGATGGCAAGGATGAGGTCGCGAAGGTAGATCTTCCGTGTGACTGCTCCACAGGACCCGACCCGGATCAGCCTCTCCACCCCGTAGTCGTTGATCAGCTCGGTCGCGTAGATCGACGCCGACGGAATACCCATCCCTGTTCCCATCACCGACACCGGTATCCCCTGATAAGAGCCGGTGTAACCCAGCATGTTGCGCACCGAGTTGACCTCTTTCGCTTCGTCGAGGAAGTTCTCTGCGATGTGCTTGGCACGGAGAGGGTCTCCTGGAAGGAGGATCGAAGGGGCAAAGTCACCCTTCGATGCGGATATGTGGGGAGTGGGCATGACTGGATCCTCTTCCTGATGCTGATGAGGGGTGACAACCTATCCGAATCTGCAAGCAGTCCCCTCCTAACGATGCGGTTTAACGTCGCTGCCCATGACATTCTCCGGAACACGAGGGGAGATCGCCGATCTGCTGCGGAAGGCCGGCGCCGGCAAACTCCCCGGACATCTGGGTCTCGAGTTGGAGGAACTCTCCTCGGGCGGCGCCCGGATGCGTTGTCGAATCCAGAGCTTCCATCTGGCTCCCAATGGCTTTCTCCATGCCGGCTCGATCATCGCCCTGGCCGACACTGCAGCCGGGTATGGGTGTATCGGGAGCTTGCCCGATGGAGGCACCGGTTTCACCACCATCGAACTGAAGGCCAACTTCCTGGGCACGCTCCTCGAGGGATCGATGATCGCCGAGGCGCGCATGGTGCACGGGGGCCGCACCACCCAGGTGTGGGACGTCGAGGTCAAGGACGAGGACAACAACCGTAGTCTGGCTCACTTCCGCTGCACCCAGCTGATTCTCTATCCCGAGGCTCAGTCGTCATAGGCTCCGCGCCTATGACCGACACTTACGACACGATCATCGGCTTGAAGGCGATCCGTGACTACAGGACCGAGCCGCTCAGCAATGAGGACCTGGCAGCAATTCTCGAGGCGGGGCGATGGACCGGCAGCTCGATGAACCGTCAATCGTGGTCTTTCATCGCTGTCACCGACCCGGAGAGACTGCAGGCTCTGGCCGACTGCGGTGACTACACGCAACCAGTGCGCGACTCGGTGGCGACCGTCGTCCTGGTCAAGGAGAGAGACGGGAACACGTTCGATATCGGACGAGCGGCCCAGAACATGATGCTGGCCGCCAAAGCCATGGGAGTCGCCTCCTGTCCGATAACTCTGCATCGCCACAAAGACGTGGCCACTCTGCTCGGGATCCCCGAGGGTGCGGTGGCCCGCTACGCCATTGCTCTGGGATATCCCAGCGATAAGGCCCGGCCTCGAAGATACGGCGGGCGCAAACCAGCAGACCAGGTCGTCAAACTGAACTCCTACTGATGCCCTTGCCTCGCCTTCGGGTGAGGCTCCAGCCTGTCGAGCCAGTCGTGCCCGATTCGACATCGATGAGTGAGGCAACTCCACCGGAATTGCCACGCGCCAGCGTTACCGTTCGCCACCCATGACTGAACCACTCGTCCAGGCACGCGGGCTGACCAAGAGATTCGGTGACTTGACCGCGGTCGATGCCGTGGACTTCGACATCCGCGAGGGCGAGGCCTTCGGCTTCCTCGGGCCAAACGGGGCCGGGAAGACCTCGACGATGAAGATGATCACCACGGTCAGCCCCATCACCGAGGGGAAGTTGACGGTATTCGGGCTGGACCCCAACCTCGACGGCCGTGCGATACGCAGCCGCATCGGAGTGGTGCCCCAGGAGGACAATCTCGACCTCGAGCTCAGTGTGTCCGAGAATCTCTACATCTACGGGCGATATCACGACATGAAGCGCTCGGAGATCAGCCCGCGGATCGAGGAGCTTCTCGACTTCGCCCAACTCACCGAGCGCAGGGATTCCGAAGTGGAGCCGCTTTCCGGAGGCATGAAGCGCAGACTCATCATCGCCCGCGCCCTCATCAACGATCCCGACCTGATCATCCTCGACGAGCCGACGACCGGTCTCGACCCGCAGGCCCGACACCTCCTTTGGGATAGGCTCTATCGACTGAAACAGAGGGGCGCCACTCTCATCATCACCACCCACTACATGGACGAAGCGGAGCAGCTCTGCGATCGGTTGGTGGTCATGGACCGGGCGAAGATCGTCGCCGAGGGCTCGCCTCGCCAGCTCATCGAGCAGTACGCCCCGCGAGAGGTCGTCGAACTTCGGTTTCCCGATGGAAACCAGGGCGACGCGGTGTCGAGGATGGGCGGGCTGGCCTCCCGAGCCGAGGTGCTCGCCGACCGCGTGCTCCTGTATACCGATGACGCCGACGCCACACAGGAAGGTCTTCACGCCCGGGATATCCATCCCGAACAGGTGCTGGTGAGGCGGTCCACTTTGGAAGATGTCTTCCTGCGTCTCACCGGTCGTCGCCTCATCGACTGATGTCAACCGCCATCTCACGCTCGCTGCGATACGCCGAGTCAGAGGTCATCGCCTACCGGCGCACCTGGCGAGGAACTGTGATCACCTCGTTCGTGAGCCCGGTGTTCTTCCTGGCTGCGATGGGTGCCGGTCTCGGGACCTTGGTCGATGACGGCTCCGGCCGGGGACTGTCCCTTCCCTATCTGGCGTTTGTCGCCAGCGGCCTGATGGCGGCCAACGCCATGCAAAACGGTGCCGGGGATGGCTCGTTCCCGGTCATGGCCGGCATCAAGTGGCGGAAGAACTTCTACGGGACGATCACCACACCCTTGAGCCCCGCCGACATCATCTGGGGCCGTCTGATCTGGGCCACCGGGAGATTGGTGTTCGTGCTCGGGGTCTTTGCGGTCATCGCGATAGCATTCGACGCTCTCGCGGCAGGGCCGGCGTTGGCAGCGATCCCGCCTGCCGTGCTCACCGGTATCGCCTTCACCACCGCCATCACCGCATGGACCCTTCGCCAGCAGGATGATCGCAGCCTGTCGACCCTGTTCCGGTTTGCGATAGTGCCGCTGTTCCTGTTCTCCGGTACGTTCTTCCCCATAAGCCAGCTACCCGGCTGGCTCCAGCCGGCGGCGTACTTCACACCTTTGTTCCACGGAGTCGAGTTGGTGCGCAAGATCGCCCTGCCCGGGGTGGACGAGACCATCGTCACCTCCTTGCCGATCTGGGCCCATCTCGCCTACCTCACTGGGATGAGCGTGATCGGGCTCTACCTCTCCATTCGCTTCCTCGACGAGAGAATCAGGCCGTGAGCGTCCAGGCACCCACTCGCCTGACTCCTCTGGGGCGGGTTACACCGTTCCGTGCCCAGCGCATCTGGGAGAAGAACTACATCGCGTACAGACGGGTCTGGAGAGTGATATTCAGCGGGTTCTTCGAGCCGGTGTTCTATCTCTTTGCGGTGGGCATTGGAGTCGGTGCCCTCGTCGGCGACCTGACGATGCCCAACGGCGATTCGGTGCCATACGCCGCCTTTGTGGCACCCGCGATGATGGCGGCCTCGGCGATGAACGGTGCCGTCATCGAGACGACGTTCAACATCTTCTTCAAGCTCCAATACGGCAAGGTCTACGAGGGCATCCTCACCACACCGATGCAGCCGTCCGATATCGCCATCGGCGAGATCGGATGGGCGCTCCTGCGCGGAGCCCTGTATTCGACGGTCTTCATAGGCGTGATGTTTGCCATGGGGATGACCCGCTCCTGGCTGGCGATCTTCGCAGTCCCATCGGCGACACTGGTTGGGTTCGCCTTCGGGTCCGTCGGTCTGGCCGCCTCCACGTGGATGAAGTCGTGGCAGGACTTCGATCTCGTGACCCTGGTCACCATGCCCCTGTTTCTCTTCTCCGGCACGTTCTACCCGCTGGAGGTTTATCCACCGTTGGTCCAGGGCGTGGCCAAGATCTCCCCGCTCTATCACGGAACCGAACTGCTGCGTGGGTTCACTCTGGGGATCATCGACCGCTCCATGCTGGGACACGCGCTGTTCCTGCTGGTGATGGGTCTCACCGGCGCCGCCATCGCCGCTCGCCGACTCGACGGGATGCTGCGCAAGTAGTAGTCGAGACGAGCCTCGGTCCGCGGTGTCCCGGTGGGCCCACGCTTCTAGGCTCGCGATCACATGCTCGACCTGACATTCCCGTGGCACGCGCCGACCGGAACCGAGCTCAACACCAAGGGCTGGCTCCAGGAGGGTGCGCTGCGTTGCCTGCTCAACAACCTCGACCCCGAGGTAGCCGAGGACCCGGAGAACCTGGTGGTCTACGGAGGAAGGGGCAAGGCGGCCCGTGACTTGAGGTCGCTACACGCCATAGTGCGGACGCTGCAGCGACTGGAGAACGACGAGACGCTGCTCGTCCAGTCCGGCAAGCCGGTTGGGGTCTTCAAGACCCACGACCTCGCTCCCCGGGTCCTCATCGCCAACAGCCTGCTGGTCCCTCGTTGGGCAACCTTGGAGCATTTCTGGGATCTCGAGGCCCGGGGCCTGATCATGTATGGACAGATGACCGCCGGCTCCTGGATCTACATCGGCACCCAGGGGATCCTCCAGGGCACCTATCAGACGTTCGCCGCCATCGCGGAGAAGAGGTTCGGAGGCACCCTCGCCGGCACCTTGACCCT
>CAZSOF010000031.1:11507-16223 GCA_964607685.1 uncultured Acidimicrobiaceae bacterium | reverse complement strand
CAGATGACCTGGGCGATCGAGTCTCAGATGGATGCTGCCGCTCGAGCCCTGTCCATCGACCCGGTCGAGATCAGACTCCGCAACCTGGCCGCTCCCGGGGAGGAAATCGTCCCCGGCGACCGGCCCGCCGACGGGGACTGGGCCCAATCGCTACGGATTGCTGCCGAGAAGGTGGGGTGGAGCGAGCCTCTTCCGGCCGGGCGTGGTCGTGGGATCGCCGTCGGGCTCAAGGCGTCGGCCACAGCCGGAGCGTCCTACTGCATCCTTCGCATCCTGGACGACGGGAGCGTCTCGCTGATCGCCGGCACCTCCGACATGGGGCAGGGCGCTCGGACGATCCTCACCCAGCTCGTGTCGGAGAAGCTCGGCGTCCCCATGGAACAGGTGAGTCTGCTGATGGGCGACACCGCGGTGGTGCCATTCGACTATTCCACGTCGGCGAGTCGGTCCACCGTCTTCATGGGCAATGCGGTGGTCGATGCCTGCGAGAAGGCCGCCCGGGAGCTGCGGAGACGATTGGCCGACCGTCATAGGGTGTCGATGGAGAGCGTCGTCTTCGACGCTGGGGAGGTCGACGTGAATGCCACGACACTCTCCCTGGCAGAGGCCATGCGTGACCTGTTCGGGGTGGTCCCCGGGGAGATCATCGTGACCGGAGAGGAACGTGGGGAAGGAAAGGCAGATCATCCGCTGGGCGGCCCGGCGGTCTTCTATGAGTTCTCCTGCACCGCCTCCGAGGTGGCGGTCGACCCCGAAACCGGCGACTACGAGTTGGTGAAACACGTCACAGTCGCCGACGTGGGCCGGGCGATCAATCCTCAACACGTCGAGATGCAGGACGAAGGAGCAGCAGTTATGGGCCTGGGTCATACCCTCATGGAGCATCTGATGCTCGACGATCACGGTCGCATCAGAAACCTGGGTGCACTGGATTACCGGATCCCGACTTTCAAGGACGTGCCGGCCTCGATGACGTCGGTGCTCGTCGAGAACCACGACGGCCCGGGGCCCGGTGGAGCCAAGGGAAGTGGCGAAGGAGGCCTACTGGCCACGGCGCCGGCGATTGCAGCGGCCATCGCCCAGGCGACCGGCGTCGTGATCAGGGACTTGCCCATCACCCCGGAGCGGGTCTGGCAGTCGTTGCACGGCGATGAAGAAGGCTCTTAGACAGGGAAGGGATGGATTGTGAAGACAATGCAGATGTTCGAGCTGGCGGAGAAGGTGGCGGTGATCCCCGGGGGGGGAGGCGCCATCGGATCGGCGCTGGCCAGGGGACTCGCCGATGCCGGCGCCGCTGTCGCCGTATCGAGCAGGTCACGCGAGCGGGTGGAAGCGGCTGCTGAGAGAATCTCAGAAGCGGGGGGACGGGCTCTCGCCATCACAGCCGATGCCACCAGATCGGAGGAAGCGCAGCGCACGATCGACGAGACAGTGAACGAGTTCGGTCGAGTCGACATCATCATCAACGCCATCGGCGGCGGTGCCGGTGAAGTACTCCACGACGCCCAGGAATATCCGGAGCAGGATTGGGACTGGATAATGGACCTCAACGTCCGCAGCACGCTGCTCCCGACCCAGGCCGCGGTTCGGCAGATGATTCGCCAGGGCGAAGGAGGGCGTGTGTTGAACATCTCGTCCGTACGCGGGCAGCTGGGGATCGATGCCGGATACTCGGCCTATGTAGCCGCCAAGGGCGCGATCGACTCGCTCACCAGGCAGTGGGCGACCGAATGGGCCAAACACGCCATCACCGTCAATGCGATCTCCCCGACATTCGTCGATACGCCTCAGGTGGCCTCGCTGCTGGGTGACCCAGAGTTCAAGGCGAGGATCGTCTCGCGGATACCGTTGAGGCGGGTAGGGACGACCGACGATCTCCTCGGCGCGGCACTCCTGTTCTGCTCGGGGGCGTCGTCGTTCATCACCGGTCAGATCCTGACCATCGACGGCGGCCTCACCGCCACCCAATGAAGCCAACCGAGAGGAGCCAAAATGGAGAACGTAACCGCCAATGTCTTCTTCGAGACCGGTCTGCGAGGCTGCAACCCGGGCTACGTGGTCACCGGCGACGGCGTAGTGGTGGTGGACACGCCGCAACTGCCCACCAAGGCAGTCGCCATGCGGGAGGAGGCCGCGAGCAAGGGCGAGGTCCGCTATCTGATCAACACCGAGCACCACGTCGATCACATCTTCGGCAACTACTACTTCAAAGGTCTTGGGGCCGTCGTCAACCACCGCGGTGTCTATGAGAACTTCATGGTCGTGACCCCCGACCTGGATCCCTTCGCCTACGCCGCCGAGGCCATACCGACCGACGACCCCGAAGGAGAGGAGATCTTCCCCGATCGTGACGAGTACTACCAGGACCCCAACAAGGGGTCCATAGTCTTCGACGGCAATCTCACCCTGCGGATGGGGGACCACACGTTCGAGTTGATCCACACCCCGGGTCACACACCCGGTCAGCTGGCTGTGCACATCCCCGAGGAGCGCGTGGTGTTCACCGGGGACACCATCTTCAGTGAATGCCAAACCTGGTTGATGACTTCCGACGTGGACCAGTGGCTCGATGCCTTGGAGACGATCAGGATTCTCGACATCGATCACATACTCCCTGGTCATGGACCCGTAACCACCAAGAGCTATCTGGACACCCAGCGGTCGAATCTCCTCGATTGGAAGGCGGCGGTGGCCGCAGCGGTAGCCAAGGGTTGGAGCCGGGAGGAGACCATCGAGCGAGTCGACTTCGCCGACCGCTACCCGGTGGACATCGGGCAGGGCTACATGATGGATCACATCCAAACGCTCAATGCGGCGTCGTTGTACGACAAGATGACCGGTGCCGCCTAGTGCGTCTCTACTTACTCCGACATGGGGAGGTGGAGTCATACCAAGGTGACATGCCGATAACGGAGGAGGCCGAGCGGAAGGCCTACGCAGTGGGCCAATGGCTTGGCGGACGGGAGGGCAGTCGCGTGCGAGTGCTCAGCGGAGATACCCGACGAGCCCGTGAGACGGCCGCACACCTGGTTCGCGGGATGATCGAAGCCGGAGGCGATGTCACCGGGCCTCAGGTGGCGTTCGCCCTGCGCAACCCGGACCTGTACGTCAACGGAGTCCGGGTAGACATGGTGAGCAGTGCGCAGGCGCTGGCGGCACAGGTGGACGGCCTCTCCCCCGAAGACGTGGTCGCCATCGACTTCTTCCCCGAGTTCTTCGTCTCACCCGACCGCGTCGGTTGGTGGCTCAATCACGAGAACCCACCCGGGGAGAAGGCCGATTCCATCGCCTCGCGGATGCGGCACTTCGTGGCGAGCCTCGGCGATCCGACCCCGCTCTTCACCGAGGTCGTGGTGGCGGTCACCCACTCACCTCTCATCCGAGCGGTCGGTCGCGACTACCTCGGTCGTGACATCGGCGAGCCTCCCTGGGTCTCGGGTCTCCTGCTCTCGATGGGCACCGACCACGACGTCACGGTCGACGTTTTCGACCCGGAGGCGGCGTGAATTTCGAAGTGATCACGATGGGTCGTCTGGGTGTCGATCTCTACCCCCTGCAGTCAGGGGTCCCGCTTCGTTCGGTGACGAGTTTCGGGAAGTTCCTCGGTGGCAGCGCGGCAAACGTGGCAGTCGCCTCGGCGCGGCACGGCCGTCGAACCGCTGTCATCTCACGTACCGGGGCCGACGACTTCGGCCGTTACCTGCGGGAGGAGCTGGAGCGTCTCGGTGTCAGCAGCCGATTCGTCACCCCCGTGCCCGACCTGCCCACGCCTATCACCTTCTGTGAGATCCATCCGCCGGATCACTTCCCAATCACGTTCTATAGATATCCCAAGGCTCCCGACATGCAGATCGAGGTCGACCAGCTAGACGAGGACGCGATCGCCGCCACCGAGCTTTTCTGGATCACGACCACCGGTTTGTCCGACGAGCCAAGCCTGTCTGCGCATCACGAAGCCCTCAGGATGAGGGGCGGAGCGGGCATCACGATTCTCGATCTCGACTATCGGGAAGTGTTTTGGGACAGCGTCGAGGACGCACGCAGGCAGATCGGGCGCGTGTTGCCACAGGTCGACGTGGTAGTAGGTAATTCGACGGAGTGCCAGGTTGCGATCGACGAGTCGGACCCACTTCGAGCTGCCGAGGCTCTCCTGGATAGGGGCCCGAGCACGGCGATCGTGAAGCTGGGCCCCGAGGGCGTCCTTGGCCTCGACTCCACGGGTCATGTGGTGGTTCCGCCGGTGGAGGTCGACATCGTCAACGGTCTCGGTGCTGGAGACGCCTTCGGTGGTGCCCTCTGTCACGGGCTGTTGGCGGGCTGGTCTCTGCAGGAGATTCTGGAGTTCGCCAATGCGGCCGGTGCGATTGTCGCCTCGCGTCTGGAGTGCTCGACTGCCATGCCCTACACCGACGAGGTCCTGGAGGCCATGGCCAGGAGCTCGGTGTGAGCGTCGATTTCGAAGGTATCACCGCGTTGAGAGTGGAGGACCCATCGGCAGTCTCCCGTGCCGCTCGAGCGCGCTCGCGCCGCCCATTGAGCGGTCGCCTGCTACTCATCGCCGCCGATCACCCCGCACGCGGATCGCTGGACGCCAGAGGCCGCTCCGGGGCGATGGCCGACCGCAAGGACCTCCTCGAGCGTCTGGTGACGGCGCTGGAGCGACCCGGCACCGACGGCATCCTGGGCACTCCGGACATCGTGGAGGACCTCCTCCTG
>CAZSOF010000031.1:0-11407 GCA_964607685.1 uncultured Acidimicrobiaceae bacterium | reverse complement strand
TTGCCCACCCTTCTCCTTGGCGGAGACCCGAAAGGATCCGACGAGGAGGTGTTTGCAGGCTGGGAGAAGGCTCTGGCGCTACCAGGAGTCTGCGGGCTGGTTGTCGGCCGATCCCTCCTCTACCCCCGGGGCGACGATGTGGCCGAGGCGGTGGACACGGCCGCACGCTTGGTCGGGCGATCCTGAGGATCAGTCGGTTGGCTCGTCGATATGGGCGCGCTGGAGGGTACCGCTGAAGTCGAGGAACACCGTCTTTGTCTCCGTGAACTGCTCGATGGCGGCCTTTCCCGATTCCCGATGGCCGTTCCCGGTGTCCTTCACGCCGCCGAAGGGAAGATGGATCTCCGATCCGATCGTCGGAGCGTTGAGATAGACGAGGCCCGCTTCCAACTCGCTCACCGCCCTCAGTGCGCGACCGGTGTCACTCGTATAGACCGCTGCCGACAAGCCATAACTGGTCCCGTTGGCCACAGCGATGGCCTCGTCGTCACCATCGACTCGGATCACGGTGATCGTGGGCCCGAAGATCTCCTCTTGGGAGATGCGCATGTCGGGCCGGGCGTTGTCGAAGATCGTCGGCGAGTAGAAGAATCCACCGGTTCCCAGGTCGAGCTTCTCCCCGCCCATCACCAGCCGGGCGCCCTCCTCGATTCCGACCTCGGTATAGGAGTGGACCCGGTCGAGCTGTCTCTGATTGATCAGTGGCCCGACGTCGGTATCCGGGTCGAGTCCGTCTCCGACGATCAGGTCGGCAGCGCCCTCGGCCAGCCGCTCCACGACCTCGTCGGCGACCTTGTTGTCGATGACGAGGCGGCTGCTGGCTGTGCAGCGTTGGCCGCTGGTGGAGAAGCCGCCCCAGAGGGCACCGTTCACGGCCTCCTCCAGGTCGGCGTCGTCCAGGACCACGAGCGCGTTCTTGCCACCCATCTCGAGGGAGACGTGCTTGAGGCCTGCGCCGGCTTCGGTGGCGATCCGGGTCCCCACCGCGCGTGAGCCGGTGAACGAGATCATGTCGAGGTCGGGATGAGTGATCAGTGGCTCTCCCGCTTCGGGGCCATAACCCGTCACCAGATTGGCCACCCCGGGTGGCACACCGGCCTCTGCCAGGATCTCGAAGAATCTCACGGCGGTGAAAGGGGTGTCCTCAGCCGGCTTGACCACGACAGTGTTGCCACAGATGAGTGCGGGGAACAGCTTCCATGCGGGCATGAGCATCGGCAGGTTCCATGGTGTGATGATCCCCACCACGCCCACCGGCTCCCGCACCGTCATCGCCAGGCGGTTGGGCAAGCCGGAGGGCACCGTGTCACCGAACATGCGACGGCCCTCGCCTGACATGTACTCACCAGAAGTGATGGCCCCCTGGATGTCGTAGCCCGAGTCGACCAGCACCTTGCCCATCTCTCGGGTGATCCCCTCGGCAAGCTCTGGTTTGCGTTCCACCAGCATCCGGGTGGCGCGAGCGACGATCTCGCCACGAAGGGGAGCTGGTGTCCGTCTCCACTCCCTCTGCGCCTCGGAGGCGGAGGCCACGGCCGCATCGACATCCTTTGGGCCGCTGCGCTGGAACTCTCCGATCACCTCGTCGGGCCGCGCAGGGTTCGTGTCGAGATAGGTCTCGCCGGATGCACACTGGACCCACTTGCCACCGATGTAGTTGGAGAACGTCTCGGCCAATCTCAGGAGCCTTCGTTCGTGGTCGGCGTAGGGCGATAGATCGGTCCGCGATCGACGACCTTCTGAGCCAGTTCCATCAGCCCCTCCTGATAGATCTCCCGCTCGCTCATTCGTTGCACGTCCTTGGGGACCTGGCCCGGGTAACCGATCAGCTCATGGACTTTCGGGTGCATGTAGTACCCAGCCACTATGGACAGAGTCACCGCGTCATAGGCCTGGGAATCGAGCGAGGCGACGAAGGCATCGATGTCGTCGAGGTCGGCTTCGGCGAAGGCTCTCTCCAGATGTGGGGCGAGGTCGGGTCGCGAGGAGAGGACCACATCGAGCTGGGAAGTGCCCACATCCATGGCGCTTGCAGCCGGCATCCCGTGGGCTTCGGGAATGAGGTGGTCTCCCACCTTCTCCAGCCCACGGCGGGTGCCCTCACTCACCGACGGCCGAATGTCGATGCCCTCACTCATGCCGGCACCTTCTGGTTGTAGCGATCCCGGACCATGTGTTCTGCCGTCCGCATGGCCAGAGCGGCGATCGTGCTGGTCGGGTTGGTGCCGCTGGACGTCACGAACACACTGCCGTCGACGACATACAAGTTGGGGACGTCGTGGGACCGGCCCCACCGGTCGACGACTGAGGTCGCCCGATCATCACCCATTCGAGCGGTGCCGAGCAGGTGCCAGCCCGAGTACCGCATGAGCTGGTCCGTTTCCACCTTGTGCGCTCCGGCTTCGATCATCGACTCGCTCGCCTTCTCGATGTGGAAGTCGAGCAGCTTGCGGGAGTTCTCGGAGACCTTGTAGATGACCTTGGGGGCGGGGACACCGGAGCTGTCGGTCAGCCCGTCGTCGATGACCACCATGTTGTCCTCATTGGGGAGATCTTCGCCAAAAAGGCCCCAGCTCTGACCGTGCCCGAACCTCTCCCTGAAGAGGAGATGGTGGTCCGGCCCCCACTCCGACTCACCGGCACGGGCGGGGAGGGCCATGTTGATCGGGCCACCGGTGGGTGCGAGGCCCCACTTGGCGCCCCTGACGAAGTCCCGGGACCCGTCGGTCTCGTAGAACTCGAAGGACTCGATGCTGCAACCGAATTGTCCCTGCCAGCTCTCGAGGTCCTCGTCGAACAGCCCCGTTACCGAGGCGAACGGATGCATCATGAGACGCCGGCCCACCAGGCCGCTCCGATTGGCGAGACCGTCGGGCCACTCCGCGGTGGCCGAGTTGAGGAGAATCCGGGAGGTTCCGATGGAGTTGGCGGCCATGACGACGACGTCGGCAGCCTGGAAGTGCTCCTCGCCGTCCTCATCGATCCATTCGGCCCCGGTGGCCAGGCCATTCTCGGTGAGAATCCGCCTCACCCTGGCGCCGGTGATGAGTTTGGCACCGTGATCGACGGCCATCGGCCAGTGGGTCTGATCGGTGGAAGCCTTGGCGCCTTCGTTGCATCCCTGCTGGCAGGTGCCCGCCTGGACGCAAGGGCGCCGGCCCTGGTAGGGGCGGGAGAGGATCGCGTTGGGCTCCGGCCACCAGTGCCAGCCGAGCCGGTCGTGGGCCCTGGCGATCTTCAATGCACCCTGACCGAGTGGAAGCGGTGGCAGTGGTGAGGGAGCCCCGGGAGGATAGGCGGGGTCCCCCTCCAGGGCGGAAACCCCGATCTGCGCCTCGGTGCGCTCGTAGTAGGGCTGCAGCTCCTCGTAGGTCAGTGGCCAGTCGTCGGCGACACCGTCGAGGGTCTTCACCTTGAAGTCGGAGGGGAGCATTCTCGGCCACACTCCCGCGTAGAGGATCATGCTCCCACCCACACCGTTGAACATCAGCGGAGCGATGTCCGTCTCCTCCTCGTTGATCGGGTAGTCCTGAGGCAGGGCGCGGATCGTGGGGTTGGGGAACCATTGCTTGCGTCCGGTGATCTCCCAGTCGGGTGAGGTGCCCCGGAACTCGCTGCGATCGTGCCAGCGGCCTTGCTCGAGACATACCACCGAGAGGCCGGCCTCGGCGAAGTAGCGACCACTGATTCCGCCTGATGCACCAGCGCCCACTATGAGGACGTCGGCTCGATCGTGCTTCGCCATCTGGCACCTCCGACCTGAGAGAAGACGGTGACAACGCCGTGCGAACTACGTGGCAACCGTTTTCCGTGTCCGGGCCCATGTTTAGCCGTAGCCCGCGGATGGTGTCAAGACCGAGGGGTCAGATCTGATCCACGCCGGCGAGCTCGAGCACGAGGCCCATGCGATTAGCGGCCATCTCCGGGTCGGGTAACAGGCCGGCCTCGTCTGCCAGAACCAGCTGGCGCGAGAGATGGACCACCGAGCGCGCCGATTCCAGCCCATTGACCATGCGGAAATGGCTCTGATGACCAGAGAGGTAGGCCATGAACACGACCCCCGTCTTGTAGTAGTAGGTGGGGTGCGAGAAGACGTGCCGGGCCAGTGGGAGCGTTGGAACGAGAATCTTGTCGAATTGATCCACCTCGCCCGAGTCCAAGGCCTGGATGGCGGCCGAAGCCGCCGGTGCGATGAGGTCGAAAGCACCGAGGAACGCGTCGCTGTGGTGCTCGCCGTCACCCCTGATGGTGGTGGGGTAGTCGAAGTCGTCGCCGGTGTACATGCGTACGCCTTCGGGGAGACGCCGGCGCAGCTCGATCTCTCGATCCCGGTCGAGAAGTGAGAGCTTCACCCCGTCCACCTTGCTTGCGTTCTCCGTGATCACCGAGATGAAGGCGTCGGAGGCTGCATCGAGGTCAAACGAGCCCCAATACGCGGTGAGGGCCGGGTCGAACATGTCGCCCAGCCAATGCACGATCGCCTTGCCGGAGACATGGCCCAGGACGTCGGCGTAGACACGGTGGTAGTCATCTGTCCCATCGGCGAGGGCTGCGAGATGGCGACTGGCCATGACCACCGCCTGTCCGCCGAGCCCTTCGATGAGGTCGATCTGCTCGTGGTAGGCGCCCACGATCTCCTCCATCGTCGCCGGGCCATCGGGGAGTTGATCGGTGTTGGCGCCGCAAGCGATCTCCCCGCCGACCGCCTGGGCCTCGGTTACCGACCGGGTGATCAGTTCCCTCGTGGCGGCCCAATCGAGGCCCATGCCTCGCTGCGCGGTGTCCATGGCCTCTGCCACGGGGAGACCCCACGACCAGAGGTGGCGACGGAAGGCCAGCGTTGCCTCCCAGTCGACGTGCGCGCCGGAGGCTGGCGTGTTCTCAGCCAGCGGGTCGGCCACAACGTGCACCGCGGCGAAGGCCCGACGGCTCTTCAGCGGTGAAGTGGGACGTTCGAATCGAGCCGGCTCACCGAGGCTGTGACGTCGAAGCGAGCCGTCTTCGAGTGGAATGGTCACCGTTGTTGACGACATCTGGTCTCCTCAGGCGGAAAAGGTCATTCCGGCTTTCGCCGGCGATCATACGATCCGCTCTCAGCGGCGACAAGGTCGGATCGGTACGGCAGTATCACGTCATCACCCGCGGTGACGATCTCGATGCTGGACTCGGGCCTCACCGCCACCGGGACCGATCCGGACTTGTAGACACGGCTGAGACGGCCACCGATCTGTTGCAGCACCTCCCACGATATGGTCCTGCGAACTTCCGCAATCTCGTCAGCAGTCACGACTTCGCCGTTGTCGCTCCCCAGGAGTGTGAATTCTGTGTCGGCCTCCACACCCTCGACCCCGGTAACGTCCACGGTGAGCGAGTCCGACGACACCCTCCCCACGATTGGTGCCCGTCTTCCCTTCACCAGTGCGAACGTGCCCGGTGAGGAAGATCGTGACCAGCCATCGGCGTATCCAATGGGCAGCGTGGCGATCACGGATGGCCGCTGAGCCGTCCAGGTCCCGGCGTAGCCGACACTGGTGCCCGGGGGGACGTCGGCGATGAGCACGGGACAGGCCTTGACAGCCAGCGCCGGCACGATGGTGGAGGGTAGGGGATGACCGGCTCCGGGGTGTAATCCGTAGTAGGCGAGGCCCGGGCGCACGAGATCATGTTCGGCCGTGTCGATGGCAAGGAGACCGCCCGAGGCGGCAGCATGGACCACTCCCCGGTCGAGCCCCGCTCCCGCGATGTGATCAAGCACCGAAGCGAAGAGCTCCAGTTGGGCTTGCGTGGTCCCGGGGTCTTCCGGTGCCGCCAGATGGGTCCAGATCCCGGCGACCTTCGTGCCGCGACCCTGCGCCAGGGCTCGGGCGGCGGGTACGGCGTCGTCGACGCGCACACCCCCGCGGGTCATGCCGGTGTCGATCTCGACGTGGACACGCAGCCCTGGAGTGGGATCGACGCTGTCGGCCATTGCCTCCGCCTCGCCAACATCTGACACTGTGACGTCGACATCGGCTTGCGCCATCGCGTCCAACATCGAACGGGGAACCGGATAGAGCACGAAGACCCGACTCGGGTAGCCGTCGGCCCGCAGCCTGAGGGCTTCACCCGCATTGGCCACGCAGAGCCATTGAGCCCCTCCGGCGACGGCACATCGAGCGGCCATCTCCAATCCGTGGCCGTATCCGTCGGCCTTGACCACCGGGCCGATTGCCGCTGGCGCAGCCATGGACACCAGCGCGGCGGCATTGGTGACGAGCGTGTCGATCTCCACTTCGACCCAGGCAGAGCGTTGCAGACGGGGGAGACCGCAACGCTCCAGGGCGAGGTCGATGTGACGGCTCAAGTCGGGATATCCGTTTCCTGCTGGGAGCGCCAAGCCTCCAGGGCACTTCGCATGACATCGCCCGTCGATGCGATCCCGGTCCATCGTTCGAACGCCACCTCACCCTGTCGGACGAGCATCTCCATCCCATTGCACACGGCGAGCCCGCGGTGGCGGGCAGCCCTGACCAGAGGGGTGTCAGGAGGTACGTAGACGAGATCGAACACCAATGCGTCTTGGGGGAGGGGGCCCACGTCGAATGCCAGCGTGTCGATGGTCATCCCCTTGGTCGTGGCGTTGACCGCGATCGCGGCAGTCTCCAGTGCCGCGGACAGTTCGTCCCCCTCGTCGGGGATAGTGGTGATCGTCCCGAATTGGGACAGGTCTCGGGCCAGGGCGTCGGCCCGCTCCCGCGTGCGGTTGGCCACCGTCACCGACTCCACTCCGGCGTCGAGCAGCGCCCAGACGACGGCCCGTGCCGCACCGCCGGCACCGACCACCACTGCATGGCTCCCTTCCACCATGGTCCCGGTCGATTCGACTGCCGAGATGAAGCCGGTTGCGTCGGTGTTGAAACCGACCAGCCAGCCGTCGTCCTTTCTGAGCCCGTTGTTGACTGCCCCGATTGCCCGAGCCCCGGGCTCGACCTCGTCGAGATGACTCATGGCCACCTGTTTGTAGGGGGCAGTGACTCCGAACCCGAGCCAGTCGGGACCACGGACCCGATCGAAGAAGCCGGGAACTTCATCGGGCTCGATCGGGGTCAGCTCATATATGGCGTCGATGTGGTGGGCGGCGAATGCGGCGTTGTGCATCACCGCCGAGTGTCGCCTCCTCAGCGGCTTCCCGATGAGCGCAACCCGACGTGTCAAGTGTCGTCGGGGAACCTGACATGGGCGATGATGTGTGTCGCCCACTGCTCCAACTGGGTGATGTCCGGCGTCATTGTGTGCAGCATGAATCGTTCCACACCGGCGTCGATTCTGGCCTGGAGCGACGCCACCACCTCATCTGGAGTCCCGAAGAGATACACCCGCTCCAAGTAGTCGGGCCCCCTGGCCCCGCTCATGACCCGCAGCATCGCCTCGTGCTGTTGCTTGCGCGCCCTGGCCGGGTTCTCCGTTGCCACGAAGTGGAAGAAGTTCTCGTGAGCGATGGTGAGCTCAGAGGGCTCACGCCCGTTCTCTCGGAAGTATGCCCGGAGCTCTTCCCAATCCCGAGCTATGTCCTCCGGCGGGCATGTCGGGCGGGGCACCCAGCCCTCGGCGGCGAGGATCCTCCGCTTCACCGGCTCGACCATCCGGGGGAGATCGGGGGAGCCGGGATCGGCCAGCTGAGATCCGCCGCCGATCCAGACCTCGGGGCGCTGCCCGGTCCGGGGCTCGATGAGCACGTCATCGATCGAGTAGTACTTGCCGTGGTAGGTGACAGTCTCGCCCTGGAGAAGCGGGACGATGATGTCGAGAATCTCATCGGTACGAGCACCGCGCTCCGACTTCTTCACTCCCGTCGCGGCGTACTCCGGCGGATACCAGCCGATACCGGCTCCGAGAATGAAACGGTTGCTGGAGAGGAATTGCATCGTCGCTAGTTGCTTGGCTACCAGGACCGGCTCTCGAATGGGCATCACCATGACCGAAGTCCCCAACTTCACCCGTTCGGTCACTGCGGCCACCAGCGACAGGGTGGTCAGTGGTTCGAGGAACGAAACCGAATAGAACTGCTTGGCGGCGAGCAGATGATCGGTGATCCAAATCGAGTCGAACCCGAGATTCTCGACCTCACGTGCGAAATCGATGATGCCACGGGCTCGCTCGGGCCCGTCCTCGGGCCAGATGAATGACGGGAGGAACACCCCGAACCGCTCCATGTTGGCTGTGTCTTGACCGGCCATCTCACTTCCTCTCTTTGTCATGTCACTCACCGGTGAACCGTGGATCCCTCTTCTCGAAGAAGGCGCGGGCGCCCTCCACCAAGTCCTGAGAGTTGAAGATCCGCTCGGAAGCATCGAGCTCGAAGGCGAGCCCCTGGTCCATTGGGAGGTCACCGGCGACGTCGATTGCCCGCTTGGCCTCCCGAACGGCAATCGGCCCCCGCGAGGCGATGACCTCGGCAATTGCCATCGCGGTCTCCACGGACTTGCCTGCCCCAGCCACCCGGTTGACCAGGCCGATTCTCGCGGCCTCGCTCGCATCGATGATCTCCCCGGTGAGGATGAGCTCTTTCGCCTTGGCGACACCGACGACCCGGGGTAGACGCTGCGTCCCACCCGACCCGGGCATCACTCCCAGACGTACCTCGGGTAGCCCCAGCCTGGCGCGGTCGTCTGCCACCCGAAGATCACAGCAAAGGGCCAGCTCCAGCCCACCGCCGAGGGCGTCCGCCTGAATGGCGGCAAGGGTGGGGACGCTGAGTCGAGCCAGACGGCGGTAGACGAATTTCTCCAAGAGCAGCTTGCCTTCCCCCACTCGTCCCTTCAGTGACTCGAATTCCTTGACGTCCGACCCGGCGCAAAAGGCTCGGTCGCCGGTTCCGGTGACAACCACGGAGCGCACCTGGTCGTCTGATTCGACTTCGCCGAGAGCGCGATCGAGGGCTCGAGTCAGATCCACAGTCACCAGGTTGAGTGGCGGGTTCTGGAGGCGGATCGTGGTGACCTGCCCCCGTTCCACCACGATCAGGTTCTCAGCCATGATCGACTCCAAAATCATGGGCCAACCCCATGGGGCCGGTGGCAAACACTCGAGGATCCATGGTGGCGAGGCCGTCCGCCACCTCCGGCTCGAAGCCAATGTGGGCGATGACATCGCGTCCGGGATCGATCCCTTCGGCGATCTCGATCAGGGTCACTTTGCCGTCGCCGAGCTCGAACACTGCCCGTTCGGTGATGTAGCGGACATGTTGCCCCCGCCGATTGGCCATCGCTCCGCTGAAGCTCACTTCGTCGACTTCGTCGACGAACTTCGACAACTCACCCTCCGATGCGATGGCCAAGCGTCCATCCCGAACATCGACACGGAGCCCCGACGTGGTCAGCGACCCCACGAAGCAGAGGCGCCCGGTGTGTGCGCTGATGTTGGGGAACCCGCCCGGGCCGCGTAGCCGGCCGGGAAACTTGTGGACATTGACATTCCCCCGGGAGTCGACCTGGGCGAACGACAAACTGGCGATGTCGAGTCCGCCACCGTCGTAGAAATCGAACATATACGGCTGGTCGATCATCGCCTGATAGTTGAATCCGGCTCCGCCCTCGTTGCCCGCCACGGGCACGCCTCCGAAGATGCCTTGCTCGACGGTGAGGACGAGACGGTCTTGGATGCCTTCCTCCCAGGCGATGGCACCGATCATCTGGCTGATCCCGAACCCCAGGTTGCAGATGTCTCCCGGCCGGAATTCGAGCAGCGATCGCCTGGCGATGACTTTGCGCACATCGAGGGGTGGCGGTTCGCCACTGGACTTCGCCGAGCGACGCAGAGCACCCGAGTAGAAGGGGGAGTGGGTAGTGATGTAGGTCTGGGTCTGATCTGGGTCCAGGTAGGCGTAGTCGATCAGGGCGCCGGGAACCACCACCGACCGGGTCGGCAGTGTGTTGGCGGCGGCCATCTGCTTGGCTTGCGCGATGACCATGCCGCCCGAGTTCCGCGCCGCCATGGCCATCGACAGCATCTCGCCCCTGATCGCCTCGTCCTCCATGGAGAGATTGCCATCCTCGTCGATCGTCGAGCCGCGAATCACCGCCATGTCGATTGGAAAGGCTCGGAAGAACAACCACTCCTCCCCGGCGAGTTCTATCAGCTCGACGAGGTCCTCGGTGGCACTCCCTTGTTTGCCTCCGGTGTGGCGAGGGTCGACATAGGTGTCGAGACCGATCGAAGTGATCAGGCCCGGCCGTCCCCCGGCGATCTCACGGCACAGCTGGGAGAGCACGCCCTGGGGAAAGGAGTACGCCTCGATCTCGCCAGCCTCGACCAGCTCGCCCAACCTCGGTTCATTGCCGATGTTGGAGCCGATGGTCCGCTTCATCAGGCCCTTCAGTGCCAGCTGCGAGAAGCCGCGATCGGCGAAGTCACCAATTCCGACCACGCGCACGGTGGTCAGATCTCTTGGAGATCCCTCGGCCGAGTAGACCTCTGCCAGAGTGTCGATGAATCGCTGGGGGAGGGAATGCCCGGCGCCCGACCCGCCGATCAGCACCGTTGCCCCGTCGGGCACGGCACGTACTGCCTCTTCCGGTGACAGCATCTTCATCGCTCGGTTACCTGGCTGCGCCTCATGGCATGTACCCGCCGCCGTTGGGACACAGGGTCTGGCCGTGGTACAGGGCCGCGGCGTCGGTCAATAGGAAGACGACGCTGGCCGCGACCTCCTCAGCCTCGGCGAACCGCCCGGCGGGGAGCTCGGCCAGCCTCTTTCGCCCCACCTCGCCTTGGATCACGTCTGTCGTCATGTCGGTCACGGTCACGCCCGGCGCGACCGTGTTGACCCGCACTCCCTTTGGTCCGACTTCCCTGGCCAGCGACTTGGCCAGGGCGATCAGCCCGGCCTTCGCTGCGGCGTAGTGGGCCAGTCCGGCGAAGCCGATTTGGCCGAGACGGGAGCTGATCATGACGATCGACCCTGACCCTCGATCGAGCATGCCGGGGAGCACCGCCCGGCTGCAGAGGAAGGCTCCGGTGAGGTCGACTGCGAGCACACGTTCCCACTCCTCGACCGTCATATCGGCGACTGGACTCTCGGGCATCACTCCGGCGTTGTTGACCAGTCCGTCGATCCTCCCGAAGCGTTCGAGGACGCCGGCAACGAGCGCTCCCACTTGTCCTGGGTCGCTCACGTCAGCAGGGAATGCCTCGGCTTGGCGCCCCCGGGAGCGAATCGCCTCCACTGTCGACTCGGCGC
Source organism: uncultured Acidimicrobiaceae bacterium (assembly GCA_964607685.1). Lineage (GTDB taxonomy): Bacteria > Actinomycetota > Acidimicrobiia > Spongiisociales > ZC4RG35 > JANQRA01. Next base: position 189 of record CAZSOF010000031.1, on the reverse strand, counting down.
CTTCCACCCCATGGAGATATCCGACCGCGACATCGGCTCCGGCCTCGGCGCAGGCATTGGCCACGGCGGCACCGATGCCGCGGCTGGCCCCGGTCACCAGGACGACCTGGCCGCTCAACGCATTCGACTTGAAAACAGAAAGCGTCACACCAGCCTGCTCTCTACCCGGCGCGGCAAACGATTACCAAA
>CAZSOF010000030.1:0-16663 GCA_964607685.1 uncultured Acidimicrobiaceae bacterium | reverse complement strand
GCCGCCGTCTTCATCGCCTCGGCAAACTCCTCGCTGTCCTGACCGAACACATGCCCGGCCACGTCGACGAAGGGCACGTAGGTGAATATGAACCGCCGTGGGACTGTTGCCAACGCCAGGGTGGCGGTGACCAGGTCCTCAGCGTGCCATGCCCCTTCGAAACGAGCACCCCGGTAGAGGACCCTGGTCAACGGTGAGGGCTGAAAATCAGCCGGCTGGACTGTGATCGGCTCGACGTCGGCTGCTCGAAGCCGTTCCCAGAGATTGGGCCGGGGCAGCAACGAGCCGTACTCGTAGGTGACCGAGTCACCCGGGATCGTCACCCACTTCAGCGTATTGATCACCAGCTCGAGATCCGGATACCAGGTGAGATGGGCCACCTGACCGTGAAGGGACGGAGGCAGCCCGGAGACGATCGTCGACAACGACACCGTCGTCGACGAGGGGAACGGGGAGGTGAGCGTGCCGGCATGTGACTTGCGGAAGGACTCGGCCAGGTCGTGCTGGAGTTGGGCCACACCGAGACCGTCGAACAGAACGAGGACATAGGTGTCGGCATCGGGGATCATCGCGGAATCAGTCAGACCTCCCCACGCCGACTCAGCGGTCATCCGTCGCTCCAGCTCGGCACTGAGATTGACCAGACCAGAGCCGTCGTAGGAGGGAGTTTTCTCCATAGCTGGCAGGGTAGATCGCTGACTTCGACCTGAAAGGAGGCATGCGTATACTCGCCCGCGGTCAGTCCCCCGACCCGATGAGGCATGAGCCCATACTTTGAGAGCTATCTGACTGTTGGCGCCTTCGCAGCGCTCGGTGCGGTCTTGGTGCTGGTGATGCTCGGTGTGGCTGCCGTCCTGCGGCCGGTCAAGCCGACCAAGGTGAAGCAGATGACCTACGAGTGCGGTGTGGATCCGGTGGGCAGCGGCTGGAGCCAGACATACGTGCGCTACTACGTGTTCGGCCTGCTGTTCGTCATATTCGACGTCGAAGCCGTGTTCATCTTCCCTTGGGCCATCAAGCTGGAGGATCTCGGCGTGTTTGGGCTGGTCGAGATGCTCGTCTTCATCGCGATTCTCGTGCTCGGGCTGGTGTACGCGATCCGCAAAGGGGTGCTTCGGTGGGATTGATTCAGAGATTCGGAGCCCCCAAACCGGTGTCCTGGCTCCTGAACTGGTCGCGTCGTTATTCCCTGTGGCTGTTTCAATTCGGGCTTGCCTGTTGCGCCATCGAGCTGATGGCGGCATCCGGCCCGAGATACGACTTCATGCGATTCGGGATAATCCCGCTTCCCGCATCGCCACGTCAGGCCGACCTGATGGTTGTGGCTGGGACCGTCACCGACAAGATGGCACCTTCGGTGAGACGGCTTTACGACCAGATGCCCGAGCCCAAATACGTGATCTCCATGGGATCCTGCGCCAATTGCGGTGGCCCCTATTGGGACTCCTATTCGGTCACCAAGGGTGTCGATCAGGTGATTCCCGTCGACGTGTACGTCCCTGGGTGCCCACCCCGCCCTGAGGCTCTGATGGACGGGATCGTGCTGCTGCAGCAGATCATCAAGAACGAGGATGTGAAGGAGAAGTGGAATCAGCGTGACCTCGAGCCCGTCTGAGACAGAAGTCCATCCTCTTCAGGAGTTTGTCGACCGGGTAGCGGAGGCCGTTGGGGGAGCGGCCGAGATCCAGTTCGACACCGCCAAGGTGACGGTTCCCCCGGAATCGTGGGTGCAAGCTCACACCACGGCCCGGGATGATCTCGACCTGGTCTTCTTCTCGTGGCTCTCCGCGATCGACTGGTCCAACGAGGTCGAAGCCGGGGACCCACTCACCGAGGAGGTCGAGGAGCGTCTGGAGGTGCTGTCCGCACTGTCCGATCTCGACCAGGGCCATCTGGTCCTCCTCTCCACCAGCCTGGCGAGGGACAACCCAGTGATTCCGAGCCTGGTCGGGTTGTATGCGGGAGCCAACTGGCACGAGCGGGAAGCTCATGAGATGTTTGGCATCGAATTCGAGGGTCACCCCAACCTGACTCACCTCTACCTCCCCGACTCATTCGTCGGCAACCCTCTGCGGAAGAGCTATCCGTTGCTGAGCCGAGAGGTCAAGCCGTGGCCGGGGACCGTGGACGTGGAGGCGATGCCAGAAACGGGAGCCGAGGAGCCGTCTACCGAGAACCCCGAAGCATGACCATCGACACCGACACCATTCGTCATTTGAGTGAGATTCAGGTCTCGGTCGAGCTGGAGACCGAGGAGATGACTCTCAACATCGGGCCACAGCATCCCTCGACACACGGTGTGCTTCGCCTGGTGGCCAGGGTGGACGGTGAGCGTTGCTTCGATGTCCAGCCGGTCATCGGGTACATGCATCGCGGTTACGAGAAGCTGTCGGAGGTGCGTACGTATCCTCAGATCACCACCATCGTCAACAGGATCGATTGGGTCTCGGGTTACGCCAACGAAGTGCCGTTCATCACGGCTGCCGAGAAGCTGATGGAACTCGAGGTTCCGGAGCGGGCCCTCTACATACGACTCATCCTGACCGAGATGGCCCGTATCGCCTCCCATCTCGTTTTCAACGCGTCCTACCCGTTGGAACTGGGGGCGGCTACACCTCTCTTCTTCGCCCTCAGGGAGCGGGAGCGTGTGCTCGATCTGCTGGAGGGGGTCACCGGTGGGCGTTTTCACCCCAACTTCAACCGGATCGGAGGAGTGAAACCTGCCTACGGGGCTGGCTCCTCGACCCGTAAGCAACCACAGGACCTGCCGGCTGGCTTCCTCGCCGAGACGCGTCTCGCCATGGACAAGGTCCTCGAGTCCGTGGATCAGCTCGAAGACCTGGTCGCGGATAACGAGATCATCCTCGCTCGCACCAAGGGTGTCGGTGTGCTCCCTCCCGAAGTGGCCGCGGCCTACGGCGTCTCCGGCCCCAACCTGAGGGCATCGGGTGTTGCCTTCGACCTTCGCAAGACTCAGGACTACCTGCCGTACGACAAATTCGACTTCGATGTGATCACGGCTCAGAACGGAGACTGCTGGGACCGCTGGTATGTGCGCCTCCTGGAGATCAGGGAGTCGGTCAAGATCATCAAGCAGGCCATCGACACCATCCCGTCGGGCGACCTGCAGGCCAAGGTCCCCAAGGTGATCAAGGTCCCCAAAGGCGAGACGTATGTTCGCGCCGAGAACCCCAAGGGGGAGATGGGCTATTACATCGTCTCCGACGGCGGTCTCGGCCCCTATCGGCTCAAGATCAGGTCCGCCAGCTTCTCCAATATCTCGATCCTCCCCTGGATCCTGGAGGGCGTGCTGGTGCCCGACATCATCGCCATCATGGGCTCGCTCGACTTCGTGCTGGGCGACGTGGACCGGTGAGGCCTCCGATGGTCGACCGATTGTGCACTGTCAACACCCGGTCAACGACCTCGCGGTCTGACCCAACGTTCACTTGCGCGTTGCGAGCTCAGTTCGCAGGGCAAACAGGGGGCGGTCGGCCGACGGCTTCCGCCTCATGGGAGGGCTTGCTCTGATGCCGCAGTGGGTGATTGACCTCTTCTCCAACTTCTGGGTGTCGCTGGGCGGAAAACTCCTGCTGGTGGCGCTGATCATCCCGCTCGTGGGAATGGTCATCGGCTTTGCCGAGATGAAGCTGTCGGCCAAGATGCAATACCGCGTCGGCCCCTACTTTGCCGGTGGGCGATGGGGTTGGGCCCAGCTGATCGCCGATGGCGTGAAGTTCTTCCAAAAGGAAGACATAATCCCTGATGACGCCGACCGTCCGGTGTTCAAGGCAGCACCGATCCTGGTCCTGGTGGGGACAGTGGCACTGTTGGTGGTGATCCCGTTCGGTCCCAGTCTCATCTTCAGGGATCTCGACGTTGGGATCTTCTACGCCCTGGCGATCTCGTCTCTCAGCACCATCGGAGTCCTGATGGCGGGATGGTCGTCGGCGAACAAGTATTCCCTCATCGGGGGTCTCAGAGCAGCAGGGCAGCTGATCGCATATGAGCTTCCTCTGGTCCTGGCCGTCGTGGGCTCGGTGATCCTGGCCGGCACAATGAGCATGCAGGGGATCGTCCAGGCACAGATCGATGCCGGGTACCCCTATGTGATCTTCCAGTTCGTCGGATTCATCATCTTCATGATTGCCGCCCTCGCCGAGCTGACCCGAATTCCCTTCGACATGCCGATCGCCGAGTCCGAGCTGGTCATGGGCTACCTGACCGAGTACTCGGGCTTTCGCTTCCTGTTCTTCTTCCTGGCGGAGTTCGCCAACATGTTCACGATGTCGGCCATCGCGGTCACCCTCTTCCTGGGTGGTTATTGGCTCCCGGGCATTCCAGATGATGTTCTCGAATTCGCCGGCCCGATCATCCTGTTGGCCAAGGTCTTCCTCCTGGTGTTCGCCATGATCTGGTTCCGGTGGACATTCCCCCGATTTCGCGAGGACCAGCTCCAGGGGCTCGCCTGGAAATGGCTGGTTCCGCTGGCACTGATCAACATCGGTGTCACGGCGACGCTGAAAGTGGTGCTCTGATGTCGGCCAATGGAAGCCGGACATTTCCAGGAATGGGGATGATCAAGGGGCTGGCCGTCACGATCTCGGCCATGTTCAAGACGATCTTTCTTCCCAACAGGCATCTGGCGACGGTCAACTATCCCAAGGTCAAGGAGACCCCGGTGCCCCGTGCCAGGGGAGTGATCGCGTTGGACCAAGATGCCTGCACCGTGTGCATGCTCTGTGCCCGGAACTGCCCGGATTGGTGTATCTACATCGAGGGGCACAAGGAGGAGATTCCACCGGAGAAGCCGGGTGGCCGGGTCAAGGTGCGAGCCAAGCTCGACCGGTTCGACATCGACTATGCGCTTTGCATGTACTGCGGGATCTGTGTCGAGGTCTGCCCGTTCGATGCCCTCTTCTGGAGCCCCGAGTACGAGTACTCAGAGGTCCACATGGGTGACATGCTGCACGACATGGATCGTCTCCAGGCTTGGCTGGAGACCGTCCCCGAAGCTCCGGCGTTGGAGAAGTGAAGGTGATTGGTTGACGTTCGACACCTGGATCTCCGAACCGGTCAACTGGGCATTCGGGGCCATCGGCCTCGCCGTGCTGATCGCTGCCTATCGGGTGGTGACCGTCAAGAACGTGGTCCATGCGGCTCTCTTTCTCGTGGGGGCGCTCGCCGGCACCGCCGGCTTGTTCCTGCTCTTGTCGGCCGAGTTCGTGGCCTGGGTGCTGGTGCTGGTCTACATAGGCGCAGTGATCGTTCTCTTCCTCTTCGGGATCATGATCACCCGGGCACCCACCGGATTCGACGCAGGGCTCGACGCCGACAACAAGCTGTGGCCTGCCCTTCTGGCGATCGCAGTCTTCGTGGCCATGGCCTGGGGCTCGATCGAGGCTTTCGGTTCGGCCGTGGTTTCCGTCACCGGGGAAGCGGTGGCTACCGATGTGGTCGGTGAATCCCTTCTGGGACGGTTCGTCATCCCCTTCGAGGTGGTCTCGTTCGTGCTGCTGGCGGCACTGATCGGAGGGATCACCATCGCCCGGCGAGACCTGACTCCGGTCGAGGAAGAAGAAAGAGCGGCAGTCTGATGCTCGTCAACCAGTTTCTCATCCTCGCCGCGGCGCTCTTCTCGCTCGGGGTCTACGGCCTCCTGGTCCGACGCAACATCGTCCTCATTCTGCTGTCCGTGGAGCTGATGCTGAATGCGGTCAACATCAATCTGATCGCGTTCGAGTCGATGCTCAACACGTCGGAAGCGATTGGTCAGGTGTTCGCCATCTTCGTGATCACGGTGGCCGCAGCCGAGGTCGGGATCGGTTTGGCAATCGTCCTCATGATCTTCCGCAATCGTCGGTCCGCCAGCGTCGATGACCTGAATCTGATGCGATGGTAGGAGAGGTCACATGAGGAGTTGGGTGATCCTCGCCACGGAGGCGGAACAAGTGGTCGAAGCCGGAACCGGTGGCTTCTGGGCAGACACCGCCGGCATCATGCTGGTGACCCCGTTCCTTGCGTTCCTTCTCATCATGGCCGTGGGCAAGAGGCTCAAATACAAGGGGGGAGAGATCGCGGTCGGGGCACTGGCCATCAATCTGGTCTGGGCCACGGTCCTCTTCGTCATGAACATGACCGAAGGTGTGCTCGATCAGACCACGTTCGAGATCGCCCGGATCGGCAGCGACCTCGTCTTCGAGCTGGGATGGGTGGTCGACGGGTTGTCGATCATGATGTACTTCCTGGTCAACTTGGTCGGCCTGCTGGTCTTCATATACGCCCTGGAGTACATGCACGGCGATGTCCGGGTGCCATGGTTCTTCGCTGCCTTCTCGATGTTCGCCGGGGCGATGCTCATCCTCGTGGGTGCACCCAATCTGGTGCAGCTGATCATTGGCTGGGAGGGAGTCGGGCTCGCCTCCTACTTCCTGATTGGCTTCTATTGGGACGACCTGGACAATGTCAGAGCCGGCAACAAGGCGTTCCTCACCAACAAAGTGGGGGACGTAGGGCTCGTCCTGGGGGCGATCATCCTCGGTGTCACCATTGGAACGTTCGACTTCGCCCATCTGGCCGAGGCGGCAGCCGAGCATTCCGAGGCACTGAGCGCAGTGGCCGCGGTGGGAGGATTCCTCCTCTTCTTTGGCGCCATGGGAAAGAGCGCGCAGTTCCCGTTGCACATCTGGCTCCCGGACGCCATGGCTGGTCCCACGCCGGTTTCGTCCCTGATGCACGCGGCGACGATGGTCACCGCCGGTGTCTACCTGATGGCCAGGGTGTTCCCTCTCTTCCAGAATCTCGCCTCGGAGATCCGTCCCTGGATGGTTGCCATCGGCGCCGTCACGCTGTTCGCCATCGGGCTGCTGGCGCTGGTGGCCAACGATATCAAGAGGGTGCTGGCCTTCTCGACCGTGTCCCAGCTCGGCTACATGATGACTGCGGTGGCCGCCGGCGGCTACACGGCCGGCCTGTTCCACCTGTTCACTCATGCCTTCTTCAAGGCCCTGCTCTTCTTGGGCGCCGGCTCGGTGATTCATGCCGTCCACTCCAACAACATGACCGACATGGGAGGGCTGCGAAAATCCATGCCCACCACCTACTGGACCTTCGTCGCCGGCTCGCTGGCATTGGCAGGGATCTTCCCGTTGGCCGGTTTCTGGTCGAAAGACGAGATCCTGGCCACCCTCGGCTACGAGGGGTACACACTGGTCATGTGGATCGCCATCGCTGGTGCCTTCGTGACCGCCTTCTACATGACACGATGTGTGGCCCTCACCTTCTTTGGCACCTACAAGGGCCATGGCGAGCCTCATGAGCCATCACGGATCATGACCTGGCCCCTGATCGGTCTGGCCATCCCCTCGATCTTCGTTGGCCTCCTGAACATCCCGGGGGTGGAGTGGCCCGGAATCGGCAACTTCACCGAGTGGCTGGGAGTGAGGGTGGTCGCCATGGGAGACCACCACGCCGAGGGAATCGACTTCGCACTGGCAGGCATTGGGCTGGCGGCTGCGGTGGCCGGGATCGTGATCGGGTGGCTGATCTACGGAAGGGATCGCGATACTCAGCAGGCGAGGGATAGCTTCGAGATCCCGGCCCTGTATCCGCTGCTACGCCGCAAGTACTACGTCGACGATCTGGCTCTGGGCCTGGTCGGTGCCACGTCAGGCCCGGTGGCCCGTTTCGTCGATTGGACCAACACCTACATCATCGACGGCATCGTCAACGCCGCCGGCGGCCTCACCAAGGTCATTGGAGGGTTCGTCTACAACGGGCTGGACCAGATCGGAGTCGACGGTGTCTTCAATGGCTTGTCGGCAATGACCGACGGTGCCGGAGCCGCCCTGCGCAGGCTGCAAACGGGTCGGGTCCAGCAGTATGCCGCGGGGTTCGTGGCCGGTGTCCTGATACTCGTCGTTTTGTTCGTGTTCGTCATATAGGTGTCCGTGTAAGAGAGGCGTGTCAAATGGAATGGTTCGAGACCTGGGGATTGACGATCACCGTCTTCCTGCCGGTGGTGGGCGCCCTTGTACTCGGGTTCATAGATCGAGACAACGAGAACGCCCTCAAGCGCACCGCACTCCTGGTCTCGGTGCTCGCCTTCCTCGCTTCCGTCGGGATCGTCGCCGGGTTCGACTTCGGTAGCGGCGCCTACAACAACTATCAGTTCGAGGTCAACGAGACCTGGATCAGTGCCATCGACGCCAATTATCACGTGGGGGTCGACGGGATCAGTCTCCCGCTCCTGGTGCTCTCCACATTCGTGATGTTGCTGTCGGTCGTCTACTCGTGGAACCACTGGGACGAGCCGAAGAACCCCAAGGCATTCCTCATCCTCATGTTGATCCTGGCAACCGGGATGAATGGCACCTTCGTCGCCCTCGACCTGGTGCTGTTCTTCATCTTCTTCGAGATCGTCTTGCTCCCCATGTACTTCATGATCGGGATCTGGGGTGACAAGGCACCGCGAAAGGTGCCCGGCTTCTCCGGGCTGTTCGAGACCCGGCTCTACGCCGCCATCAAGTTCTTCCTCTTCACCCTGTTCGGCTCGGCCTTCATGTTGTTGGGCTTTCTGGCGCTCTACTTCGAGTCCGGGAACCACGGAGACCGGACCTTCGACATCCCCCAGCTCACCGAGCTCGGTGCCGCCGGGGCTTTCACGGGGACGTTCGCCTTCCTCGTGTTCGGCGCGATGTTTCTCGGTTTTGCGGTCAAGGTGCCGATGTGGCCGCTCCACACCTGGCTTCCCGACGCCCATACGGCGGCACCGACGGTGGGCTCGGTGTTGCTTGCTGCCATCCTCCTGAAGCTGGGCTCCTACGGCTTCATAAGGATCTCGCTGCCAATCCTTCCCGACGAGGCGGTGAATTGGGCCCCGTTCATCGCCATCCTGGCGGTCATCGGGATCATCTACGGGTCTCTGGCCTGTTTGGCGCAGACCGACATGAAGCGGCTGATCGCCTTCTCCTCGGTCGGCCACATGGGGTTCGTCATGTTGGGCATCGCCACCATGACCGATGTCGGAATCAACGCCTCGATCATCGGCATGGTCGCCCACGGTCTGATAACCGGCTTGTTGTTCTTCCTGGCCGGGTCGATGTCCCACCGGTATCACACCCGCGAGATGGCCCGACTCGGGGGAAACATCAAACTGATGCCGGTGATGGGTGGGATCCTCGCCTTTACGGCGATGGCATCACTCGGGCTTCCCGGTCTTGCCGGGTTCTGGGGGGAGTTCATGTCCCTCGTCTCCGCCTACAACCCACTCGATGGCTTGTCCCTGGGTGTGTTCCGCACGGCGATGGTGCTGGGTGCGGTGGGCACCGTCCTCACCGCGGGATACATGCTGTGGATGCTGCAGAGGGTGAATCTCGGTGAGCCCAAGGAGGAGTGGGAGGGTCACGACTTCCATGACGTCGACAGGTTCGAATTGGGCGCGTGGGTGCCGTTGATCGTGTTGATCGTGGTCATTGGCTTCTACCCCAGGGTGGTCTTCGACTCGACCACGGATGCGGTCACCTCCCTGGTCGACATGGTCTTCGAGTCCGACGCCACCGCCTCACTGTCTACCCTGGTCAAGGGCGGGTAGTGCCGTTCGAGATCGACTACCTGGCGCTGGCCCCCGAGTTGATCATCGTGGGCACCATGATCGTCGTGCTGGCGCTGGACCTGACCCTGCACCGTGCCCAGAAGTATTGGACGGCAACGGTGTCCGTGGCCGGAACCGCCCTGGCGTTGCTGCCTCTCGGTGTTCTGGCCATCAACGACGAAACGGTGTCCATGTTCGCCGGCTCGTATGTGGTCGACGAGTTCGCCTTGGTGCTCAAGGGCCTGTTCCTGGTGGCGGCGTACATCGTGTTCCTGATGTCCCACCACTACATCGAGTCCGACCGCTACTACCAGGGTGAGTACTACTTCCTCCTGCTGGCATCGATTCTCGGATCTCTGGTCATGGCCTCGTCTCGTGATTTGATCATCCTCTTCATCGGTCTCGAGCTGGTCACCGGCCCCCTGTACCTGCTCGCCGGCTGGCGGAAGGGGGATGTGAAGTCCAACGAGGCGGCAATGAAGTACTTCGTCCTGGGGGTGTTGTCGACTGCGCTACTCCTCTACGGGATGTCACTCCTGTTCGGGCTCACGGGTGAGGTGGCCTTCGCCGGGATAGCCGAAGCCACGGCCGGGACGGCAAGCCAAACCACCGGCGTCGAGCCGGCCTTGGTCATGGCGATCCTGTTCATGATGGTGGGGTTCGGCTTCAAGATATCGGCGGTGCCATTCCACTTCTGGGCGCCCGACACCTACGAAGGTGCCCCTACCCCGATCACCGCCTACCTATCGGTGAACTCCAAAGCCGCCGGATTCGTGGCCATGCTCATCGTGATGTATCAGGCCCTGCCCGGCGCGTCGGGCGTCTGGGCCCCGACTCTCTGGCTACTGGCCGCCTTGTCGATGACCATCGGCAACCTCTCTGCTCTGCGCCAGACCAACATCGTCCGGCTGTTGGCCTACTCATCGATTGCCCAGGCCGGCTTCATGTTGGTTCCCTTCGCCGCCGCCGCGGTTGCCGGTGCCAATCTGGAGGAAGCGTTCGGAGCCACGCTCATCTACCTGGTGATCTATGCGGTGATGAACCTCGGCGCCTTTGCCGTGGTCATTGCGGGAGCCCGTAAGACCGCCTCCGGCGAGATCGCCCACTGGGCCGGTCTCGCGAGGGTCGACCCCATTCTCGCCGTCGTGACGGCGGTCTTCTTCTTCAGTCTGGCCGGCATCCCGCCTCTGGCGGGTTGGTTCGCGAAATTCGAGATGTTCCGTTCGGTGATGATCGCCGACCCAGCGACGGTCGCCCTCGCCGTGATTGCCGCGGTGAACGCAGTCATCGCCCTCTATTACTACGCCCGGGTGATCAAGAGCGTATGGCTCGACGACCCGGTCCGGGAATTCGCCAGCGGTGTCGAGGCAGCGCCGGCGGGATCGCTGCGTCTGGCATTGGGAGTGGCCGTGGCTCTCACCATCGCCATTGGAATCTATCCCAGCATGGCTGCCTTTGTCCGCGACGCGGCCCAGGTACTGGCCACAGGCGGCTGAGCCCGGCTCCAACATGGGATGTCAATCCTCGCCCGGAGAGGGATCAGGGCACACGTGATCCCGGTTCGACGTCGAGTGAGCATTTGTCCACTCGGAGGGGGAACCGCCCAGGCGGTCCAGCACGATCAGCTACGTGCGGCGCCGCTACGACGGGCCGCCCGGTACTCACGATCGAGCAGCGACCAAAGAGAGTGGTCGACCCAGTTGCCCCGAATCAACAACTCCTCGCGAAGGATGCCCTCCCGGGTGAATCCGAGCTTCTCGGCGACACGGTCCGAGGCATCGTTGCCGATAGCGATACGCAGCACGACCTTGTGATAGCTCAACGAGTCGAAGATCTCGTCGAGGATGCGCCCCACGGCCTCGGTGCACACACCCTTGTTGGTCTCGTCTGATCGGACCCAATACCCCACCTCGGCGATCTTGCCCAGCTTGGAGACGGTCCAGAAGGAGATGTTGCCCAGGTGGCGTTTTGGCTCTTCCCTCACTCTTATCGAGTAATCCCATGCCCGCTCCTCCTTCCATGCCTGAATCGACTCGCGGATGAAGGCGCTGGTGTCGGAGACGGTGTAGTCGAGACGCGCCCACGGAAGCCACTGATTGAGGTCGGCCAAGGAGATCCGGATCGCATCGTCGAGGGTCGCCGCATCACGACGGGTGAAGCGCTGCAGAATCAGCCGATTGGTCTCCAGCTGTGGGCGAGGCACCGGGTCAGGGTACCGGGGGCCTTAACCTTCACAACCAGATGTGGGAACGACTCCACCTCGTTGAAGATTATCCCCCACCGGAAGGCCGGCCATTGGCTGCCGTCCTGGCACCGCTCTTCGAGGATGATTCCGGGCGGATCAGGGTGATCCTCACCAAACGCCCTGACACCATGCCCACTCATGCCGGCCACATTTCGTTTCCAGGTGGTCGACCCGATCCTGGAGACGACGGTCCAGTGGCCACGGCGATCCGGGAGGCGAACGAGGAGGTCGGGATCGATGAGGACCAGGTAGAGGTCCTCGGCTTCCTTCCACCCGTGGACACCATCGAGTTCTCGCTGTTGGTGGTTCCGGTTGTGGCCAGAATCTCGACACCGCTTGGTCTTGTCCCGTCCGAGCGCGAAGTGGCGAAGATCTACACCCCGCTTCTGTCCGATCTCGCGGATCAGGCCAACTGGTGGCACGTGCCCTGGGACGGCTGGAAGGTGTGGTACTTCGACCTCAAGGGCGACACGCTGTGGGGAGCCACGGCGCGGATGGTTCGTCAGTTGGTGGGTCTCGACGAATAGGGCAAACGGCCCCTCGACCGTGGGGCAGTCCCGGCCGCGAGACAATCGTGGGAACCACCGCCCCCCCGACCATGTCCCCGGTCACCCATGGCATCGCTTCGAGCTCTCATGCCGGCGCTGGCTCCCGATCCTGAAGAGCCCTTGTCAGAGCCACCTCAATTCGCCGCAAATCTGTAGCCGCGTACAATTCAGTGCCGCGGGTAATGAGCTCTTCCACTCTCAAACGCCGTCTACTTGTTGGCGCTGTCACAGGGGCATTCGTGCTGGTCGGCGCCGGGCTCTTCTATGCCCTCACAACGTGGGGCGAGGTCAATCGGGTCACCATCGACCGGGCCGCCGCCGAGAACCCCGGGGGCGTGGTGGCGGCGCAGGAAGAGGATGAGCCCACCGGTGATGAGACCCCAGACTCGCCAGTGGTGGAGGACGATGGATCCGTCACGTTCTTGCTGGTTGGATCGGACTCCAGGGACGATCTCGAGGACATCACCTTCTTCGGGGATTTCGAGGGGGACCGCGCCGATGTGGTGATGGTCTTGTTCAAGGATGGTTCGCGAACCGGCCTGCTCTCCCTGCCTCGAGACCTTCTGGTCGACGATCTGTGCAACGGTGGCCAGGACAAACTGAGCCAGATGCTGCAGGGCTGTGCCGCCATGAACGGCCCCACCATGTTGATGGTCACCGTGGAGAGGTTGATCGGCCAGCCGATCGACCACTTCGCCCTCGTGGATCTGGTCGGTTTCCAGGAGGTGGTCGACGCCATCGGGGGGTATCAGATCTGTGTGGAGAATTCGGTTCGTGACCGGCTCGCCAATCTCGAGCTCGACGCCGGTTGCACCCTCGCCAACGGCGAACAGACACTGGCCTGGATGCGGTCGCGACACACCCAGGAGCTCACCGCCGATGGCTGGAGGGTGATGCCCGGAGTCAACGACCTGGTTCGGAACGAGCGACAACGCACGTTTCTCATCGAGCTGATGGGTCGAATCGCCGACTTCAGCAGCCCGCAGGACATGGCGGCGGCCGGTCAAGCGGTGGCCCCTTTCATCACGGTCGATTCCGAGTTGAGCTTGCTCGATGCGGCCGATCTGGCATGGACCCTGCGGAATCTGGAGTCGGATTCGATCACGGAGATTTCGGTCCCCGTGTATGACGCCGTTTCCGACGTCGGCGCGGCCGTGTTGTTGCCTTCCACCCCGGTTCAGGAGATTGTCGCCGAGTTCCTGTCGGCCACCGCGGCCGACGCTGGGTTCGTCTTCGGCGTCGCCAACTGATCATCCAGTGCTCCCGCCCAGCCAGATCCCAACGAATGTCTCTCTAGGCTTTCCCCACTCATGAGCAACCGGAAACGCGTCTTCTCGGGCATGCAGCCCACCGGCGGCGCGCATCTGGGCAATCTCATAGGCGCCTTCAGCAACTGGGTGAGGATGCAGGACGACTACGAGACGATCTATTGCGTGGTCGATCTCCACGCCATGACCGGCGCCTATGACCCTGATACCTTCACCCGGGAGCGCATCGATCTGGCGAAATCGATCATGGCCGCCGGAGTCGACCCCAAGCGCTCGCTGCTCTACTACCAGTCAGAGGTTCCCCAACATGTCGAGCTGTTCTGGATCCTGGGGACGCTGGTTGGCGTCGGTCAGCTACAGAGGATGACACAGTTCAAAGAGAAGTCAGACAAGTCGGGCCAGAGCTTTGGTCTGCTCGCCTACCCGGTGCTGCAGGCAGCCGACATCCTCGTCCACAGAGCCCATGCCGTCCCTGTGGGCGATGACCAAACCCAGCATTTGGAGCTGACCCGTGATGTAGCCGAGCGGTTCAACAGCCGGTTTGGTGATGTCTTCCCGGTGCCGGAGCGGATCACCCCCGAGATCGGGGCCCGGGTGATGTCGCTACAGGATCCAGGGTCCAAGATGTCCAAGTCCGACGCCAACGCCAGGGCCACTGTCTATCTCACCGACTCCACGGACCAGATTCTCAAGAAAGTGAAGGCTGCAGTCACCGACACCGGGACCGAGGTCGGTTATGACCGGGAGGACAAACCCGGTGTGTCCAACCTAATCGAGATTCTCTCGTACTTCACCGGCAGGACGATCGACGAGATCGTGGATGAGTATCGCACGGGTGGATATGGCAGTTTCAAGATCGCGGTGGCCGAGGCGGTCGCCGAGGGGATCAAGCCCATTCGTGACGCCTACGAGGGGATGTCCGACTCCGAAGTCACCGCGGTGATGACCTCCAGTGCCGAACGGGCCAAGGTCTCGGCGGAAGAGACGATGTCCGTGGTCAGAGAGACGGTCGGCCTGATCTGATTGCCAGGCACCCGCGTCGCCCAGTCCGGGGCGCTTGGCAGGTGATTGAGAATTGGCCTCGAGGCGGTAATCGACCCCACACGGTCAGCCCAACTGCTCCAACAGCTCGGAAGGCAGCAGCAACACCAGGGCTGAGAGCAGGTTCCACCCAGAGTGGAGGAAGATGGCCGGGCCGAGACGTCCCCTCCTCTGGGTCAGCCTTGCGAGGATCAGGCCCAGCAGGAACAATGGAGGTAGAAACACCACCGCCGATCTCCACAGCTGATTCGGATCCAGCCCGGTGAGGTGGACGGCTGCGAACACGACGGAACTCATGATGAGGGCAAATCGGCCTCCTCTGGGCTCCAACGCCTTCAACAACACCCCGCGGTAGAGAAGCTCCTCGGTCACCGGGCCCAGCACCACCGCGGCCACCACCAATCCAACCTGGAGGGGCATGGACTCGGCGCCGGCGATGATCTCGGCGACCTGTTGTGGAGGCCGGCCATCGGGAAAGAGCAGGTTGCTCAAGGGAAGGAACAACAGGGCCAGCGCTATCTGCAACAGGACACCGAGACCGATGTACAGCATGTCCCGGCCGTGAATGGCAAACCCGACATCCTCTCGGCCCTTGACCCGGTTGAGAAGCCAGAAGACACCCAGGTACCCGGCGTATTGCCCGGCGATTGCGACCAGGACCATCCAGTCGTCGTTCCCCAGCCCGTTTCCGATGAGAAGAAAGGCCGCGGATCCCGCCAGCCCACCGAGCCAGATGAGGACGAAGTCGACGACCGACCAACGTCTGGGCTGCAGAGGAGAGGTCAGCTCAGATCCCGTCTCTGGAGCCCGATGACACCAGCTGCCCCGTTGGGCCCGAGGAAGCCACGGACTTCAGCGGTGGCGACGTCGAAGTCGAGGCCGTCGAGTGCAACGGTGGCCCAGAAGAGCTTGACCAGACCGGTGGTGGCGATTGCCGATGACATGGCGGAAACAGACTATTGGCGGGGCACAGGACATCTGAAGCCACTGTTACCCTGCCCCGAAGCGCTGGACTCAGGACAAGGAAGATGGAAATCGACATCGGCATCGGAAAGTCGGGTCGTCGGGCCTTTGGCTTCGATGACATAGCAATCGTCCCTTCTCGCCGCACTCGTGACCCTGACGATGTCGACATCTCCTGGCAGCTGGATGCCTTCAAGTTCGAGCTCCCCATGATGGGGTCGGCCATGGACTCGGCGGTGAGCCCCGAGACTGCAGTCGCGATCGGGAACTTAGGAGGCCTTGCCGTCCTCAACCTGGAGGGCCTGTGGACGCGTTACGAGGATCCCACTGCCTACTACGAGGAGATTGCCGAGCTAGCGGATGAGAAGGCGACCCGTCGCATGCAGGAGATCTATCTCGAGCCCGTGAGCCCGGATCTGATCCGGCGTCGGGTTGCGGAGATCAAGTCCGAGGGTGTGGTCACCGCGGGAAGCCTCACGCCGCAAAATGTCCGGGAGTGGGCGCCGATGGCTCTCGACGGGGGTCTCGACGTCCTGGTCATCCAGGGCACGGTCGTCTCGGCGGAGCATGTCTCGAGCCGGGAGGAGCCCCTGAATCTGAAGGAGTACATAGCAGCTTGCCCGGTGCCGGTGATAGTCGGCGGATGCGCGAGCTACTCCACGGCATTGCACTTGATGCGCACCGGCGCAGTCGGGGTGTTGGTTGGTGTGGGGCCCGGGGCCGCCTGTACCACGCGTGGGGTGCTCGGCGTCGGAGTGCCACAGGCCACGGCCATCGCCGACGCCGCGGGAGCCAGGATCCGCTACCTGGATGAGACGGGCAGGTATGTCCATGTCATCGCCGACGGTGGCATGCGCACCGGTGGCGACGTCTCCAAGGCGATTGCCTGCGGGGCGGACGCGGTGATGATCGGCTCTCCGCTGGCATCGGCGACGGAAGCGCCGGGCAAGGGATATCACTGGGGTATGGCCACCTTCCATCCCACACTGCCCCGTGGTGCCCGGGT
>CAZSOF010000029.1:14356-17300 GCA_964607685.1 uncultured Acidimicrobiaceae bacterium | reverse complement strand
ACTTCACGTTCTACCTCCACAACCCCGCAGACCCGCTCCTCGACGACTTCGTCGCCACGCATCGGATGGCGACCCGGGAACAGTTCGAGCGGGTGGCGGAGGAAGTCCTTCCGGGCTTCCGGGACTAGTCGGACCTCTCCACAAGGCTGGCGTCTGATTTGCGATTCCCGTGGTGAGAGGTCTGGGTGAAGGCTCAGACCAGACCGACTCCACCTGAATCAGACATGAATCCGCGGTGTGAGGCGTCGCTTGGTCGTTCTCGGCGTGGGTGAAGCATGTGGCCGGTCCGAAGCAGCGATGCGCATGGCCTCGATCCCGAACCAGAGATACCCGATTCCGAATAGCACCCGCTGCACCACCCCCGCGACGCCGGTGATGTTGAACATGATCATCGGCAGGACAGGAGCGGCGATGATTGCTACCCAGTCGACAACTCGAATCCAGAGGTTTCCGGGGCCACGTCGGAGTGTCACCAACAAGACACCCGCCGTGAAGCTCAGTCCCACGCCGGAGGCTGCAATCGAGTGCAGTAGATCCTCGAAGAGATCGGACTGAACGTCTTCCCAGGGGCTGTGGGCGAAAGCCGCCACAGCAATCATGCATGCTCCGTAGACCCGGAACGCCACCCGCCCCCAAATACTCCACTCGTCTCCGGAGATCCCGACCAGTGTGAAGACCGCTGATGCCAGGGTGAGGAACCCAAGTCGTGCGAGCCATGCACCGTGTATGCCCTGGCCCGCTGATTCGCTGACCGAATGCTCGGCCATCGAATACGAGGCTGGCATCAGCGTCGGGGCGATGGCTATGCAAGCCAGGGAGACGAGGAGGAGGGCCACCACGATCCACGCGGTGGTCCGTCTGCCGAGCACCCGGCTGCCGTCGCTCACCGACCAACGTTGTGTCTGCGTCTCTGTGCTCTGCCAGAGGCAAAAGTCATATTGTCGGATCGTTGGTGGTTACAGCATGACCAGGAAATCTCGAAAGTCGACTGATTCACTCGCCAGCACGGTGTTGTCAGCCCCGGCCAGTCCCATTCTCCCGACCCGGTAGCGTGACCCGCCATGCCCGATGACCTGCCCGGACTGGTGGATGCCATCCGCCGTCATTTCGACGACGGGTGTTTCGCCTGTGGCAGGGACAACCCGATCGGGCTGCACATGGATGACTTCGAAATCGACGGCGTGGGAGTCGGTGCCCGCTTCACGCCGCGAGCCGACTACCGGGGGGCCGGATCAACTCTCCACGGGGGAGTCGCGGCCACCGCCCTCGACGAGATCCTGGTGTGGGCGGGCCTGCTCATCGAGAGAGTGTTGTCCGTCACCGGAACCCTCGAGCTTCGCTACCGACGACCGGTCGACGTCGGCGAATCGATCAGGGTTTCCGCCCGGGTGGACGAGCGTCGCGGGCGTCGACTCAGTCTTTCTGGTGAGCTATCCATCGACCATGATGTGAGGGTCGAGGCTTCTGGTCTCTACCTGGTGACCACCAGCCTCGAGGAGCTACTCCGATCCCGATCGTGAGACATGGGCCGGTTCACATCAGAGGCCATGACTTCAGATGGTGGTAGGGCGACCGGCTCCCCTCACTACCACCCGCTTCTCGTCGGCCGGTCGAGGCGATATCCGGACTGAGATGGTCGGTCTCCGGGGTGAGGACGAGGACTCCGAGGGAGGGTTGCCCGGACGATATGGGTTGTGACATTGGTCCCTGGTAAGACCGTGGCCACGGCTGGAAACTCGGTCTCAAGGAGGTCTGATGACAGAGGGGGCTCATCGGAAGCCGACGGCTCGTGTGTGGGATACCGTCTGGTACTGGATAACGGCCACCTTGACGGTGGTGGGCATCGCCGCTGTCGCCACCGGTACCTGGCTGGAATACGGCCCCGACGACGGGACCCTCACGCTCTTCGTCTGGACATGGGACGTAGCCGACATCTCCGACGTGTGGGCACCGTGGCTCATGATCGGTGGCGGCCTGCTGGCCTCGATCTCCATGGGATGGGAGATCGCTCTGGCACGTGTCGAGTCCAGCTCCTGGTTGACTGTCTTCGAGGGTCTGATCCTGCTGGCTGGGATCGCAGCGGTCGTGGTCGGAGTCGTCCTGCTCCTATGAGAGAGTTGGACGCCAGGATCCACTCGACAGACGCCGGCGAGTCTATGCCCGAGCGCTAAGGGGATGCAGGCCTCCGAGGGCGGGAGGCGACGAAGTATGCGACCGAGCCCGGGACCTGCAGCTCCACCTCCTCGAAGGAGGCCTCGAGCATCCTTTGCAGGCCCTCGGCGTCGTCATCGCGGTTGTCGAACCCGCCTTGGAGGTTGGCCAGACGAAGGAATATCCGTGCTCCCCAGCCGTGGGAGGCGGAGAGCCCAAGGACCGTTCCCCCGAACAGCACGCCGTCGTCGGCAAGGACTGCGGCGATGTGCTCGATGGCCGGAGCCTTGGCCGCCATCGGCCCGGGAAGGCAGTGGATCACGTGGGCAAGCCCCGCCGAGTCGAACGGTCCCTCCACGGGAAGTGGCCTGAGCACGTTGGCCTCGACCAACCTGGGATTCCATGCGGCCAGCGTCTCGGCGCAGTGCTCGAGTACGTGAGGGTTGGCGTCGACGAGGGTCAACTCATTGTCAGGGGGCGGCTCCGCCGCAACGATGAAATACCCGGTTCCTGGCCCGACGTCCAAATGGCGACGCCCCATGTGCTTTCGGTAGAGGTCGATCCCGGGCTGGGATCCCATCTTCCAGACGCGGGGAGCCATGAACCCCACCACCCACGGGTCATATGTCTTCAGGAATCGGGGTGTGTAGTCCTTATAGCCTTTGTAGCCAGGATCCTTGGGATCCACGCCAATGGCCTCCTCCCCAGTGGTCGCTCGAACAGTAGCTTCTCGGCCTGCCTGCCTCGCCACGTGCGAGGCCGTGCCCCTAGTCAAATGAGTCCCAGTCGGTGA
>CAZSOF010000029.1:11166-14256 GCA_964607685.1 uncultured Acidimicrobiaceae bacterium | reverse complement strand
GGCCGGTTGATGTCTCTGCCCGTCCCGGTTTGTCGCAGCAGTTCCATGTCGTTCCTCGCCGCCAGGAGGCCCGCGTAGTAGACCTGTGGGATCCCGGGACAGAGAAACTGGATGAGTCGCGCCAGCAGATAGCGGTCCTCGTCGCAGCCAACGGCACTGAAGTAGGTCGAATTCACTTGATAGAGATCGAGGTTGGATGCCGCCTCGCCGGTGGCCAGACGGCTCTCTCCACCGGTGGCCTGGTGGATCCCCTCGACCAGGTCATTGATCTCATCCTCGGAGAGGAGACCTTCGGCGCCATCAGACGCTCCGACATCGACGACGCCGATTCCGTCGTGGGTGTCGAGAACTGTCACCGCATTGCGTGGGCTGATCGTGAGCCAGTGGCGGAGGGGCAGAGCCGAACCCGTGTGGAGGGCGTGTAGCACCAGAGCCGGCAATGCGAAGTCGTACACTCGGTCCACGGCGTCGGCGGCCTGGATCTGCTTCGAGTGGTGGGAGTGAATCTCCAGCAGTGATTGCATGCCGCGAGATCTCACTCCTTCGACCAATTCATCGACGAACCGATAGGTCTCCGGCATCATGAAGCACGAGGTTCCTGGTGACTTGATGACGTAGCCGATGGCATCGAGTCGAACCATGCTCACCCCGGCTCGGGCGAGACGCTCCAGAATCTCGTGGAGGTAGCTCCGAGCTGCAGGGTGTTCGAAGTCGAGATCCACTTGGTGACGGGTGAAGGTCGTCCAGAGAAGACGTCTCGAACGGTCGGCCATGGTGAAGGTGGTTAAGGGGAGACCCGAGCGTGGCCTGTATATGTTGAGCAGATCCTCCTCGGTCGCCCCGGTGGGAAACACCTTGCCGTACTCGAGAAACATGCCGGCGTACTGGGAGTCATCCCCGTGTGCGAGGAAGTCGGTGAACTCGGGAGACTCGTCCGAGATGTGATTGACGATCAAGTCGGCAACGACATCGTGGGTCCGCGAGATGTGCTGGATACTCTCCCAATTGCCGAGACGTGGATCCACCGACTTGTGGTCTATCGGGTCGAACCCGGCATCGGCCCGGTCGAAAGGTCGATAGAACGGCAGCAAGTGGACACCGGTGAACACCCCATCCAGCGGACCCGTGAGTAGGTCACGGACGGTGGATAAGCCTCCTCCTCCCAGTCGATCCGCGTATGTGATCAGTTGGGCACCGTTGCGCACCTGCAAAGTCTCCACCGCGGCGACCTGACGCTCAAGTCATCGCTGACCGTCAGGTCCGCGCTACCCAACGTCGATTGGGGAATCCTGTTTACCCGGTCGGCGTCTGGGGTGTCATCTCGATCGAGGACCGACCCCGGGCGCCGACGAAAAAAGCCTCGCTCCAGGATGTGAGCCGATGCCCCCAACGTCGAGCTGAGGGGAAAGGCTCGGATCGAGGACGGCCGACCTACGCCCTGAGGAGGATTCTGGCGTCGGGGTCGGACTCCCTCGCTTGCGTTCAGCTCCGGCGTGCCCGGCTCCGAACAATCGACCGAATCACCAAGAGCGCCACGATTCCGACGATCTGGCCCATGATGATGACGCGCGTCAAGTCGGCCGCAGGCACCCACGTCACCTCGTCGCCTTTGATCTGATAGGCCCCCACGGGTCGGGCGGAGATTCCCATCCCACCGCCGCTGCCGCCGGGTGTCTCCTCGGTGGGCTCTCCTTCACCGCCCCCCACGCCGCCGCGTACCGCGGCTGCCGGGATCACAGTGACTCCATTCGACTGGTAGGGCTCACCGAAGACCCTCTTCACGGTGAGTGTGTCCTGGGCTTCGGTCAAGAACTCGTCGAGCTTGGTCATCGCTATTCCTTTCTCGAGCGTCCTCGTTCGAGGATGACTCAATCCAGGTCGGACGAATAGAGTCGGAGTTCCCTATTGACACTCCATGGCGATCGCCGGTGGCTGGAGCGAAGCGAAGGCCCCGTCGATAGCCCGCTAATTGAGACGCTTCATCCCGGCGATCAGCCGCTCGCGCTCGTCGTCGCACTTCCGGCATACAGGGAGAGCCTCGTAGTCGCGGGTAGGGACCCAGACCTTGCCACAGAGCGCCCTGATGGGCTCACCGGCGACATATCCCCTCATCTGGTCCTCTTTCATCACGATGTGTGCCATCCCGTCGCCGTCCTCTCGGGTGGTGCCAGGCTGGAGTCGGCGCAGCGTCCGGGTGTATCGCTCGGTCATCGTTTTGAACACGATAGATGACGCAGTCATGCCGCCACCGGTGAGATCAGCCCAGCGAGATGAGGGCAATGGCCAGGACCGCAGCTACGAAACCGACTCGTTGCACGGCAGT
Source organism: uncultured Acidimicrobiaceae bacterium (assembly GCA_964607685.1). GTDB lineage: Bacteria > Actinomycetota > Acidimicrobiia > Spongiisociales > ZC4RG35 > JANQRA01. The sequence goes on along the minus strand of CAZSOF010000029.1, from coordinate 11,933 downwards.
GGAACGCTCCTTCAGAAAGATGATCGCCAGCAAGGCGCTCACCCCATAGGCCATTTGCAGGAGGAGGCCGGAGATGGTCAGATTCTGCTGGGCAGCGAGTACGAACATCAGGACGCCTGCCGCCGATCCCAGGGTCGCCCCGGGGATGAAACGCCAGGATCGCCGCTCGGGCATCAGTGGGAGCCGTCGTGACACGGCGATGGCCGTCAACAGCAGGGCACTGACGATCCTGGCTGGTATGGCGGGTAGGAGTGCGGCGCTCTCGTTGGTCACGCCCAGCATGGTGGCCATGAGACCAAAGCCGATGCCGGCCCCGATTCCGTAGAGGGTTGCGAGGCGTGGGTCGTGTCGTTCTCCGGATTCGGGTCTCCATCCGATCAGGGCCACGGCCAACACACCGATGAGAATCCCGACTAGGGCCAGGTTTCCCACCCCGTCGCCGATGACAATGCCCACGGTCACCGGCAGGATCACGCTGACCACTGCTGTGATCGGTCCCACGACGCCGATGGAGGTCTTGGCGTAACCCGAATAGAGGGCGAGTAGGCCTCCGCCACCGCCGATCCCTGCCACGGCGCCGAACAGATAGTCGCTTGGCTCCGGGGACCCTCCCATGACTACTGCCGTGAGGACGATGAGGACTCCGCTGGTGATCATCACCCATAGAGTCGAGGCGAGCACCCGTCCGTGGCGGGCGGCGAGAGTGCCAAGGAAGTCGCCTATCCCGACGGAAATGGCGGCTCCTAGAGCCAGGGCAATGACCATTG
>CAZSOF010000029.1:0-11066 GCA_964607685.1 uncultured Acidimicrobiaceae bacterium | reverse complement strand
GGCGTGACCTTCGGGTCTTGTGCCGAGAGTGCGTATATCTGCCAGTCCTCTGGCACACCCTTGAGCTCGTGGACGCCGAAATCCTCGAACTGGAGGTCGGTTCCCACCACGAGGTCCTTGACCGTCCTCGAGACCAGGATCTGCGAAGGCCCACCCAAGGCCGCAATACGGGCTCCAATGTTGACGGCGAGACCGGTGACGTCATTCGGCAGCAACTCGACCTCGCCGGTATGGATCCCGCAACGGATCTCGATGCCCAGTGATCGGACCACCTCGACTGCGGCGTAGGCGCAACCGATGGCCTGGGCCGGAGAGTCGAAGGTTGCCAAGAATCCGTCTCCTGTGGGGACCACCTCGCTTCCTCTCCACTTGGTGATCTCGTTTCTCAACAAGTCGTTGTGGCGGTCGAGGAGGTCGCGCCACTTCAGATCGCCCATCGATGCAGCCAGGTCCGTTGAGGTCACGATGTCGGTGAACAGGATGGTCTTCAAGGCTCTTTCCGGCTGAGCCGCGGCGCGGTACCCGGTCACGAACTCCTCGATCTCCTGGAGGATGGGCTCGGTGTCTCCGGCATAGAAGTAGTGGTCGGCACCGTGGAACTCGATCAGCCGGGAGTCAGGGATCTTCGAGTGGATATATCTGCCCTCTTCGATGTTCACGTCACGATCCTCGAGTCGGTAGAGGAGAAGTGTCGGCACGCGAATCTCACCCAGCTCGCCGGTGACGTCGATATGGGTCGAGGCATCGTTGAGAGCTGCAGCGGCTCGGGGACTCGCTGACAGCCGCAGCCAGCGGCCCAACCACTCGATGAATGCCTGGTCACCGGCCCAACTCGGGGCGTAGTGCTCGGCGATCATCGCCGGGTCGGCCCACGCCTGTTGATAGCCCTCCGAGTCGGCCCGGCGTTCTTCCAAGGTCGGGGCCCACGGGTAATCCTTCGACCGAAGCCGCTTGGCGTAGGCAGCGAACACGATCAGCCGCTCCACCCGGTCGGGGAATCTCGCCGCGAACGCCATGGCAGTCGACCCTCCCTCTGAATGCCCAAAGAGCGTTGCGGTTTGTGATCCTGCAGCATCGATCACAGCTCCGAGATCTGCCACCCTCGTCTCGATATCGGGGAGCTCACCCAGCGGAACTGGATCGGACAGGCCGATACCACGCTTGTCGTATGTGATCAGCCGGGAGAACGAAGCCAATCTGCGTAAGAACCTGGCCAGATTCGGCTCCTCCCACATCACCTCGACATTGGTCACCCATCCGGGCACATAGACCAGATCTGGTTGGCCCTGCCCGAGCACCTGATAGGCGATATTGACGTCGCCGCTTCGTGCGTACTTGGTGACAGGCACGAACAGACTCTATTTCGGTGATCTTCGGTGGCACCCGGATGAGCGTGTCGGCCACGACCGCCCCTCAGAAGCCGTAAGCCGGCGCGTGAGCCTGATGAGACCAAGTGCGCTTCGACTCCTCAGCCAAGTGACTCCAGGCTCGACTCGAAGTAGGCGGCGACGTCGCGAAAAGAAGCCACTCCGACCGGACGTGACGATTCGCCCATCAGAGGCGCATGGGAGAAGCCGCGCGCGGCCATCTGCTGAATTGCATCAACGATCGGCGAGCGTGCCGACAGCGTCACCGGATTCGGGGTCATGATTTCGCCGACTGTGAGCGTGGAGAGGTCGTCCTGGGTGCACCCGAGCTTCATGAGGAGATCGAATTCGGTCACAAGGCCGACCAACTGTTCGCGGCTATCGAGGACCAGGACCGAGCCGATAGCCCTCGCCTTCATGTGGTGTACCGCGATCTCGGCAGTGTCCTCGACGGATACCGCCACCGGAGCACTGGTGTTGAGCCCGGTGAAGTCGATGAACTCGAGCCCATGCTCGACAGCCGGCTCTGTCTCATCGGTGGGCTGGCGCAAGAGGCCGGCGATGGCTCGCATGACGGCGTACCACGAGAGGTTGCCAACCAGATGGCCTTCGTCGTCGAGGACAGGCACGCTTCTCACCCACCAGTCGCCCATGATGGCCAACCCGTCTGCAACGCTCTGGTCGGCCTTCATCGTTCGGACCGGCCTCGTCATCTCCTCGCTGATCGGCACGTCGCAGACCCAGGACCGGCCGATGACTCGCATCAATACGTCTCGCTGGGTGAAGATTCCGGCTAACGAGTCATCAGTGACGATGCACGCACACGATTCACCAGAGTCGCGCATGGCTTGCACCGTGGCAGCCACAGACCACGATCGGTCGACGGCGGCATACCGGCTCAGGTCGAGCTCGGAGACACTGATTGTGGTGAGAGCGTCGGCGATGGCCACCCTGGTCACTCCTGGCGGATTGGCTTTGCCAGGTTAACCATCGTTGACTGGCGGCGACCAGGGCGTATTGAGTGCTGGGTCGGCGCGCCACCTCTCAGCGATCTCATGCAACAGATAGGTGAGCCTCACTCAGAGGGATAAGTCAAAGATGAGGCAGACAGTGACCGGTTCTTATTTGCCGGACCTGCTCACAGTCGGTCGGTTCACTGCATGGAGCACCCCACCCGAAGGATCTGGCCCGAAGATCTTGCACAGACCACGCATAGGTAGTCACAGAAGCGTTATTAGGTAGTCACCTTTGCAGATATGGGTGGCCGACCCCGATGACCGGAGACGGGTTCCTCCATACGTTCGAGGCAGTGACCGGCCAAGAACAAGGAGGTGCCTCATGTCACTGTCCAACACAATCACATATCCAGGCGCAGCCACCGGGAGACGCTCCTGGATCAGGGGTGGGCTCATGGTCGCCGCAGGGGTCGTGCTCGGAATTGCCATCGGACTGGCCATTCCCACTGGCGGCTCTGCCGCCGATTCGGCACAGACGGTGGCTACCAGTCACACTGGGTTGTCGCACGAGCAGTTCGTGCGTCTCAACACCACCGATCTGGTGAGCCCGGCGGCCGCAGCTTCTGTCGTTGCAGTGGAGCCGCCGGCGACGGTCGACCCGTTCATCTATCAGAACGTCACCGCCCTCGACGAGTTGGCCGCAGCGATGGGACGTAGCGCCCCGGCTGTCGACCCGTTCATCTATCAGAACGTCACCGCGCTCGACGAGCTGGCCGCCGCGATGGCGGGTGGCACCAATGGCCTTGGAGAAGAGACCCAGGAGTCCGCGCCCGGCGGGCCCCGCTAGCAAGATCGCCCTCCGGCCGACACTGGCGTGGGAGCCCTCGGTGAGGGCTCCCACGCCTAACTCGTCCTCAAAGATGTCGTTCCAGATCTCGTAACGTGTCGGCGGCGATTTCCACTGTGCCTCTGGCGAGCGCAGCATCACGTGTGGCGAGACTGCGGTGGCCGGGGATGCGCACCTCTGATCCGTCCCGGGTTTTGGCAGCTGTGATCCGATCGCTCAACGCTCGAGAGGTCCGCTTCATTTGCTCGACGTCACCCAGCGCCGACAGGCGAATCGCCAAGAACACGTGACTCCAGTCGTCCTCGGCGCTGATCGGCAGGGAGCTCGAGCCAGCCAGCACCCCACTGAGAAGCTGCACCATCATCGAGAGACCCAACCCCTTGTGGCCGCCGAATGGCAAGAGTGCGCCGCCTTCCAGCACAGCCTTCGGATCGGTTGTCGGATGTCCCCAGTAGTCCACCGCCACTCCCTCCGGGAGCGCCGAGCCTGAAGCGGCGGCTGCCAGCACTTCACCACCCGTTAGCGCCGATGTGGCCATGTCGAGAATGAACGGGTAACCGGTGGCCGGGATGCCTATGGCGAGAGGGTTGGTTCCGAGGATTCGTTCCATGCCTCCCTGGGGAGTGATGAAAGAGACCGTGTTCGTGGCCACGATTCCGACCATCTGCTGACTGGTCAGCTGCTCGACGTAGAAGGCGAGGCTTCCAGAAGTGGAGTGACTTCCCGTGGTGGATACGACGGCCATCCCGCTTTCTGCGGCCAGGTCTGCCACCAGCCTGGTAGCCATGGATGCCACGAGGATGCCCGGCGTACCTGTGATTCTGGCTGCCGACGGCCCGGTACGGGTAACGACCGGCCGCTCTCCCGGTTCGTCATCCATTGGCCCAAAACTGCCCGGAAGAATCCGGGCGATTCCATGGGATGGGCGCCCGATCAGTTCGCCGAACAGGATCGAGTCGGCCATGAGTTCCGCGTCGTCCGCGGGGTACTTCTGAGTCAATCGACGCACGATCATCTCGCGGAGCCGGGGGATCTCAACGGTGACCGATGTGCTGGGGATCGCCTTTCCTCCTCGTCGGTTGTTCGACGGACGCGCCCTCCGAAAGGTAGCCACCGGGGGAGCGGCTCAGGGGCACGCGCCTAATCCGGTGGGCCGTTTGTCCGGCTGAGGGTGCCTGGTTGCACAACAGGGCGTTGTGCGTAATCCGGTGGGCCGTTCGTCCGGCTGAGGGTGCCTGGTTGCACAACATCTGGACCGGAACCGCTGGGGTTCCGCCGCTCCCCGGAGCCGGGGTGGGGCCGTTGCTAGGCTCCAAGTTCGATGGGCGTCCTGTCCGACTACGTCAGCTCGGGCTATTGCGAGTTGCGAGACGACCGGGGCCCACGTCCCCACTATCAGGCGCTTGTGTCGCGGTTCGACGAATCGGAGTGGACGATCTGCAAGCTCGGGCATTGGCACGCAAGCCGCCTTCGCCGAGTGGGTGAAGCTCCTCAAGTCACTCTCCGCCTACGAGGCCTATCTCCGGTCGTTCAAGGCTTCGATGGATGGGGAGCAGATCATGGCATTTCTCCTCCAGTCGCCCGACTTTCCGAGGAGCATTCTCAACTGCCTCTTCACGGTGGAGGGCCTGCTCGAGGAGCTGGATTCGGATGGCAATACGACCGACCTGCGACGCAGCTCGGGAAGGACCCGCAGCGATGTCGAATTCGTCGACCTGCACGGGTTCGACTTCGACCCGGGAAGGTTTCTCGAGGGACTGGAGGAAAGGCTGCGTGAGCTGGCCTCGGAAGTGGAACACGCATACATCCGTCCCACGAACCCGGTGTACATGCACAGCTACGAGGCCTTCTGACGGAACTGTTCATCAGGTACGTCACCAGGTTTGTCTACGGGACTCCGGTGTGGGAGTCGCACAATGCACTTCGCGCCTGCCCGGCCGAAGGCAACGGGCAACGTCTGCTTTCCTACAGCGTCGAAACCACTCCCGAGGCCAGGGTGTTCACCTACGTCGACCGATGGGGCACCAGAATCGACACCTTCGGAATCATGGACACCCACAACGAGCTGGTGGTGACCGCCCGCTCGCGGGTGACGACCAGTGCCGGCGAAGACCCGCATCCAGCACGGATGCCGGCCCTGTTGGAGGACTCCTATCGGGAGCAGACCTGGCTGTATCTGCAACCGACAAGACACACACGCTGGGGTGAGGAGTTGGCCGGCACGACTGCGTCCACAGTCGCCGGCGTAGACGAGGTCACGGTGGCGGTGAGCGCGGTCGTGGACCGGGTGCGGGAGTCCATGGACTACCAGCCGGGAGCCACCGAGATCGGTGTCAGCGTCGACCGGATCTGGGAGTCCGGCGTCGGAGTCTGCCAGGACTTCGCCCATCTCATCATCTCCATGCTCCGTTCCGTGGGCATCGGCGCCCGTTACGTCTCCGGCTACTACTACGCCGCCGATTCGTCGGCGCCGGATATGGCTGACGCCGATGAGATAGACGCCGATGAGATAGTGGTCGCGACCCACGCCTGGGTGGAGGTCGCCGTGCCGGGATCGGGTTGGTGGCCCATCGACCCCACCAACGCCGCAGAAGTAGGTGAACACCACGTCAAGATCGGGCACGGTCGGGACTACGACGATGTCACCCCACTGCGTGGCGTCTATTTCGGGGAGAGCGACCATCTTCTCGCGGCCGAGGTGACGATGTCTCGCGGTCAGGTCTTCAGGACCGAGATCCCTCATGTGGATGTCGCGCGGCAACAGCAACAGTGAAGAAAGCCTCTTTGGCTAATCGCTCACACGCAGCACTGCGGCGCCGTTGATGCGGTCGGAAGCAAGGTCGCGCAGAGCCTGATCGGCGTCCTCCAGGGGGTAGGACGTGGTCGTGGGGCGGATGGGGATCCTGGCCGCGACGTCGAGCAGTTCCATACCATCGGCACGGGTGTTGGCGGTGACCGATCTGATCTGGCGCTCCTCGAAGAGCAACTGGTAGTCGAAGGAGGGGATCGGGCTGAGATGGATCCCGGCGATGGCCACCGTCCCTCCCGGATCCAGAGCCTTCAGGGCCACCGGCACCAGATCACCCACCGGTGCGAAGATGATCGCCGAGTCCAGCTTCTCAGGGGGTTCCTCATATGCTCCTCGGGCAGAAGCGCACCCCAGACTGATCGCCAGTTCGCGGGCTTGCTGCGAGCGCGTCATCACATGCACCGTGGCACCTTCGTGGATTGCCACCTGAGCTGTCAGATGAGCCGATCCACCAAACCCGTAGATGCCTAGCCGGCCACCCGGAGGAAGTTCGGCGCGACGCAGGGCACGGAACCCGATGATCCCGGCGCAGAGGAGAGGTGCGGCCTCGTCGTCGGTGAAGACCTCCGGAATCGGGTAGGCGTAGTCGGCGTCGACCACCGCGTATTCACCGTATCCACCGTCCTCGTCCCATCCCGTGAATCTCGGGGCCAAACAGAGGTTCTCATCGCCACGCAGACACCAGCGGCACCGGCCACAGGTGTGCCGGAGCCAGGCGATGCCGACACGGTCGCCGATGGCGAACCGATCGACTCCCTGGCCGAGGGCATCGACCACGCCCACCACCTCGTGTCCCGGAACCACCCGCCTCCGGTGTGGAGCCAAGTCCCCTTCGGCAACATGCAGATCGGTGCGGCACACCCCGCACACCTTCACCTGCACACGGATCTCGGCGGGGGCAGGCTCCGGTGTCGCCAGCTCGGCCAGGATGAGTGGATCCTCCTCGATGGGACCAGGGGACACGACCTGCCATGCTCGCATCCGCTCATTCTCACAGGTGGACCGAGGGTCGCCACAACTTGCGTGAGACTTGGAACCTCCGGCAGTTAGCCCCGTATCCGGGGCTAACTGCCTCGAAAAACGGGCGAGGGTCGCGGCCATCGCCAGGGCCGGTACTACGCCAGGGAGCGGTATGCGCCCCGGAAACGGACCAGCGGGTCTACGAGGTCGCCGACGTCGACCGTGTCGACGCGACCCGTCACCACTCCCGCATACCCCAGCTCGACCTGGGTCTCCACCGAGCAATAGGCCCGGTCGCCGATGTCATCGATCACCGGCCCCCATTCGCTCTGGGTAACGGACACTCCGGCGAACACCCCACCGGGACTGGGCCGCAACCCGGCGAATACCTCACTGAGCCGACGGTGACGCCCACTGCAGATGTGGACCACGAACTTCCCGGTGTCTGCGATCGATGACCACAGGTCGGACGTGGGGCCAATCAGCGGTTGAATCAAACCGGGCTCCCCCTCCGCGACCGAGAGCGAGGAGACCGTGAGTGCCGTTCGACGGTCGGTGGGGCCCGAGGTGACGATGGTCACCGGTGACGTCAGCCTGCCCCGGAAACGACGGACCGGGTCCCGGTCTTCGGGGTCGGGTGCGAACGGGCTCTCCGTGTGGATCATCGATGACACCCTACGAAGCGAGTGGACGAACCGGCACTGAGCGGGCACGACCTCGTGTTGGCTTCGTCGTCACCCAGGTCTTTTCCGGTCCGGTCTTCGCCCGGTGCGAAGAATGGCCAACAGGACCCGTAGCAAGAGGATGGTCGCCAGGGCCATAGTCGCCCAGCCCAAGGTGTCGAAGACCCTGATCTCGAGGGCCGCGATCTCCGGTCCACCCTCCGATCCCAACAACATCACCGAGACCACGCCGAGCCCGATGCTGAGAAAGGAGGTAACAGCCCGGTTGAGCAGTCGTTCGAGTGTCATTATCTCCTCTGGTGTGCTGAAGAGACGTACCCGGGCCGTGAGCCGGCCGTGCTCGGCGAGTCTGGCGATCCGGTCCATGTGTCTCGGGGCCCGTCTCAACAGAGGACCCAGCTCGGCCCACTCCTCGACCAGGAATTCTCCCACCGAGGCGGGCACCATGCGCTCCCGCACTTCGGCGCCCCCGATGTCCGCCACCGCTTCGAATATCGGATAACCGCGAAACAGGGTCTCCAGCGTCCCGGCGAGGGTGGCCAGGGCACGGAACATGGTGGTTGTGGTGGGGGGAAGACGCATCCCCATCCTGGTGGTGAGACGGAGCAGGTCGGTCAGAGCCTCGGGACCGGGGAGCCCCGACCCCACGTATGAAGTCAGGAACTGGGCCAGAGCCCGCTCGACCTCGTCCGGGTCATGCTCCGCGTCGATCGCCCCGATGGTCATCAAGGCGTCGTACAGCAAAGCTGGTTGCTCCAACCTCAGCGAGAGCAGTGTCTCGACGACCGCTGCCCGTTCATAGGCATCCAGCCGACCGGTGTTGCCGAAGTCGACGAGACCGAGCTTCCCGTCGTCCAGCAACAGCACGTTTCCGGGATGAGGGTCGCCATGGAACCGCTCGCCACGCAACATCGCACCCACCTGAGACCGGCAGAGGGCGTCGGCCAGCTCCCTGGCCTGGCCGTCGTGCTGGCCTGGAGGTAGTTTCGACAGTGGTGTCCCCGTCAAACGCTCCATCACCAGCATTCGGTTGGTGGTCAGCGACTCGACGATCGTCGGAACTCGAATCAGCGGATGGCGGCTTGCAGCCGCTCCCATGTCGACGGCGTGCCTGGCCTCGATTCCTAACTGCAGCTCGGCGCGGAGCACATCCGAGAACTCCTGTGCCAGGTCGCGCACGTCGTAGCTCTGCCCCCATGCGGTACGCCGCTCCGCCACCCGCGCCAACCACCTGACGATGGCCAGGTCCTTGTCGACCTGAGCCTCCAACCCGGGTCGCCTCACCTTGACCACCACCTCACGTCCATCCATGAGATGGGCGGCATGGGCCTGGCCAATCGAGGCAGAGCCCAGAGGTTCCCAGTCGAAGTCGGCGAAGACCTCCTCGAGGGGACGACCGATCTCCTCCTCCACCACCGCTCGCACTCGAGTCTGCGCCAACGGTGCCACGTCCGCTTGCAGCCGACTCAACTCGTCCAGCGCCTCCGGTGGCAAGAGGTCGGGCCGGGTTACGAGGAGCTGGCCCAGCTTGACGAACATCCCCCCGGCCTCCTCCAGGCACAGCCGGGTGCGGCGGGCTATCTCCCCCGGGCTGCGGGCCGACACTTCACCTCTCCTCAACCCCACCAGTGGGGCCAAACCCTGACGAGCGACGATCCGGGTGACGCCGAGACCCCTGGTCCACATGCCCCACCATCTCCTCAGCGTGCGGAAGGGTCGAAATCGGTGGGTGCGGTGGCGAGAGGGCCGGGAGCTGAACAACAACTCCAAACCCACCATCACTCCCATCGTGGCGATGATGGCGATACCTACTGCCAGTGCGTAGTACTCCGTCCTTATCTCCTCGAAGGCGTCGAACGTCTCCAGATCGCGCACCAGCAGCACCGCGGCGAATATCGCGCCGAGGATGATTCCGATGAATGCGGCGAACATCGTTCGACGCCACGTCAGCTCACGGGCGTCCAAAAGGGCGCGGGCTACCCAGGCGAAGAGGAGAACCACCAAGAAGGCCTGAAGGAACTCAGCCATTGCGGGCGGAGGCTACGTCGGTGCCCTCCCGGCGTGGATTGGACTCGGGGTGGCTGATACCGGCTTTGATTCACCGACGTGGCCGTTTATGACCCACCCCCGGTCCCCGAGCTCGTCGATTCAGACGGGTCGTATCGAGCTTATTGACTCGATATGGGACTTTGTGCCCTGTTCCCGGTCGAGCATGGGGCCGACCCTGAACACAACAAGGAGGCCACGAACATGGCGTCTGACAGTTACATCCTCTTCGATATCCCGGAGGGTCAGGAGCCACTGGACAAGGAGTTCCTCGAGGGGCTCGGCCATCCGGTAGAGGTCTGCCACGGTCCGGGAGAGGTCTGTCCTCTGGTGAAGGGCGAGGGATGCCCACTGGCGGACGGCGCTCACGGGATCGTCTTCGAATTCGATCTGGATCGCCCGTCGCACCGTGAGATCCTCAGCAAGTACAAGACATCCCTGAGGGGCGACATACCCATCAGGGTGGTGGTGCGACCGGGACAGGAGCGGGAATACGCCCATCTTCTCGAGGGTCTGAAGGCTTGGGACCACGCACCGGTGGCCGGTGACCTGGATGCGATAGCCGCCGAAGCCGAGGCGGCCGACAAATTCCGATAGCCTCGTTTGGGCACCAAGCCCGGATGTCAGATACCGGGCGAGCCCGCAATGCGGTGGAGGCGTTCCACTACCGCCTCTGTCATGTCGGACCTCACGCCCAATGACTCCAGGTAGGCGCGGGCGGATTCCATCTCGACTAGACGCCGGTCGGCATGCCTCGAGGTTCCGCTCACCATGCGCTCCAGGAATTCGTTGTCGATCGTGGTCAGCTGACTGACCAGGTGCTCCCACAGCCACGCCGAGTCTCCAGACGCCTCCGCAGCCTCCATGGCCTCCAACAGCAGAGCGGTGAGTCCCTTGGTGACGATGCTGCGCAACAGTTTTCGTGCCGCAGCCTGCCCGGCCAGGTCGCCGACAACCTCGACGTTCCCTCCCAACTCGTTGACGAGGTCGGAGAATCTCTGGGCGCCGGTGCCGGAGACGAGGGCGGGAGTGGACAGGCCACGGCCCGGGACAGGTGCCATGAGGGCCACATCGGCAAACGGGACATCTCTGCTCACTGCCTTTTGTGCGAGTTCCTGCTTGAGCTGGGGGGATGCGGTGGCCAGGTCGGCATAGATCACCCGAGACGAGACTTGGTCCCAGGCCTGTCCCATGGATTCCCTGGCGTCGGAGGCGGCAGTGACCGACATCAACAAATCGACTCCGGCAACCGCTGCACCAGGCTCGGTTTCGCGGTGAACACCGGCCGGTGTGGGTGTGTCTGCGGGGTCGTAACCGTGAACTTCGGCACCGGCCCCAGCCAGATCCGCGGCGATGAGCGAGCCGGCCTCTCCCAGGCCGAACACAACGACTTTCACC
>CAZSOF010000028.1:14341-17578 GCA_964607685.1 uncultured Acidimicrobiaceae bacterium | reverse complement strand
GTCGTTCCATAGTGCCCATTGGTGTTGAGCGCCAATAGGTCGCCGCCGACCACGAATGACGGGTCCTCACCCATTTCTCGCAACGCGGTGACTATCAGGGCCGTAGTCGTCGTCTTGCCATGGGTGCCAGTGACACCGATGGTCGGGATCTCCGCGGTTAGGGCGGCCAGGAGATCTGGACGGCGCCACACCTCGATCCCGGCGTCCCGGGCTGCGGTCAGCTCCTCGTCGTAGTCGGGGACTGCCGATGACGCCACCACCAATACCGCATCGGTGACGGCGTCCGGATGGTGGCCGACGAGTACATCGACGTCGAGATCGGCCAGCGCGTCCAGGGCGGGTCCGCTCCGCAGGTCTGATCCGGACACCCGGTGGCCCTTGGCCGTCAGGACCTTGGCCAGGGCGCTCATGCCGGCCCCGCCGGCCCCGACCATGTGGATGCGCCCCTGGGGGAGGCTCAATGGGCCGCCTCGATCATCGCCCTGGCGATGGTAAGGGCGGCGTCGGGTTTGGCGATGGCATGTGCCGCGGCCGCCATCGCGGAGAGTCGCTGGGAGTCGGTCAGGATGCCCCCGACCGTTGCCCCCAGCTCATCGAGGCGCTCCTGACCAACGACCATTGCTGCACCCGAGGACTGCAGGAATCTGGCGTTCTCCGTCTGATGCCCGGCCGAGCCGAAGCGTCCCGGGACGAGAACCGAAGGAGTGCCGGTCGCGGTCAGCTCGGCCACCGCTCCCCCGGCACGGGCCAGAACCAGATCCGATGCCGCATAGAAGAGGTCCATACGCTCCTCGAAGCCGATTCGCAGCCAACGGACCTCGGGCGCCGCACTCCGGGTCAACATGGCTTTCAGATGGGGCTCACCGGTTAGGTGGACGACCTGCATCGGGGTTCCCCTCCAGGACTCGAGCATTCCGGCGACTGCTTCGTTGATTGCCGACGCACCCAGTGACCCTCCAAACACCCCCAAGGTCGGGGTCCCTCCATCGAGATCGTATCGCTGCGTTGCCTCAGGACGGAGCGAGCTTCGGTCGAACCGCCAGAACATCTCGCGGACGGGATTCCCCACCCAGAGACCATCCTCGAGACCACCAGTGGCCGGAAACGAGACAAAGCTCGTTCGTGCCCATCGTGACGTGACCCTGTTGGCCAGGCCCGCCTCGGCATTCTGCTCAGCATTGAAGAAGGGGACGTCACAACTCCTCGCCGCCAGCCCGGCAGGGAGGGTGACGTAGCCTCCCATCCCCAGCACAACCCTGACATTGGAATGGGTGATGGCCTCGAAGATCGCTCGCCGTGCTCTCATCACCACGAATGGCAGCCGGAGGTTCTCCAGAGACAGCGAACGTCTCAGACCGGCCAGCTCGACCTGGAGGAAGTGAAATCCGTGCGCCGGGTACACCTTCGACTCCAGACGGTCACCACCCACGAAGAGAATGCCATTCGAATCGACCCCGAGCTCGACGAGTGCCTCGCCAACCGACAGGCCGGGGAACACGTGTCCCCCGGTTCCGGCGGCAGCGATGAGATAGGTCGTCCCCATGTCTTCGCGCTAGCGGGAGTCTCGGGACGAGACTCCCAACGGCTTCAGCTCAGCCGAAGCCGCGTCGACCCCGCTCTGGGCGATGTTGACCAGGATGCCGACCGCCCCCATGGACACGGCAAGCGCCGTCGATCCGAATGACACGAAGGGAAGTGCGATGCCGGTGATCGGGATCACACCCAGCACCCCGCCGATGTTGACCAGTGCCTGGAAAGAGAGCCAGACAGTGATCCCCGCCGCGACCATGCGACCGAAGGGATCGGGAGCGCGGGATGCCACCACCCATCCGGTGATGGCCAGGGCTATGAACAGACCGATGACCGTTAGACCGCCGATGAGCCCGGTCTCCTCGCCGATGATGGCGAAGATGAAGTCGGTGTGAGCGTTGGGCAGATAGAACCAGCGCGCCCGCGAAGCTCCGAGGCCCACACCGAGGATTCCGCCGTTCCCCAGGGCGTAATAACCCTGGATCAGCTGATAACCGTCACCCGAAGGGTCGGCATAGGGGTCCAGGAAGCTGTCGATCCGGCTCGAGCGATACCCACCATCGTCGAAGGCGAGCAGTGTCACGGCGAGCGCTGCCACCACGCCCACCAAGAGAACGAACTTCATCGGAGTGTCACTCGCCAGGATGACGGCCATGGCCGCGGCTCCGATGATGATCAGGGTCCCCAGGTCTGGTTGACGGATGATCAACAGGCCGACGACACCCATGGTGGCCACGACCGGGACCACGAAGTGCCCGAACCGAGTGAGGAGCTTGGCCTTCTTCTCCAGCAGGTAGGCGAGTACGAAGACGACCGTGACCTTGGCGAGCTCCGAGGGCTGGAACGTGGTGAGACCGGGGACACTAAGCCACCTGGTGGCACCACCCTCGGTGACGCCGCGAAGCTCGACGGCGAACAGCAAGCCCACCGACAGCAGAAAGGCGGGCACGGCCAGCTTGCGGTAGGCGCGATATGGGATGCGTGAGGCCACCAACAGCGCCAGTGTCCCCAGACCCACGCCGACCAGTTGCCTCTTGAGGAAATGCCACTGGTCTTCGGTGCCGGTTTCGCGCAGAGCGACGGCCGAGGATGCCGACATGGTCACTCCGAGACCCACGACGACCAGGACCACCACCAGAACGAGCAGTGTCGTCGTCGCCCGGTCGTTCACCTTCTGGCGGGCGATCTTGTCCCGTGCCACGGCCCTGATCTTGGCCAGCGAGGTCACGTTTGACGTCACTCCCCGCCCCCGAGTCTCTCGTTGACCAACTCGATGAAGCGATCACCTCGCGCCGCGTAGGAAGCGAACTGATCGAAGCTGGCGCAACCGGGCGCCAGAAGGACGGTGTCACCGCGAGCAGCGGCTGTCGCAGCCATCTCCACCGCGATCTCCAGGGTTCCTGCCAACCGGCCCTTCTCCCCCGCAGCCTGTACCAGGCCCGGCCCGGATTCACCGATCCCGATGAGCATCCTCACGTTGGGCTCTTCGGTGAGTGGCATCAGATCTATCCCCTTGGCCAATCCTCCGGCGATGAGAATCACCGGGCCGAGCGCACGAATCGACGCCAGTGCTGCGTGAGGGTTGGTTGCCTTGGAGTCGTCTATCCATCGCACACCCTCCCATTCGCCAACCTCAGCGCGTCGGTGGGCGCCGGGTCGATACGAGATGGCACCGCCGGTCACTCCTTCGGGTGTGGCACCCATGCG
>CAZSOF010000028.1:0-14241 GCA_964607685.1 uncultured Acidimicrobiaceae bacterium | reverse complement strand
GTCTGGTTGGCGTAGATCTTCGCCTTCGCCTCGCGGTAGGCGTGCGCCGAGCCATGCCAATCGAGGTGATCCACGGCCACGTTGGTAATGGCCGCTGAAATCGGATGGAACCCCTCGGTGAATCTCAGCTGAAAGCTGGACACTTCCACCACCAGCGCGTCGTATGCAGAATCGGCGAAGTCGGAGAGCGGGGCGCCGATGTTGCCGGTTGCCGGTGCATCCTTTCCCGAGGCGTCGAGCATGGCGGCGGTGGCCTCGGTGACGCTCGTCTTGCCGTTGGTGCCGGTGACCGCAGCCACCGGGCTGATCAGGTGGCGATAGGCGAACTCGATCTCGCTCCAGATCGGAATCCCGCTCTCCAAGACCTCCACGATGGGGAGCGACCGCTCGGAGAATCCGGGGCTGGTGATCACCAGGTCGATTCCATGGAGGAGAGCCGGGTCCCAGTCACCCGACGCCATCCCGAACCCGGCCTCCAACACCTCGCTGGAAGCCACCTCGTCGTAGACGGTGACAGACATGTCGTGGTTCCCCGCCAGACGGGCTGCCGCCAGGCCCGACACACCCGCACCCAGAATCAGGGCCCGAGTCACAGGATGCCCTCCAGTCTGAGGAAGTCTGCATAGAAGAAACCAAGGCCGAGTGCCACCCCTATGCCGGTGAGAATCCAGAACCGGATGACCACGGTGGTCTCCGGCCACCCGGTGAGATCGAAATGGAAATGTAGGGGAGACATCCTGAGCACCCGTCTTCCCGTCAGCCTGAAACTGACCACCTGGGCGATGACCGACACGGTCTCGGCGACGAATATGGCGCCCAGGAGCACGAGGAGGAGTTGAGTGTTGGTCAGCAGCGCCAGAGCCGCCAGCAGGCCACCGATCCCCTGACTCCCGACATCACCCATGAAGATCTTGGCCGGGGGCGCATTCCACCAGAGAAAGCCGAGGAGGGCTCCGAGCATGGCTGCGGCGATCGTGGCCAGCTCCAGCGGGGAAAGCGCTTCGTAGATCGTGGTGTTCCTGAACTGCCAGAAGGCGATGATGGTGTAGGCCCCGACCACCAAAGCAGACGCCCCGCCGGCCAGGCCATCCATGCCGTCGGCGAGGTTCACACCGTTGGCCGCACCGGTGAGCATTATCAGCACCCAGACCACGAAGAACACTCCCAAATCGATTCCGAGCGGTCGCACGAATGAGATCTCGGTCACGATGCCGGCCTCGGTGGCTCCGTAGGCGAAGAGTGCGGCGATGGCCATCTGAGCGCCGAACTTCGCCGACTTGGAGAGACCGAGACTCCTTTGTCTCGTGTACTTGATGAAGTCGTCGAGGAATCCCACGAACGCCATCCCCACCAACGCCAGGACGGCGAGCCAACCACCCGCACCAAAAGGCCTGGTCTCGACGGTGAGTCCGGTGCCGGGCGTCCACAGCCTCACGTGGGCCAGCAGCCATCCGATGACCGCAGCGCCCACGAAGACGACACCCCCCATCGTCGGCGTTCCTTGCTTGTGTGCGTGCTGGCCCTGAATGTCCTCCTGGATGAACTGCCCGATCTGACGTCGTCGCAGCAAGCGGATCGCATATGGGGTGCCGAAGATGGAGATGATCAGACTCAGGGCTGCGGCAACGAGAAGGGCAATCACGGAGTCATGCTCCCCGATGCACCGCCCGATTCCGCGGAGCTACGCCGCTCACGTAGGGCCTCGGCTGCTACCAGGCGGTCGTCGAAGGGAATGAGCTCTCCCCGCACCTCCTGCGCGGGCTCATGGCCTCTTCCCAGGATGAGGACGATGTCGCCGTCCTCGGCCTGACGCATGGCCAGGCCGATCGCCTTCTCACGTTGGATCTGGACGATGTGTTCTCGGCTCTTGTCCAACCCGGACAGAACGGCATCGACGATGGCTTCAGGATCCTCGGAGCGCGGGTTGTCGGAAGTGACGATGGCGAGGTCGGCACCCGATATCGCCGACCCCATGGCGGGTCTTTTCGCCCGATCACGATCGCCACCTGCACCGATGAGCCCTATGACTCGTCCCCCCGAGAGGCTCCGGGCAACGGAGACGGCGTTGGCCACGCCCTCCGGGGTGTGGGCGTAGTCGACGATCACCGTTATCGGGTCATCACCGGAAACCACCTCGAACCGACCGGGCACGCCGGCCACGACACCCATTCCGGCCACCACGGCGTCGAACCCGATCCCGGTGACGAGACAGCATGCCGCGGCGATGGTCAAATTGGTGACATTGAATCCTCCGGTCACCGGTGCTTCCACGTCGGCATTCCCCCAGGGTGTGTTGAAGCGGAAACGCGCTCGTTCCCGTCCTGTCACCAGGTGACTCGTCGCGACCTGGCCGGTCTCACCCACAGTCACCAGCGATCCCAGGAAATCCCTGGCGATGTTGGCACCGGTGGGGTCGTCGATGTTGATGACAGCGGTTCCCACCTCGTAGTCGCGAAACAGACGCTCCTTGGCCTGGCGGTATGAGCTCATGTCACCGTGGAAGTCGAGATGGTCTTGCGACAGATTGGTGAAGGCGGCGACCGCGAACCTGGTTGCCAGTGCCCGCCCGTAGACCAGGGCATGTGACGAGATCTCGGCCGCCACCAACGAGACACCGTGGTCTCGCATGTCTGCCAGCAGCCGCTGGAAATCCGTGGCCTCGGGTGTGGTTCTCTCGGCGGCGACGGCGGTGTTCCCGATGCGGGTGTGAATGGTCCCCACCAAGCCGGTGGGGACCCCGGCGTGCTGGGCGATCGACTCGATGTAGTGAGTGACCGTGGTCTTGCCGTTGGTCCCGGTCACTCCCACCACATCGAGCGAGGATGAGGGGTAGTTGTGGACAGCAGAAGCCAGCTGTCCCATGACTCGTCGAGTGTTGTCCACCACTAGCTGGGGAACACGGCACGACATGAGACGGTCGACGCAGACCGCTGCCGCGCCCGCCTCGACAACCTGCGCCACGAAGGCATGACCGTCGACGCTGTCGCCTCGAACCGCCACGTAGAGGTCACCCGGCTTGGCCGTGCGCGAGTCGTGGACCACGTCGCGTACAACCGGGTCACCGTCGCCGACGATGGTTCCGCCAACGAGAACAGCCAGCTCGGACATGGCCTTACCCCTGCTGGCCATCCGGGCTCACCCCGAGCCGGTGAAGTGCTTGTTCCATGATCTCAGCGAACACCGGCGCCGCCGCCAGGCCTCCGGTCCGGTAATCGAAGGCCGGTGCGTCGACAACGACCGCTACCACCACCCGGGGATCGTCGATGGGAGCCATACCCACGAAAGACGCCCGGGTCTGCTCCGTATAGCGGCCGTCCTCACCCAGTTTGTTGGCGGTCCCGGTCTTGCCTCCGACGCGGTAACCGTCGACAGCCGCGTTGTGCCCGGTCCCGTTCTCGACCACGGAGGCGAGTAGTTCCCGCATGAGCAGCGCAGTGCCCGGAGACACCACCTTGCGCGTCTCAACACCGGCAACCTCGGTTTCTCCTTCGGCGTCGACCTTGGAGCGCACTATGTGGGGAGTGGTCCACACGCCGTCGTTGCCCACTGCCGCGTAAGCCGCTGCCATCTGCAGCGGGGTGGCGGCCACCGAGTACCCTATGGCGGCCGATGCCCAGCACGTCTGGCACCCGGCATCGAATCTCAGGATCCCGGGCGCCTCCACCGTGTAGTCGATCCCGGTCTGCTCTCCCAAGCCGAAGGTCCTGATGTAGTCGACCAGACGTTTCTCACCAAGCTTCTCGGCGATCTTGATGGTCCCGATGTTGGAGGACCGGGTGAAGATCTCAGCCACGGTCATGTCCTCGGTGTCGTGGGGGTCGAAGTCCCGGTAGCAGCCGTGAACGTCGTCGTCTCCAGAACGACAGGCATCTGCGAGCAGTTCCAGCTCATCACCGACCTGGGGTATCACCGTGCCGACCCGCACCTCACCTTCCTCCAGAGCGGCGGCCACCGTCATCATCTTCTGGGTGGAACCGGGCTCGAATATGCCGCGAACGACGAAATTGGAGAACATGCGACAGCTCGGTGGCTCCTCCGACTCCCCACACGAGGGATCTAGCGTTTGACGCGTTTGAGGATCGAAGACGGGTGCACCCACCAT
This sequence comes from uncultured Acidimicrobiaceae bacterium, assembly GCA_964607685.1. Lineage (GTDB taxonomy): Bacteria > Actinomycetota > Acidimicrobiia > Spongiisociales > ZC4RG35 > JANQRA01. The sequence goes on along the minus strand of CAZSOF010000028.1, from coordinate 10,139 downwards.
CGCCAGGACCTCACCTGTCTCGACCTCGACCACCACCGCCCAGCACGACCTGGAGGACGTTCGCTCCACGGCCTCGACACAAGCTTGCTGCGCCTGGTACTGGAGAGGCAGGTCGATGGTGGTCGTGAGGTCCATGCCGGGGATGGCGGGAACGATGTTGCTGTATCCCTGTGGGATGACACGTCCTCCCGCGTCACGCTCGTACTCAGCGGTCCCGGGGACACCTCGCAGCTCATCTTCGTAGACCAGCTCCAGTCCCTCCTGACCCTCACCATCGATGTTGACGAAGCCGGTGACGTGTGCCGCGACTGTTCCTGCCGGGTAGACGCGCGTCGGCTCCGGGTGAGCGAAGACGCCACGGATCTCCAACCCCAAGACCTTCTCGGCGAGCACCCCATCCACTTGACGTTTGATGTAGACGAAGTCCAGGTCGCTGGTGAGTCTGTCGTACAAGGCCTCGGTATCGACGCCCAAGAGACCACCCACCTGTTGTGCCACCCAAAGCGGCTCGGTGACCTGATCGGGGACCGCGAATAGACTCTTCGACTCGACGGTCATCGCCAGCAGGTTGCCGCTGCGGTCGTAGATCTTCCCCCGTTGCGGTGCCATCTCCTTGGAGACGAGACGCTGGCTGAGCCCCTGGGAGGCGAGCTCGGGCGCTCGAAACACCTGAATGTCGAAGAGGCGGTAGCCCATGGCCAACCAGGCGAGGACCACTATGACTCCGATGAGAGACATCCGGGCCCTGGAGGATGTCAGACGGTTGCCTCTAGCAGTCGTCATGGCCGCCGACTCTCCGGCTGGGGATCCGGAGGGGCGGGGCTCCACGCATCAACCCGGCACCAGCGCGTCCTCGGGATCTCATTGGCTTGCTCCGGATCGCTCTGCCTCCGCCACGACCGGCGACGGCACATCCAGATTCACCAACAGCTGCTTGGTTGTAGCGGGGATGACGAGACCCAACTCATCGGCCAGTGGGGCTAGTCGGGCCGGATTCCCCAGACGGGCGACATCGAGACGCAGTTGCTGATTCAGGGCGAGTTGCTCGTCTATGCCGCGGTTCAACTCGGCGAGTTCGAATGCAGATCGATCGAGGCTGGTGCGGGCGAAGCCCAAGCCGAGGAAGGCGACGACTGCGATCAGCACCATGATGACCCAAGGGGCGACCGACGGACGGCGGGCCCTCTTCCCTGAGAGGACGCGAAGGCGATCGTCGGCGACAACGCGAGGGACTGAGCGAGCGGTCATGCCGCCACCTTCTCCGCGGCGCGCAACACGGCCGAGCGAGCACGCTTGTTGGCTTCCACCTCCGCAGTGCTGGCCCTCACCGGCCGGCGAGTCAGAAGCCGGAGCTCGGACGTGTTGCCGCAGCCACAAACCGGGAGATCAGGAGGGCACGTGCAGCCCTTCGCCTTCTCGGCAAACAAGCGCTTGACGATTCGGTCCTCGAGGGAGTGGTAGGCGATGGTCACCACTCTGCCCCCTGGCCTAACGAGGGCGATTGCCTGCTCTACCCCCCGGGCCACGGCATCCAATTCGGAGTTGACCGCGATCCGGATTGCCTGAAAGGTGCGTCGGGCAGGGTGACCTGCCCGACGCCGGGCCGCGGGCATCGCTTCTGCGATGACGGTGGACAGCGTGGCGGTGGAATCGACGGGCCGGGCGGCGACGATGGCCCGAGCGATGCGACGGGCGAGTGGCTCCTCGCCGTATTCACGGATGATCCTGGTCAGCTCATCAACGTCCCACTCGTTGACAACCTCATTGGCGTCGATCACGGCGTCGGGCCCCATTCGCATGTCGAGGGGCCCTTCCCGGTGATAGGAGAAGCCCCGGGAAATCTCGTCCAGCTGGTGCGAGGACACGCCAAAGTCGAACAGCACTCCGGACACCGGCTCGTCTGTGACCCTGGAGACGATGGAAGTCAGATCGGCGAAGTTGCCCTGGATCACGGTGGCCGCCAGTCCCTCGGCATTGGCCACGGCCTCCGGATCCCGGTCGATCCCGATCACAGTCACCTCATCTCCAAACTCATCCAACAATCGTCTCGTGTGGCCCCCGCCCCCGAATGTGGCATCCACAACCACTCCGGGCACCACGGGTGCCATCAGTTCGACTACCTCTTCAACCAGGACCGGCCGGTGGTATCCGTTTTGTGAGCTGGCACGGTCTTGGTCCATTGCGAGCCCCCCGGGCGCTGGTACCAACTAGAGGCGGGCGGAGTCAGGGGCCTTCCAATTGGTTCCGGGGGGCTCGCAATGAGCCCAGACCGCTCGTCGCCGTCACACCTCCTCGTCCAGATAGCTCATGTCTGCCGAGGTCCGTTCCTCGGAGTAACGGTCCTTCTCCCACAATTCGACATGATCGAAGACACCGAGGACTGCGATCTCCGTACCCAGCTCGAGACCGGCGAACTCACGAAGATCGGGCTTGATGAGGACCCGACCCGACTTATCGGGTCTCTGCATGTCGGCCCCGGCGAAGACCGTCCTCGAGAAACGACGACCATCCCGGTTCTGGGGGCGCTCGATCACTTCGGCGGCTTTCTTCTCGAAGTCCTCGGCAGCGAAGAGGGCGAGATGACCGTCCTGTCCCTTGGTGATGACACAGCCGTCTTCGAGACGACGGCGAAAGGAGGAGGGCATGACCACCCGTCCCTTGCCATCGAGGCTGTGGAAGTACTCACCGAGGAACACTTCTGCTCATTTCCGTCCGCTCTCACTGTCCCAACCCCCTTGCCCGGGGCGTGCTCGCCACTATGACCCACTTCAACCCACTTGTCAACCCTTTCGGCCCACCCAGCAGACATCGCGTGGTTTAGGGTGGGGCCGCCGGATGACCCGGAGACCACCGCAGGGATTCGGCGGTGTGATCGGTGGGTTGGTGGGCGGGACGCGTGATCGGCGTCAGGCGGTCTCCGCGAGCAGATATGGGTGCCAGGAGGGATCGACCTGATAGCCGGTCGACGCGTAGATCCAGGCGAACCTGCGGGGCGGTCCTGGTTTGCTGCGGAGACGAAGACCGCTCTCGGCAGGAGTGCGGTTCCCCTTGCGGACGTTGCAGGAGCGACAGCAGGCGACCACGTTCTCCCACGAGTGATCCCCACCCTTGCTCCGTGGCTGCACATGATCCAGGGACTCCGCCGGGCCACCGCAGTACTGGCACGTGTGGCCGTCTCTCCCGAACACGGCGCGTCGGGTCACCGGGACGATGCGCCGGTAGGGCACTTTGACGTAGCGGTTGAGCCGTACCACGGAGGGCAGCTCGATCGAGAGTGACTCCGACGCCCAGGTCTCGTCGCGACCCACCACGACACTGGCCTTTCGATTGAGGACGAGAACGACCGCCCGCCGTTCACTCACCACCGACAGCGGTTCGTAACTCGCATTCAGCACCAGGGCTCTCGTCATATTCAACGACCTACGTCGGGAAAGAGTAATAGGCGCCTGATATTGCTCTAGCCATCACGCCGGCTGTCAGCTGGCTTCCTGTCTTCTATCCGACGATGGTCCGGTACCGAGAGCACCGGCAATTGCGTTGGTGAGGGCATCCATCCACCCATAGGCGACGTCGCCACTCCCCCGACTCTCCTGCTCACCGTCTGAAGCGATCACGCTGAGTATCCCATCCACTCCCAGACTGACCGACACGATCTCTATGGGGATACGGCCGATCACTTGACACCAGGCGTCGGCCAGCCCTTGAACGATGGACAACGGGTTGGCGGTGACGATCCGAAACGATTTCACCGAGGCAGTGGCCACCTCGATGCGAGCCCCGCCCTTGATCGGCGTGATCTGGACATCGACCCCGGTGTGGTGGGCGGGACGGGGTCGTCCCAGCTTCAGACGTGGCTGACGTTCCCTCTTCACCCCGTACGCGGCCAAGAGGGCCCGAAGCTTCTCCATCACTGCCGCTTCATCGGCGCCGGGCTCGAGCCTGACGTCGATCCCGCGCCCAAAGCCCTCGAGATCGATCACCACCGAAGCCACACCCGGTATGTCCTCCAGACGCGAAGCCAACCTCGAGTTCATGCCATCCGCCCCCACTTCCGGACACTCCGCATCTCCCTACGCCACGAGAGGTACTCAACCACATCGTGCGCTCTCGCGGTGGCCGAAGCATCACCGTACGCGGTCACGATGCGCCATTGGAGATAGGCTTGGCCAGAGCCGGGGCCACCCCGTCCCTTGGTGGCGAGCCAGGTGCGTATCGCCTCCCAGCACAACACAGGATGGCGGAGGAGCTCCCAAATCACGCCCCCGCGGAAACTCACCTCAGCCTCCCAACGTTTCACCTCAGCCCACGGCACAGTCTAGTGCCACAGGACGCCATCACCATTAGAGTTTGCCATTCGGTACCGGAGGAAAACGGCATTGCCTGACGGAGTTTCGAGCCACATAGATATGTTCGTCGCGCGGTTCGATCAGATCGTCTCCAATGTGGAGACGGTCATTCAGGGGAAACGAGATGTGATCGAGCTGGTGGTTTTGGCGATGGTCTCCGAGGGTCATGTCCTCATCGAAGATGTGCCGGGTGTCGGGAAGACACAGCTGGCGAAGTCCCTGGCTCGTTCGATCGACGGTGAGTTCCATCGTGTTCAGTTCACCCCGGATTTGTTGCCCTCGGACGTCACCGGTGTCTCGGTTTGGGACCGCAACGCTGGTGAGTTCCTGTTCAAGCCGGGACCCATCTTCGCCAATGTCGTGGTGGGCGATGAGATCAACAGAGCCAGCCCGAAGACGCAGTCCGCCCTGCTCGAGGCGATGGAGGAGCGACAGATCACCTCGGACGGTGTCACCAGGCCTCTCGACCTCCCGTTCATGGTGATCGCCACGCAGAACCCCCTGGAACACGAGGGCACCTACCCGCTGCCGGAGGCTCAGTTGGACAGGTTCATGATGCGCGCCGTGATCGGTTACCCGAGCCGGGAGAAGGAGCTGGAGATCCTCGACACCCATGCCGTCCAGTCCACCTATCACGACCTGCAGTCGGTGGCCTCCTTGCACGACATCCAGCAGATGGTCGAAATCGCCCGTCGGGTGGCGGTCTCCCCTTCGGTGAAGAACTACATAGTCGATTTGGTGGAGGGAACACGTCTCCACCCCGATGTCATGCTGGGGGCGTCGCCGCGCTCGGCATTGTTCCTGCAGCGGATCTCGCGCAGCAGGGCCGCTTCACGAGGCCGCGACTATGTGATGCCGGACGACATCAAGCTCCTTGCCCAACCTGTGCTGGAGCATCGTATGGCACTCCGTCCCGAGGCTCAGATGCGGGGAGAGACCGTTGGCGGCATCATCGAGGACGTGATGGGGAGGATCAAGGTCCCCGGCACGACCTCACGGATCGCCACCTGATGCCGACGACGCGGGGCTGGGCCCTTCTCGGCGCCGGTCTCGCCCTGATACTCCTGTGGTGGTTGTTGGGAGACGATGAGCTTCTCCTGGCAGGGTCTTTCTTCGTGTCCGCACAACTGGCTGCACTGGCCTATGTGCGCCTCCACCCTCCTGTCCTGATCGTCGGACGTAGGCTGGGAGCACCCGCGGTCCATGACGGGGACACGATCCAGGTGACCCTGGCCATCCGCAACAACGGTCGCCGGACGGCCCGTAATCTCTCCGTGGTAGATGAGGTTGCGGGTCTTGGCGTCGCCAGCTTCGAGATCGCCGGGATCGGCGGCGGGGATGCGGTAACCGCCAGCTACCGGGTTATGTGCCGGCCAAGGGGTATCTACCGGATCGGGCCCTCCCGAGCGCACTCGACCGATCCCCTCGGTCTCGCCGATGCATGGGCGCCCGACGGCCCGGTCGACAACCTCATCGTCTATCCGGCTGTGGAGAGGCTCACCGGGTTCCCCGTGGTCAGAGGTCAGGATCCGTCGATGGCCGCCTCGAGACCTGAGCACTCGCAGAGGGGCGGGGAGGACTTCTACACGCTTCGTGAGTATCAGCAGGGTGACGACCTGCGGCGGGTCCATTGGCCGTCGTCCGCCAAGACCGATGAGCTCATGATCCGGCAGCTGGAGACCCCTTGGCAATCAAGAGCCCTCGTGCTTCTCGATGTGCGTCCCGTGGTATATGAGTCATCCGAGGCTTTCGAGACTGCTGTATCGGGCGCAGCATCGGTCATCACCCATCTGGTCAAGTCCGGATTCGATGCCGATCTCTGGGCGGGAGATCCGCATGCCATCGACGCCATTCGTTACAGCACAGCCATGGAACGGTTGGCCATGGTGGAGACGGCATCGGGAATCCACTTGGAGTCGGTGGCCACGCGTATCAGGCAGAAGGGCGGTGGCGGCGCCCTGGTGATCGTGACCGGGACCGCCGACCGAACACTGATCGTGGTCCAGCAATTGCTCAGCAGGGATTACCCCACCAGCGTGCTTTTGGGGGCTTCCAGCACCACGCCGCAGGCACTGGCCGGTTTCCACCGACTGGGTGTCACCACCGTCAGCATCGCGCCCGGCGAGAAATGGGCCCCAAAGTGGGTGACCTCGATAGGAGACGAATGGGACGTCGTGTCGGCCAGCTAGCCGGGGCCCTCGCCTATGTGCTGATGATGATCCGGCTCGGTCGGTTGTTCGAGTCCGGCCCCGACCTGCCGAACTGGCGTCTGATACTCCTGGCCTCCACCTTCCTCGGCGCAGCTGCCTGGTGGCTACTCGACCAGGTGACGACGAGAAGGGGCCTGAAGCTCGGTATCTTCATCATCGGGGGTGCCCTCCTCGCGTTGCGGATAAGCGTTCCCGAGACGCTGATGGGCGGGGTTCTCCCCAGCGGCGACACGTTCGGGGCGATGGGTCAGGAGTTGGGAAGTGCCTATCGAATCATCCGCTCCGGTATCCCGCCGGTTGTCCCTCAGGAGGGGGTCATCTCCATTCTCGCCCTGGTGTTGTGGTGTGTGGGTGCCTTGTACACGTGGGGGAACACCGGTGGTCCCTACGCCGCGATGTTCGTCCCGTCCCTGGTCGTGTACTTCCAGTTTGCGGTCTTTGATCGCGGGGAAGCCGGGTTGGGCTGGATGGGGCTCTCGGCGCTGGCTCTCGCATTGTCGGCCATTTCAATGGCCCTGGAGAGACGCCAGGAGACCGGGCGGGCACGCGACGCCGAGGGATGGCCGATGCGACGTCGGGCTGTCGAGCTCGCGGTGGTTGTCTCCGCACTGCTTGGCATCGGGGCCGTCGCTGTTGCCGACGGCGCATCCGAAGTGGTCTCTGAATACGGAAACGCTCCATGGCGTGGAGGCAGCGGTTTTGGGTCTGGTCCCGGGGATGGCGTTCGCTTCGATGGACTCGTCGGGTTGCGACAGAGAGTCATCAATCGGAGTGACGTCCCCGTCTTCAGGGCAACCTTGAGTGGCGACCTGGCCGACACCGTTCGGCCCTACTGGCGAATGGAGACCCTCGACACCTATGACGGCGAGGAGTGGAGCCGCTCCAGTACGGCATTGAATCGTTACGTCCCCGGATCGCCGCTGGCCAACGAGACGGACGTATATCAAGGAACCAGCCACGACATCTTGCAGCGGGTCCGCATCGAGGCATTGGAGACCGAGCTGGCTCCGACGGCGGGCGTTCCCGTGGAGATCCAGAACGCTACCGACGCTCCCCGCCCGCGACGACCCACAGAATTCCAGGTGCTTCCCGACTCCGCCATTCTGATTCCGTCCGGACTCGGTCAGGAGGATGAGTATCAAGTGCGATCCCTCTTCCCCGACCGCACCGCTGACCTGGGAGCCCTGGCGACCACCGCCAATGGTGATCTGTCTCCGATTTTCGCCGGGGCAGCGGCAGATGGTCTGTTTCCCTACGAACCACGTCTGGTGACGGATATCGCCGTCGAGCCCCTCGACCTCGATCGCTACACGGAGCTGCCGGAGGACACGCCGGTCGAGATCGGCGTCGTGGCGCGACAACGAACGCTGGGAGCGACCACCGATTTCGAGAGGGCCTGGATGCTGGAGGCCTGGTTCCGCGACCCTGAGGTCTTCACATACACCACCGACGTGAACACGGGGCACGACGCATTGGCGCTCGAGGAATGGCTGACCGATCCGGCCTCGCTGAATTTCAGGACCGGCTACTGCGAGCAATTCGCCGCTGCCATGGGTGTGCTGGCCAGGGAACTGGGCATTCCCAGCCGTGTGGTGTGGGGATTCACGCCGGGATCGGTGACAACACGTAGCGATGGGACCTCTGAGATCGAGGTGCGCGATACCAACGCCCACGCCTGGGTGGAGCTGTGGATCGAGCCTCATGGCTGGTTCCAGTTCGACCCCACACCACGTGGTGAGTTTCAGCCTGCGAGTATCACTGCCGGTTTCGACCCCACCGAATACATTCCCGAGAACCCCACGGCGTCCAATCTCCAGACCCCGACCGGACCCGGTCAAATCGGTGATCCGGAGCTGTTGGGAGAGGAAGACTCCACCGTACCCGGGGACAACAGCACCGGATGGTGGCTTCTCGTCCCCGTGGCGCTGGCGCTCGTGGCCGGCACCATCCCCCTCGCCAAGCGGGCTCGACGTCGACTTCGTCTGACTCGTGTGCGACACGGAGACATCACTCCGGCTTGGGACGAGATAGTGGACCGGCTCACCGATCTCGGCGAGGAGCCAGCCTTCGCCCTGACGCCGATCGAGGTGGCAGAGCACGCGGATCCGGCACTCATGCCGCTGGCAATGAGCTACTCATCGACGGTCTACGGTGGTCGCAAGGGCCAGGCGACGGAGTCAGACCTCATCGGTGTCGAGTCCTGGATCGAGCGCACCTACACAATGCCAAGACGGTTGAAGGCCGCGTTCAACACCCGGTCGTTGTTCAGAAGCCGCTGAGGTCAGGCTCCAGAGGCACGTCGCTCCTCCTCGACGTCATCCTCCACCCGCCGCAACATCGTCAAGAACTGCTCCCGGTCGAGCTCGAACCGTGTGACGTCCTCTTCGACTTGACGGGTGATCTCGTCGATGGCGACGAAGAATGCGAGCTGACCTTCGCGAAGGGCGTCCATCAACTCACCTTCGTCGCTGCTGACACGAAAGATGCTCTGGCCGTCGGTCACCAACTTGACGTCCGAGAGGTGACTCTCCATGTCCCCCTCCCGACGGAGGTAGTCCCAAGCCCGTCTCACTCTCTGCAGCGACATCCCGTTGACGAGGAGGCTGCGCACCACGCGGAGTGCCACTAGATCGCGAAACGAATACAGACGTCTGACACCGGGACGACCACCGGTCGGCTGAACCGACGGCTGTACCAGTCCTACCTTGTCCCAATAGCGCAGTTGGTGGTGTGTGCAGTCGCTGAGTCGGCAAGCCTGCTCGGCGGTGAATGCTTGCTCCAACTTCGTCCTTCCAAAACCTTCGTAGCCAGACCGGCGCATGGTCTGAGCTTGATCCTCCCAGTCGGCACCCGGCCCAGGGGAATGGCCGACGGGGCCGGTACACTAGCGGCTTCGGACGGTCGCCGCAGATCCCCGTTGTGAGGGTTATTCGGGCAGTGAGTCCTCGGACTCCGGCGCTTGGGATCGCCACCCGCGGTGACGCAGCGCCTTGACCAAAGCCGTGGCCGAGGCGACGAGGAGGACGAAACCAGCCACTGCGATCCAGGTGGTGCTGACATATGCGACGACGATGACCAGCCCGGCGATCACACCCAGCAACGAGAGACGCACTCCGATCCGGGACGGCCGCTCGATCTTCTTGACCGCGCGCGCCAGCTCGGGATCCTCCTCGTAGAACTGTCTCTCGATCTCAGCGAGGATGCGTTGTTCTTTGTCATCCAGCGGCATGTCTCACCCAACCAATCGGGCCCGGGCCTACTCCGCAAACAATACACCGCCTGACGAGACACGTCTCAGGGTTCTCGACTTCCTGTTGGTGAATTGTGGTCGCCGGCCAGACGCGCCGGGGTCACCGCCCCATGGCCAAAGCGATCCCGTATGTCGGCTATGGCGTCCTCAACCTGGTTCCAGCCTCTGTCATCCTCCATGTCGAGCTGCGTTGGGATGCGTGCCGGCTGCAGCGATGACCCTCCCAAGCCGAGGAGGCGTACCGGCCCCTCGAGCTCGACCCCGTCCAGCAACTCTGTCGCCACCCGAAACAAGCGATGACCCCCATCGATCGCAGAAGGCAGCGTTTGGGTC
>CAZSOF010000027.1:13479-17644 GCA_964607685.1 uncultured Acidimicrobiaceae bacterium | reverse complement strand
ATGGCGGTCAAGGTGGTGTCCATCGTGCCCGGCAATCCGGTGGGTCTGGTGGTGGTCTTCGGCGAGGACGGGTCTCCTCTCGGAGTGGTGGATGGCCCCACCGTCACGGCCATCAGGACAGGGGCGGTGTCGGGTCTCGCTACCAGGCTGCTCGCCCGGGAAGACGCCAGGACCTTGGCCATGCTCGGCTCGGGTGCGATGGCCTTCGACCAGATCGAGGCGGTGCGCGCGGTGCGACCCATCGAGAGCGTGTTGGTCTGGTCGCGGAGTCTCGGGAACGCCGAGAGGCTCGCCTCCCGTGTGGGAGGAGAGGCCGTGGCTGATGCCGACGAGGCGGTGAAGCAGGCCGACGTGGTGTCTTGTGCCACGCCGGCCACGACTCCTTTGTTTCGCGAGGAGTCGGTGAGGCCCGGCACTCACGTCAACGCCGTGGGTGCGTTCACGCCGGAGATGGCCGAGCTGAGCCCAGAGCTCCTGGAGCGCGCCTACGTGGTCGTCGATGACGTCGACGCGGCTCGCGACGAGGCCGGTGACCTCATTCAGGCGGGTCGTGATCCCAACACCACCCTGCGCGATCTGCTTGCCGGTCGTTCACCGGAGATCGGTGAGGACGTCACCGTCTTCAAGAGCGTGGGGATCGCGGCCCAGGACGTGGCCGCCGCAGGACGGGCGCTGGCCAACGCGGAGAAAGCGGGCCTGGGGGTGGACCTGGGGTAGCCCGAAGCGTTCTGTGAGTAGAGATCACCGCGGTATAGCTCACATCTGTACTCACGGAACGGGGTGGGAGAGGGCCTATCCGGCCTTGCGGGCGCCCCGGATCTCGAGACCGTCGAGTAGTCGTTGCGATGCGTGGGTGATGTCGGCCACGGCCTGGTCGAAGACCACCTGGTTGTGGGGAGCCGGCTTGGAGAACCCGGAGATCTTGCGCACGAACTGCAGGGCAGCGGCCTCGATTTCGTCATCGGGGGCGGGGACGGCACCCTCGCGGAGCACCTTGATCGATCGACACATGACAGAAAACCTACTGATCCCGGCGGCGGTACAGGGCCAGCTCGTTGGAGACGATGACCAAGCCCAGCCCAACCAACACCGGGATGAGCCCGGGGGAGTGGATTCCGGTGAGCAGGGTCATGGCAAAGACGAGTAGGCCGATGAGCGATCGAGAGCCGTGCAGACGACCCTTGTCGATGAAGGCGGCGTGTCGGGCGTCAACCTGAGTCACCGGCCGGGCAGGTTCCCTGAAGATGAGGATCACACTCACGGCCCCCGCCAGTGCCACGATCACCGGGGACAGCTGAGGGGCGACGTCGGGGAAGGCATCGGTGACGGTGGCCACGACCGTGGTCCCAACCGCGGTGGCGGCGGCAGCGAACACCTGGGGAAGCCGACGCTCCCCGCGGATACGGTCGTCGGCATAGAGGGCGATGGCCATCCCGAACCCAGCCACCCAGCCGGCCACGGTAAAGCCGGCGACCGCGCCCAGCAGACCCAGACCCAGTATGTCGGTCAGGAGGAGACGACGTCCCGTGGTGCTGGTCACGACACGCGCCGCGGCCATCAACACGAGCACAGCAACCGCCGAAACCAGGTCCCGCCCGGTCAGGGCGAAGCCGCCGGTGACCAACGCCCCGATCAAGGCAGTCCAATCGTGATCGGGATCGATCTCCCTCAGCAGCGCCCAGGTCAGCATGGCGTGAACCGGCGTCAGGAGCACGCTTCCTGGGTTGCCGCCGAGCCACAGGACTACGGCAACCGCTGTGATCAGCGTCAGAATCGCGATCAGCGTCAGGTTGGGCCAGGACCGGAAGTCCATCGGACGGGCGATATGGCTGCGAAAGGGCATCGAAGCGCGATTGTCGCCTTCTACTCTGCCGACCGGTGACCAATCCTCTGTCCGGTATCCGCAAGATTCCCGCCGTCGGCGCACTGGCCGAGCGTCAGATGGGCGGATTCCTGGCGTTGTCCGCTCTAGTAGGAGTGGGGGTTGGCCTCGGAGCGGCGGGGCTGGTGTTGGCCTTGGAAGGGATGGCAAGCCTTCTTCGCCCCCTCTTCATCGAACTCGACGGCGAGGTGTGGGACGTCACTCGCGCCTGGATCTTTCTCACGGTGCCGGTTGGCCTGCTCATCGCCTGGTGGATAGCGAGGAGGTTCGCCCCTGAGGTGGCGGGTGACGGTGTGCCTGCGTCCACCGAGGCTCTGATGGTGCGCGGAGGGCATATCCGGGGGCGCGTGGCGCCACTCAAGCTGTTGGCCACCGCGGCCACCCTCGGTAGCGGGGGGTCGGCGGGACGCGAGGGCCCGATCGTCCAGATTGGAGCCGCGGTGGGATCGTGGCTTTCCCGCCGGTTCAACATGGGCGAGGACCAAGTGAGGTCGTTGGTGGCCGCCGGCGCCGGCGCCGGGATCGGCGCTTCGTTCAACGCCCCCATTGCCGGAATGCTGTTCGCGCTCGAGGTGATCCTGGTGTCATTCGCACCCCGTCACATGTCGGCCATCGTGATCGCCTCGGTCACGGCGGCCATCACCTCGCAGACGATCGTGGGTGAGGAGTTGGCTCTCAGTGCCGGCACCTACCGGATGAACTCGTTCACCGAGCTCGGGTTGTACGCGCTGTTGGCTCTCCTGGTGGTGGTCGTGGGGTTCTTCTTCCTCAGGCTCCTCGACGCGGTGGAGGGCTTCACCCATCGTCACGCCTCGCAACTCTCCTGGACCCGCCCGGTGATCGCAGGCCTCCTGGTTGCGGGTCTCATCTTCGTCGAGCCGAACCTCTTCGGGACCGGTCAGCAGGTGACCAACCGGCTGCTTCTCAACGAGCAGATCTCAGCGATCACCGGCACCGGGGGTGAGCTGTGGTGGGTACTCATCCTCCTGGCATTGGGCAAAGCCATCGCCACCTCCTTGACCATCTCCTCGGGCGCCTCAGGTGGAGCCTTCATGCCCTCGTTGTTCATGGGCGCCGCGGTCGGGGCGGGCTTCGCCCGGCTGGCCGAGGGCTTCTGGACCGGCTCCACCGAGATCCAGACCGGCGCCTTCGCTGTGGTCGGTATGGCAGCCATGTTCGCCGTCGTCGGTCGGGCTCCACTCACCGCGATTCTGATCGTCTTCGAGGTGACGGGAGCTCGTGATTACGGGTTGATCCTGCCCCTCATGTTGACGGCCACTCTGGGCACCTTCCTCGCCGAGCGTTTCATGAAAGACTCCGTCTACACCCTGGCCCTGAAGCGAAGGGGCATCCGGCTCACACGAAGCGGGGAGGTCGACATCCTGGACACCGTGACCGTGGGCTCGGTGATGGTGCAGCCACCGTTCATCGCTTCCCCGGAGCTGCCGGTGGCAGAGACAGAGGCGTTGCTGAACACTCACCGCTCACATGGCGTGCCGGTGGTCGATGACGACGAACTGGTGGGCATAGTGACGATCACAGACATAAACCGGGCCACACAGCCGACCACGGTGGGGGCGGTCATGACTCCTCGGCCGGTGACGGTCTCGCCGGGCACTCCGGTCTCGCGTGCCCTGGAGCGGATGGCGGCGCTCGGGGTGGGCCGCCTGCCGGTCGTCGACGACAACGACCCGAGACGGCTGGTCGGCCTCTTCCGGCGGGAAGAGGCAGTGCGCGCCTATCACGAGGCGCTGACCACGACCACCGACCACCATCTCCATCGTCTCCGGCTGGCGCAGCGCACGCAGCCCGGAGCCGGCTACTACGACTTCCGCATACCCCTCGGGTCCATCGCCGACCGGCGCCAGGTCAAGGAGGTGGCCTGGCCCGAAGGGTCGACGCTGGTTTCGGTGAGACGCGATCGGGAGGTGCTGGTACCCACCGGCAGCACGACCCTGCTCGCAGGCGACGTGGTCACCGCGTTTGGGACGTCTTGGTCGAGGGAGCGAATGATCGATCGTCTCAACGCCGGTGCCGACGAGCCCACCGCGGAGATCCTGCTGGAGGAGCTGGAGCAGGAGGCCTTCGGCGACGATCGAGAAACGCCGACATAGAATCGCGGGGTGATCTACATGGAATTCGAGTGGAACCGTTTCTAGTCATCCTGGTAGTGGCGCTGATCGGCTTCGTCATGTTCTACATGTTCCGTAGCCGAAGCCGACGCATGAAGGAGGCGGAGAAGGAGGCCAAGACGGCCGCAGCCGCCGGTCTCTCGGTCAGCCG
>CAZSOF010000027.1:0-13379 GCA_964607685.1 uncultured Acidimicrobiaceae bacterium | reverse complement strand
GCAGTCAGCTACGACACCAGGGTGGATCTCCCCGAGGACGAGCTGGGCCCCCTCCGTGCCGAATTGAAGATCCCCAAGGGGTTGGATCGTGGCCTGCGTGCTCTCGGAACCGATCCAGACGCGTTGAGTGGGCCGGACCTCATCCTCGCCCTGTTGCGCATGTTCGGGTACCGGGTCACCGAGCAGGCCTATCACGGCAGCTACATGGCCATGAAGGACGGGGTGTCCACCTACATCCTCACCGACGGCTATGAGAGGGGTCAGCATCCCGAGCTGGGAGAGGAGGTCATAAGACGGTTCCTGGCCGACTTCGGCTCGTCGGGGGCGGAGCGGGGGATGCTCATTTCCGACAAATACAGCCCCTTCATGATCTACGAGATCGAGATGAATCAGCCCAAGGTGAGGTTCATCACCAGAGAGCGGGTGCAGCGATTCATCGACTCGATGGCTTTGGGGTAGCCGGTAGGGTCTCGGTGCCGCCGGGGAGGAAAGCCTTCGGCGGGGCTATGATGCAAATTCAAGGAGGATCTTTGTGATCAGAGGACAAGAGTGGCTGATAGTCCTACTCGTTGTGCTGCTCATATTTGGTGCCCGCAAGCTCCCCGATCTCGCTCGGTCGCTGGGCGCATCGGCGAAGGAGTTCCGCAAGGGCATCGAAGACGGCACACGGGACGACTCGGAAACCACACAGTCAGACTCCTCAGAAGTCTCCGATTCGTAGGAACCGAACGCCACCAAGCGTCGTTTCAGCAGTAGGTCTCCGAGATGGAGTCCATCCCGCTCACATGGGAAGAGGTCGCCCGTGTCTACGGTCGGAAGATCTACAACTTCGCCTACCGGCTCACCGGTAACGCCAACGACGCCCATGACCTCGTCCAGGAGGTCCTGCTTCGGGTTCGCCGCGGGTTGGCCAGCTATCAACCAGGCAGTTTCGAGGGCTGGCTGTGGCGGATCACACGCAACGCCTTCCTCGACGAGGTGCGACGCAGGCAACGACGCCCCACCTCCCCGCTTCCGGACGAGGTCGACCGCTGGGACACGGCTTCGAGCGAGCCAGCGGACGTCGAATACGCTCGCATCTCCCTCGGCGACGACATCCAGAAGGCCCTGTTGCAGCTCCCGATCGAATTTCGGGAGGCCGTCGTGCTCTGCGACGTGGTCGGCCTCTCGTACGGGGAGATCGCCAAATCGGTGGCGATTCCCATCGGCACTGTGCGCAGCCGGATACATAGGGGCCGGAGGATGCTGAAGGAGCTGTTGGCTTGAGCCATCCGTCGGAGATGATCAGCGCCTATCTGGACGGTGAGCTGCATGGTGATGAGCTCGCCGAGTTGGTAGCTCACCTGGGCTCGTGTGGTCGGTGCTCTGCGGAGATGGAGGACTTGCAGCGGGTGCGGACCGCGGTGCGCTCGCTGCCGGTCTTGGAACTGCCGGAGGGGCTGGTTCCCGAGGCAGAACCAGAGGTGATCCCCATCCACCGTCAGAAGGGAGTCTGGGTTGGGGTGGCGGCCGCCATCGCGGCCGCGGTGATTGCGGTGGCGGCTTTGGTGACACCGGACCCGGGATCGGTATCGGTCGACGAGCTGAGCAGCCGGTTCGGTGCCCGAGTGTCACTGGATCCGGCGTTTGGGCCGGCCAAGGTGGTCCTCCCTCAGTTGGAGTCGGGCGAATGAGACGCCTGGCCGCCCTGGTGGTTGTCTTGCTGGTCGTGCCGGCGTCGTCGGCGACGGCCACCGAGTTGGACGAGCTGCTGGGGCAGGGCAGAGAGGCGTCGTACTCGGCGGAGCAGATCATCAGCTGCTCCACGCCGGACGGTGTGCGCGACGCCGTGGTGAGGATTGCCCAAAGCGGTGGTGAGCTCAGGGTGTCTTCGTCGGTCGACGACGATGTCGAGGTGAACGCCGGAGCCGGCGGGTGGACCGCAACCCGTAGGGGTGGTTTGGTGGCGGAGGCTGCGGTCGACAGTGGAAGAGAGAAGACCGAGCCCCTCTATGTGGTCGAGGATCAAGGGTCGGTGGTGTTCCTGGGTCGAGAGGCCATGGCCTATCGCCTGGTTCGCGATGGCGAGGTTCGTGCCGAGCTGGTGCTCGACGATGACACCGGGGCGCTGGTCCAGGTGGTGACGTTCGGTCTGGAGGACGAGGTCTATTGCGAGCGGCGATTCGTGTCCTTCGACGCCGCGCCCCCGGTTCTGGGGGTGAGACCCTTCGTCGAGTTGACCAGCCGGCTGCCCACTCCCGTGGAGGACTCCGATCTTCCGCTGGAGGTGGTGGGGTTCGAGCGTCTCGACCACTACGAGGACGCCTTCGGCTTCAGGTTCGCCTACTACTCGGACGGGTTCTTCTCGTTCGCGCTGTTCGAAACGCCCTTGAGGGTGATTCTCCCCGAGGCCACCACGGTGGAGCTCGAGTCCGGGGCCTACGACCGCTCATTCTCCGCGGGCCAGGTGACATATGTGTGGGAGACCGACGACGGGGGGATGGCCCTCGTCGGCGACCTCCCCCCGGACTTGCACGAGGCGGTGCTCACCACAATGCCTCACCCCGATACCCCGAACTTCCTCCGCCGCTGGTGGCGGGCCCTCTTCGGCTAGTGGGTCTCGCGTCAGGCCGTGGTGAGGGCCTTTCTGTAGTCCTCGAAGTCTCGCCTCTCGCCGAGGACGTCGGAACGAGTGAGCCCCGTGATGATCCCGTCCTCATCGAGGAAGTAGGTGGTTCGCTCCGCATAGCCGAACTCCTCGTTGAAGGTCTCATAGGCGCGGGAGACCGCGCCGTGTGGCCAGAAGTCAGAGAGAAGATCGAACCCGAAGCCCTGCTGCTCAGCCCACGCCTTGTTGGCGTGCCGGGTGTTGCAGGTGATGACCACCACCCGAGCATCGGCCGACTCGAACATCGCCGACTCGTCCTCGATCTGGCACAACTCTCCCTCGCAGGTGGCGGTGAAGGCGTACGGGATGAAGACGATCACCGACTTCGAACCCTTCAAGTCTTCGAGAGACACCGGCTCACGGTTCTGGTTCAACAGCGTGAACTCCGGAGCCTGCGTTCCTATCTCAAGTGGCAATTTGGGACTCCTAGCGGTTTTCTCGAGGTAGTTAGCCCCATATACGGGGCTAACTACCGGAGGTTCGTAAGCCCATTCAACTCCAGCCGTCGAGAAGGACCCTGGCCGCCCACGAGGTCGGGTCGCGAAGCTCGGTGGCGGTGGGCATGCGCGAGGGGTCTGCCCACAGGGTTGCCAGGGCGTCTTCGCCGTAACGCCGCTCGACCTCCTGGTTGAACTCGTCGCCGGCCTGTGTGGCCTCTGGAGGGACGGGACCGACACCGATCGTGGGGGTCTCGGACACGTCCTCTCGCTCCAGGTCGCGCCGGGCGCTGATGCGATCGAAGTTGGGGGCCATCTCGCCAATTGCCCGGCGCGCCAGGAGACGGGCGCAGCCGGTGATGGCTCCCAGGAATGCCTCCAACTCGGCCCTCGGTGCCTCGGCCTCTTCCCCGCCGATCAGCCCCTCGATGCCGCCCGCATCCTCGATGGCCCTCTCGATGGCTGCCGGGTCTCCTCCACCGATCATCAGGCCCCCGAGCTTGCTCGGGTCGATTTGAGCGGCGTCGGCGTAGACGCCCACGAGTTGGGAGAGATGGTCATGGATCCAGGGCACGTCGCAGACAGCCCGGAACGCCACCTCGTTGGCCACCACCCAGAGCCGGATCTCGCGGGGGTCCACCCCCTCCACCTCCAATGACTCGATGTTGGGGACGATCAGGGTCAACGGTCCCGCATGGTCGGGTGGCAAGCCGGCGTCGAAACCGGCGACGGCCCAGGAAGACAGACTGCCGACCAGGGATCCCACCTGAAGACCGATCATGGCCGGAGCCAGCTGTCCCAGCATGGGGGCCGCCTCCCCACCCATCGAAGCGGCGAACGGCTCGACGAGGGATGCGTAGAGCTCGAGGTTCTTCTCCGCCCACGATCTCGGGTCGAGAGGCAGGACATCCACAGCCGGTTGCACCGGGAAGGGTGTGATCTCATCCAACCGATACTCGGCGACACGGGCCAGCTCCCGGAACTCCTCGGCGGCCCATGGCTCCACCGGCTGTCGATCGCCGGACAGATGTCGGGCCACCTCCGCCGCCAGCTTCCAGTTGACCGGGCCGGGCTGGTTGAAGAGCTCGAAGAGCTTGGAGAAGAGATCGTCGCTCACGGGCTCAGCCTCCCCATGATCACGTCGAGTGTGGTCTCAGCATCACCCCGCAGAATACGGACGACCACGGTGTCCCCGGCACGCATCCGGCGGAGACGTGACAACAGTGCGTCGATGGTGTTCACCGCCGTGCCATCGATCTCGACGATGACGTCGTTGATCTGGCCGCCGGCGACGTCATACGCCGAGCCATCCTCCACGTTCTCGACCAGTACCCCCACCGGATACTCGGCACCGCCCTCGTCGGCCCATGCCGTGGCTCCGGTGATCCCGAGGAACGCATGCTGCACCTCACCATTGGCGATGAGATCATTGGCCACACCGGCTGCCACCGCGATGGGGATGGCGAATCCAAGCCCCTCGGCCCCGACGTCGGACACGGCGATCGCCGTCGTGATTCCAATGAGCCGACCGGAGGCGTCGACGAGCGCCCCACCACTCGAGCCAGGAGCGATAGGGGCGTCGGTCTGCACCAGGCCATACAGGTCCTCACCGGTCGGAATAGTCAGTCGCCGGTCGAGGGCGCTCACGATCCCGGAGGTCACCGTGGGCCCGCCGCTGAGCCCGAGTGGATTGCCCACCGCCACGGCAGGCTCTCCAATCGTCAGCGCGTCCGAAGATCCGATGGCCAACGGCGTCATGTCGGTGCGATCGACGAGGAGGACACCAACGTCGGTGGTGGGATCGGACCCGACGACCTGGGCGGGGAACCGGGCTCCGTCGGCGAAGACCACAGCTACCTCGGAGGCCCCCTCTATGACATGGTGGTTGGTGATGATGTACCCATCGCTTCCGTAGATGACTCCGCTTCCACTGCCTCCAATGAGGAAGGCGTTGACCTCCACGGCGACGGTTGACGGGATGACCCGATCCGCCACCAGGGCTGCGGTCACTTCATCCCCGAAGGTCGGAGGGGGTGAGGTGGGGGCAGGGGCGGTCAGCGTGGGTGCCGGTGGGATCGTTGGTGGGGTCGGCTCTTCGAAAACGCCGACGAAACCGAGAATGGCAAAGGTGAGGCCGGTCCCCAGCAACACTCCGCCGGCGATCCCCAGCACCAGCGCCCACGGGTCGGCCCTGCGCCGAGCCGCGCTCTGGGCGTCGGTTTCCTCCAGGTTGCTCTGGCCCTGGGGGACGAAACTCGTCATATCCTGAGTCTATGGATCAGCCACAACAATCGATCAGGGTGTCGGTGGGCGAGGCTCCGATCGACGCCGCGGCCCTTCTGGCCGAGGTAGGTCGGCCTGACTCCGGAGCCACGGTGTTGTTCCTGGGGACGGTGCGCGATCACTCCGAGGGGAAAGCTGGAGTCACCCATCTCGAATATGAAGTGTATGCCGGCCAGGTCGAGCACAAGATCTCCGAGATCATCGGCGAAGCCGCCGGTAAGTGGCCAATCTTGAGCGCTGCCGTGGAGCACCGAAGTGGGAGGGTCGATCTGGGCCAGGCTTCTGTCGCCGTCGCTGTGTCGTGTGCTCACAGGTCGGACGCCTTCGAGTCGGCGCGGTTCATCATCGACGAGCTGAAACAACGCGCCCCCATCTGGAAGAAGGAGTTCTGGCCGGGGGGTGCGGAATGGAGCAAGGGCAGCTAGGCGGCACGCGGCGTCGAGAGTTGGGGGCGCGAAATGCCGGGAAGCATCGCGTCGATCCACTCAGGATTGTCGACCCATCCCGGGCATCATGGGAGTGACATTCTCTAGGCTCGCCGCCCTGTGAGGAAGGACGATCGATGACCACTCTCACTGAGCGGAGTCCCGCGCCAGAGGCCGGCACGGGATACCGGACGATCGCCGCCCTGGTTCGAGAGCGGGCCCAGCAGATGCCCGAAGCCGTGGCCATGCGGGAAAAGGACTATGGCATTTGGCAGGAGATCACCTGGACCGATCTCTGGGAGACCGTCCTCGACGCGGCCCATGGGCTGCTGGCTCTGGGTGTGGAGAAGGGTGACCGGGTCTCGATCCAGTCTGAAGACAGGCCGGAGTGGATGATCCTGGATCTGGCCACGGTGGCGGTCGGCGCCATCACAGTCGGTCTCTACCCGACGAATCCTCCAGCCGAGGTCGAGTATCTGCTCAACGACTCGGAGGCGAAGGTCCATCTCGCCGAGGACCAGGAGCAGGCAGACAAGGTGATGGCCGTGATCGACTCACTCAGTCGGCTGGAGAGGATCATTCACGTCGAGCCACGTGGCTTTCGTGTCTTCCGGGACGACCACCGATTCATCTTCTGGGACACGTTCCTCGAACTGGGCAAACAGCACCGCGAGAACAACCCGGGAGCAGTGGGGCGCATCATGGCGGAGGCGGACGAAGAGGACATCATGACCCTGGTGTACACCTCGGGCACCACCGGCCCGCCCAAAGGGGCCATGTTGAGCAACGGGAACGTCACCTATTGCATCGAGGTGCTCATCAACGACCCCCAGCGCACAGGAGGACAGACTGTCACCCCCGATGACGAGGGTCTCACCTACCTGCCCCTCTGTCACGTCGCCGAGAGGATCTTCTCGACTTGGACCCTGGCCGGGAACGGAATCAGGCTCAACTTCGCAGAGTCCATCGAAACCGTGCAGCTCAACCTGCGGGAGATTCAGCCGACCATCTTCTTCGCCGTGCCACGCATCTGGGAGCGGATCCATGCGGGGGTGCTGATTCGGCTCAACGACGCCACCTGGATGAAGCGGTTGTTTGCCAAGCCCTCCATGGCCGCCGCCCGGTACATCGGGCGGAAGCGGGTGGCCAACGGCGGCGATCTCACGGTGTCCGCCAGACTGCTCTATTGGGTCTTCAACCCCCTGTTCTTCCGGAGTCTCAAAGAGAGGATCGGGTTCAGACGATGCCGTTACGCCTCTTCCGGTGCGGCACCCATTGCCCCTGAGGTCCTGGAGTTCTTCATGGGTCTCGGCCTACCCGTGTATGAGCTCTATGGGATGACCGAGAACGTGGCCGTGGCTACGACCAATCGTCCGGGTCGGGTCAAACTCGGCACCGTCGGTGAGCCATACCTCGATGGAATCCTCCGGATCGACGAAGAGACAGGGGAAATCCAGTCCAAGCACCCCGGTGTGTTCAAGGGATATTGGAACAAGCCGGAGGAGACGGCTGAGGCCTTCACCGACGACGGCTGGCTGAAGACCGGGGACGTCGGGGTGTGGGTCGACCAGACCCACGTCAAGATCGTCGACCGGATGAAGGACATCATCATCACCAGCGGCGGCAAGAACATCTCGCCCTCCGAGATCGAGAACAGCCTCAAAACCTCGCCGTTCATCAAGGAGGCCATGATCATCGGGGACGGGCGCAAGTTCGTGTCCGCTCTCGTCGCCATCGAATTCGACACGGTGGGTGACTGGGCGACGCGTCGCGGAATCCCGTACACGACCTACCGGGACCTCTCGGAGAAGCCCGAGGTGATCGAGCTCATCCAGGGTGAAGTCAACAAGACCAACGAGAAGTTCGCCTCGGTGGAGCAAGTCAAGAAGTTCCGGATGATCCCCAAGGAGCTGGACCACGAAGACGGTGAGCTCACTGCCACCCAGAAGCTGAAGCGAACGGCGATGTCAGACCTGTTCGGCGATCTCATCGAGGGCATGTATCGGTCGTGATCGCCGACGTCCTCGTTCTCGCCCAGGAGACGACCATCGTGCCGTCCGAGTTCGGGCGCATGGTGGTGGGTGGTCTCAGTCTCGGTGCCATCTACGCGATTCTCGCCCTCGGGTTCGTCATCATCTTCAAGGCGACGCAGGTGCTCAACTTCGCACACGGAGCATTGGCGGCTCTCGGTGCCTTCTTCATCTCCTACTTCGCCACGATCGTCAACGTCCCCGGTCGCTGGATGGAGAGTGCTCCCCCTCTGCTCCAGTGGAGCCTCTCGCTGATCCTTGCACTGTTCCTGGCCGCAGTCCTCGGCATCGTCCTCGAGCGTGTGTTCCTGAGGCCGATGGTGGGGGAGGCACTGTTCGCGGTGGCCATCGTCACCCTCGGAATGGACATCGTGCTGCGCAATATCACCAATGACTTCATCGGTCTCAACCCGCGGTCGATGGGAGACCCCTTCGGTCTCAGCTCGGCCGGTATCAACTGCACGTCGGCGGCCTTCACCTGGCAAGCCGACCTGCTCGACATATGCACCGTGCTCGTGCCCCATACCACGATCTTTCAGCTGGCTGTCACCGTCATCGCCGTGGTCGCGGTTGCCATCTTCTTCCGCTCTCGGCTGGGCATAGCCATGCGGGCGACGGCTTGGGACCAGGAGGCGGCCCGGGCCCAGGGGATAAGTGTGGGCCGCATCTTCGGGACAGCCTGGGCAATCGGCGCGGTCATGGCAGCGCTTGGCGGGCTGTTCATCTCGATGTTCCCCCGACGACCCAGCGGAGTGGACCAGTTCACCGCCTTCTTCGCCTTCAGGGCATTCCCTGCCATCATCCTCGGCGGGCTCGACTCCGTGGTGGGCGCCATCGTGGGCGGGTTTGCCATCGGATTCGCCGAGTCGGCAGCCAGCACCTATCTGACCTTTGACTGGCTGGGCACCGGGTTCGGAGGTGTGGTGCCGTACATCGTGATGCTGATGGTGCTCCTGATCAGACCGTATGGGCTCTTCGGGACAGAGGAGATCAGAAGAGTATGAGGGGCCGACCGCTTCTCTACACGTCGTACCAATCCGACCAGGCGATTCTCAACACGACGACCAAGAAGGTCATGGCAGGCATCGCCATCCTCATCCTGTTTTTGGTCCCGTTTGGGGTGCTGCCCGGGATCGACTTCCTGGCGGAGTCTTCGTGGCTGCGGATCCTGTCCACGGTGGCGATCTTCGTCGTGGCCGGCCTGGGTCTGAACATACTGCTCGGTTTGGCCGGCCAGGTGTCGCTGGGGCATGCGTTCTTCATGGGGATCGGGGCGTATGTCGCCGCAGTGCTGGGCGGAGACCCGGAGGGCGTACGGGTGGGATTCGGGCTCCCCATCTGGATCTGGTTACCTGCGGCGGGACTGGCCGCCGCACTGGTGGGGGTGGCGTTCGGACCGGCGGCGGTGCGGGTTCGCGGGCTCTATCTGGCGTTCGTCACGCTGGGCCTCGTCTTTGTCGGTGACTATGTGTTTCGAAATGCCATTTCTCTCACCGGCGGCGCCGAGGTGGGACGGACGTTTCCTCCATTGCAAGTTCGCTTGTGGAAGGAGGAACAGCCTTTGATCGACTTCTCTGCCGACGGTGAGTGGTTCGGGCTGGCAATGTCCGCCGAGGCGAAGTCGTTCTACTTCTTCTTCGCGGCTGCTCTGCTCTTCATGATGTTGGCGAAGAATCTGCAGCGCACACGGGTGGGTCGTGCCTATCAGGCGATTCGCGACCGGGACATCGCCGCCGAGATCATGGGGGTGGACGAGGTTGGATACAAGCTGAGTGCGTTCGGCATCTCCTCTTTCTATGCTGGTGTGGCCGGCGCTCTGCTGGCGGTGCACGTTGGCAGTGTCATACCCGCTCGATGGGACCTCTTTCTGTCGGTGGAGGTCATCGCCATCGTGCTCATCGGAGGAGCAGGCACAGTCGTTGGAATCGTCCTCGGCGCCATGTTCGTCGAGATCCT
Source organism: uncultured Acidimicrobiaceae bacterium (assembly GCA_964607685.1). GTDB lineage: Bacteria > Actinomycetota > Acidimicrobiia > Spongiisociales > ZC4RG35 > JANQRA01. The sequence continues at coordinate 3,601 of CAZSOF010000027.1, read as the reverse complement.
GCCCCGGGTGGTGCAAGATTTCACTCTGTGGATGGAGGATGTTGCCAGCAGTGGTGAAGGGCTCATCGCTACCATCCTCGATCCCTTCATCGCCACGAGCTCGACCGACTTCGGGCTCATAAATACTCTTCCCGGGACCGGCCCCGGGCTGTCGGTGTTCCAGCTGAACCAGGTGTTGTACGGACTGTTGATCATCGGCTTCTTGATCTTCGAGCCCCTGGGTTTGTATGGGATATGGCTCAGAGTCCGCAATTATTGGAAAGGTTGGCCTTTCACGTACTGAACGGCCACGGGGAGGCCGTGAGGTCTCCAGGTGAACAAGGAGGAAAGAATCTGATGAAAGCCAAACCAAGCTGGTTGGCGATTCTCTTGGTGCTTGGTCTCGTCGCCGCCGCCTGCGGAGGCGACGGCGGAGACGAGGCGACGACCACGGAGGCGGCGACCGAGACCACCGAGGCCATGACCGAGACCACCGAGGCCATGATGGACACAACCGAGGGCGATGCCATGGCCATCGCCACTGACGTGGGTGTCGATCTGGAGGCCGGGACCATCACCGTCGGTCTGCTCTCGGACCTGACCGGAGTCTTCTCGGCGCTGGTACAGCCGATAGTCGACGGCTATCAGGCCCAGATCGACGCCATCAACGAAGCCGGCGGGATCAACGGCCTCCAAATCGAGTTGGAGATCAGGGACACCAACTACTCGGTGGACCAGCATGTCCAACAGTACGAGGAGATACGTGACAGCGTGCTGGCCCTCGGCCACTCGACTGGCTCGCCGCAGACGGTTGCCATCAGGCAGGCGTTCGAGGAAGACGGGATCTTCGTCCTTCCACTCACTTGGTACTCGGGGTGGTATGACCCGGCGCTCAACTCCAACCTGGTTCCTCATGGCCAGCCGTACTGCATCGAGGCGCACAACAGTATCGGCTACCTTCTCGAGCAGAATCCCGATGCGCTGACCATCGCCATCGCATCGAACGCCGGTGACTTCGGTGAGGACTCGGCCATCGGGGCCAAACTGGCTGCCGAGGCGGCGGGGCTCGAGGTCGTGTATGACGGCCAGGGTCTGATAAACGCCGCAGATGAGGCGTCCCTCACCGAGGTGGCGACCGGGATCATCGCGGGCAATCCCGACATCGCCTGGGTGACCACGTCACCTGGTGCCTACGCGGGGATCTATGGCCAGGCGTTGCAGGGTGGTGTCCAGGCCATGTGGTCGGGATCTTTCGTGGCATGGAACCAGGCGTTCCTCGCCCCCGACTCGGCGATTCGGGACGCCATTCAACAGCAATGGGTGTTCAGCTTCCCCTGGTCCCCGTGGAGCGCGGACAACCCGGGAACCAACGCAGTTCGCGACCTCATAACGACCACCATTCCCGACTATGTGCCGGCCGAGTGGTACATCGAGGGTGCCGGGGAAGCCCTTCTTCTGCAACGAATCCTCGATGTGGCGTACGAGAACGGTGACATGACGCGGGCAGGGGTCCTGGCTGCCGCCAAGTCCCTGGAGTCGGTGTCCTGGGACGGCCTGTGGCCGGATCAGAGCTACGTCGGCGAGCCCAATGAGATCGTGCAGCGGCTGAGCAATGTGGCGAAGCCAAGTGCTGCCGACCTCGAGGCCGGCGGATCGGGACTCGAGCTGCTCGAAGGGGACTACACCAGTGACCTGGCTGCCGCCTTCGAGTTCAACGAGGCCTGTTTCGACGCAGGCTTCGGCGGCTGAAGACACGGATGTCGTGGGGCGGCACACGCCGCCCCACGACCAGGCTCAACGAGAGGATCTCGAATGAGGCGTCGTGCTCAGCGTTGACAACCTCGAGGTTGTCTATAACGACGTCGTCCTGGTCCTTCGTGGGATCTCCCTTCAGGTTCCCGATGGAAAGATCGTCGCCCTTCTGGGAGCCAACGGCGCCGGCAAGACGACGACGCTGAGAGCCATCACCGGCTTGCTCGAAGTGCACGAAGGTGAGGTCACCAAAGGTGAGGTCACCTTCGACGGCCACGACATCACCGAGGCACTGCCATCCAGGATCGTGAGAGACGGCATCTCACAGGTGATGGAAGGCCGGCGGGTGTTCGGCGAGCTGACAGTCACCGAGAATTTGCAGGCCGGCGCGTATGCGAATGCCAATCGCTCGTCCTACGCCACGTCTCACGACCGGGTGATGCAGCTGTTCCCCCGTCTCAAAGAGAGACGCTCTGCCACCGCAGGGTATCTCTCCGGTGGCGAGCAGCAGATGCTGGCCATTGGACGAGCCCTGATGCAGGACCCAAAGCTGCTCATTCTCGACGAGCCCTCCCTTGGCCTGGCGCCGCTCCTGGTCCAGGAGGTTCGTGACATCATCGTGGAGATCAACGATCAGGGCACTTCGGTGTTGTTGATCGAACAGAACGCCAACATGGCATTGTCCATAGCCCATCACGGTTACATCATGGAGACGGGGCGGATGGTCATGGACGGCGCGGCCGAGAAGCTGGTCAAGGACGAGGACGTCAAGGAGTTCTATCTCGGGCTCCACGCCAGCGGTGAGAAGAAGTCGTTCCGCGACGTCAAGCACTACAAGCGAAGGAAGCGGTGGTTGTCGTGAGCAAACAGCTGCTGCAGAGACGGGCTGACCGCTCCGGCCCGACGACTTATCACCGCTTGCTCGAGGTGAATGACATTCACCTCTCGTTCAAAGGGGTCAAGGCGGTCGATGGTGTGTCGTTTCACGTCGACGATCGCGAGTTGTTTGCGATCATTGGGCCCAACGGCGCCGGGAAGACCTCGTTGTTCAACGCCATCAACCAGGTATACCACCCGCAAAGCGGCGACATCCTGTGGAAGGGTGAGTCACTCTTGGGTCTCAAGCCGAATCGCACCGCCGAGCTGGGGATCGCCAGGACCTTTCAGAACATCGCCCTCTACCCCCATATGACCGTGTTGGAGAACATACTGACCGGACGCCACGTCCGCATGAGCTCGGGCTGGCTCGCAGGGTCGTTGTGGCTGGGGAAGGCCAAGAGGGAGGAGATGGCCAATCGGGAGATCGTGGAGAGCATCATCGACTTCCTCGAGATCGAGCAGTGGCGAAAGCATCCGGTCGGACTGCTTCCCTACGGGATCCAGAAGCGGGTGGAGTTGGGACGAGCACTGGCCATGGACCCCGAGCTGCTTCTGCTCGACGAGCCGGTGGCCGGAATGAACCTCGAAGAGACCGAGGACATGGCGCGCTTCATCCTCGACGTCCAGGACGAGCTGGACATCGCCCTCGTCCTGGTGGAGCACGACATGGGTCTGGTGATGGACATCGCCGACCGGGTTCTGGTGGTCGACTTCGGTAAGCCGATCGCCAGCGGTGTGCCCGTCGAGGTTCAGCAGAATCCCAACGTGGTCAAGGCCTATCTCGGTGAAGAGGTCGAAACCGCCTGACGCGCCCATCGCGCCGGACCCTCCCTCGGCTCTCGTCGACATCGGCGGATAGGGTGGCCTGAGCCCTTCCCATGGAAGCCATGAGCACGATCGCAGCCTTGACCGGAGACCAATACCTGGAGAGTCTTCGTGACGGCCGCCAGGTGTACATCGAGGGGGAGAAGGTCGACGACGTCACCGACCA
>CAZSOF010000026.1:0-17881 GCA_964607685.1 uncultured Acidimicrobiaceae bacterium | reverse complement strand
TGGCGGTTCCCACTCCGGGCTTTGAGTCGAATTTGATGGTGGCCCCGATCTTGGATGCCCGCTCTCTCATGCCGACCAGTCCGTAGTGCCCGAAAGGCTCGTGTTCGGGGTTGAACCCGACACCGTCATCCACCACCGAGCACACCCCGAATGTCCTGTCGATCTCACCAGAGATCACCACCATCGAGGCGCCTGAGTGCTGATGTGCGTTGCGTGCCGCCTCGGTGACGATCGATGTCAGCTCGCCTATCTGGGCCGGACGCGGTGGCCGCCGCTCATCCAGGTCGACCACCACTGGGGGGGTGCCCTCCAGGGTGGACGTTGCCTGGAGAATGCGGGCGGTCAGAGTCGGTCCCGGAGCGTTTCTCAAGTCTGCCACAGAGGCCCGGACATCTTCGACGAGCTTGGTCACGTTGGAACGCAACACCTGGAGGTCAGCAGACACTTCGGGGTTGTACGCCTGCTGCATGGCCGTCATGTCGAGGGCCAGGCCCAGTGAAGCGAGAGAAGGACCGATCTCATCGTGCATCTCCCTAGCCAGACGGGCCCTTTCCTCCGCCACAGCCGAGCCAACGATTTCTTGGAGAAGTCGCAGATTGGCAAAGGCGACGCTGACCGGGTGGATGATCGCAGCCACGTGGGCCAGGTCGGCCGGCGACATGGGTTGAGACGTGGTCAGCTCGAGATTCCCGACTGTCGAGTCATTAGTCGATAGGGGCAGCTCGTAGACGTGTCCTTCGTCATCGGGGATACCCCGTGCCGCCAGGACCACGAGCCCGTTGTCACCCTCGATGGCGAGCTTGCCCGCCGAGCCCGGAAAACGCTCCAGGATCATGTCCAGAGTGTCGGCGCCGACCTCGACCGAGTTGAGCCTCCCCGACGACACATCTTCCGACAGTTTGAGTAGGGCTTCATGGATGTTCTCCAGCCTGGCCAGGCGCAGAGTGGCTGACTCCTTCTCCACGGCGAGTGTCGTGGCCTGGGCGTGGATGTCCTCCAGCAGCTTGCGAACCGCGCCGACGAGAAGCCCGAAAACGAGATAGAGGGCCAGTGCCGGTGCCACGTCGAGGACGTCGCCGTCTCCGGCAAGGGTGATCAGCGTGAGTAGAGCTCCTGACAGGAGGCCGGTGGTCAACCCGGATCGCAGACCCCCGTAGACGGTTGCGAGTATCGGGGGAGCCATCGAGAGCAGCAGATAGGGGCTGCCCGCCCCCCCGGTGAGTGTCATCGCGATCAACACGAGGAGGGCACCGCTCAGACATATCGCCTCGACCTGGAAGCGTCTGTGAAACCACACCTCGGGTGCGAGGGTCGATCCCACGACGTAGGCGCCGGCGATGGCCATCGCCACCAGTGATTCGGCAGATCCCCCGGTTCTGACCAATGACGAGACGATGCCGATCGTGAGCGCAATCCACTGGGCCATGATCACCGTGCGGTGGACACGGGACTCCCAACGGGCCGGTGTGGCCTCCATGGTCAGAGGCTACCGTCCGGCTCGTGGCACCGGGACAGCGTCGATGGGTGCTCAGCGGCGGGCTGGGGTCGGGCAAGAGCACCGTCCGGAAGCTCTTGGAAAGGCACGGCATTGCCACCATCGACGCCGACCTCGTGGGACATCAGGTTCTCGAGCCCGACGGTCCCGCGTTCCCTGACGTGGCGGCGCGCTGGCCCCAGGTAGTCGAGAACGGTCGAATCAGCCGACCGGCACTGGCTTCGATCGTCTTCAGTGACCATCGTGAGCTGGCTTATCTCGAGTCCGTCACTCACTCCCATATCTTCGGCATCATCAAGACCAGGGTGGAGGAGATTGACTCCCCGGTGGTGGTGGAGATTCCCCTCCTCAATCATGGTCTGGGAGAGGAATGGCGACGGTTGGTCGTGGATGTCACCACTCGGATCCAGCTCGCTCGCACCCGGACTCGAGGCATGGACAGCAAGGACGCACGCGCCAGACTGGATGCCCAGCCCAAGCGCGAGGAATGGTTGGCCGTGGCTGATCTGGTGATACCGAATCACGCGTCAGAATCTGATCTCGAAGCCACGGTGGCGAAAGCCGTTCACCTTCTCTGACGCCATCCGGATGCTCGACATGGCGGCTCTTTGCGTGGATTCGATCGGTGTCTCTCAACGACCATGAGGACGGATGTGCCGAGTTGTTCGCCACCGCGTAGTGGAGTCTCATCAACTGGCGCTCGATGAAGCACCTGTGGGCAGATCTGTCGTGCACCACGGGTACCCTGCATGGAATGCCCCGATTCGAGGTCACCTCCGACTTCCAGCCCGCAGGTGATCAACCCAAAGCCGTAGAACAGCTCGCCTCCGGCGTCGAGCGCGGTGACCGATTTCAGACTCTTCTCGGCATAACCGGATCCGGGAAATCGGCCACCATCGCCTGGACTATCGAAAGAGTGCAGAAACCGACGTTGGTACTGGCGCCCAACAAGGCGCTCGGCGCCCAGCTCGCCAACGAGTTCAGACAGTTCTTCCCCAACAACCGGGTTGAGTACTTCGTCTCCTACTACGACTACTACCAGCCCGAGGCCTATATACCGCAGACCGACACTTACATCGAGAAGGACGCCACCATCAACGACGAGATCGACCGGCTACGTCACTCGGCCACCGCCGGTCTCCTGGTGCGAGACGACGTCATCATCGTCGCCTCCGTGTCGGCCATCTACGGCCTGGGATCACCGGAGCAGTACGAGGGTCAGCTGCTGCGACTGGTCCAGGGCGTCGAATATCCGATGGGGGAAGCGATCAAACGCCTCGTCGACATCCAGTACGAGCGCAACGAGGTCAACCTCATCAGAGGCAAGTTCCGAGTGCGGGGAGACACCCTCGAAGTCTTCCCGTCATACGATGAGACCATCGTCCGTGTCCAGTTCTGGGGTGACGAGGTAGAGCGCATGTTCCGGCTCAACCCGGTCACCGGTGAGGTGGTGGAGGAGATGCCCGAGCTTTTCGTCTTCCCCGCCACGCACTACGTCACCGAGCGGGAGCGAATGCTGAAGGCCATCGCCGGCATCGAAGAAGAGCTGGCCGACCGACTGGCCAAGCTGGAAAAACAGGGCAAGATGCTCGAGGCGCAGCGTCTCCGCATGCGGACCAACTACGACCTGGAGATGATGCGGGAGGTCGGGTTCTGCTCCGGGATTGAGAACTATTCGAGACACCTGGACGGGAGGGAGCCCGGGGAGGCCCCCTACACCCTCCTCGACTACTTCCCCGACGACTATCTGACGATCATCGACGAGTCGCATGTCACCGTGCCCCAGATCGGTGGCCAGTATGAAGGGGATCGGTCCCGCAAGGACGTCCTGGTAGATCACGGTTTCCGTCTTCCTTCAGCCAAGGACAACCGTCCACTTCGATTCGATGAGTGGCTGGAGAAGACCAACCAGGTGATCTTCCTCTCCGCCACCCCCAGCGACTTCGAGGTGGGTCACTCCACGCAGGTGGTGGAACAGATCATCCGCCCCACCGGGTTGGTCGACCCCGAAGTGCTGATCCGGCCAACCAAGGGCCAGATCGACGACCTGCTCGACGAGATCAGAGAGCGAGCTCTGCGCGACCAGCGGGTCCTGGTGACAACGCTCACCAAGAAGATGGCGGAGGACCTTACCGACTATCTCCTCGAGATGGGGGTCAAGGCCAGATACATGCACTCGGAGATCGACACCTTGGAACGGGTACAGATCATGCGGGAGCTGAGACTGGGCGAGTTCGACGTACTGGTTGGCATCAACCTGCTCAGGGAGGGTCTCGACCTTCCTGAGGTGTCACTGGTCGCCATCCTCGACGCCGACAAGGAGGGGTTCCTTCGCTCGGAGACCTCGCTTATCCAGATCATCGGAAGGGCGGCACGCAACGTCGACGGTCAGGTGATCATGTACGCCGACAACATCACAGACTCCATGCAACGCGCCATTTACGAGACCAACCGCCGACGACGGGCGCAGCAGGAGTGGAATGAGGCCCAAGGCATCGACCCCCAGACGGTGAGAAAACGTGTCTCCGACATCCTGGAGCTGGTGCAAACAGAGGTCCCGGCAACGGGTCGACGAAGGAGAGACATGGAGAGACGTGCTCCCCTCGAACTGGAAGGCGGAGACCTGGCTCGCCTGGTGATGAGTCTGGAGGAGGAGATGCACGAAGCGGCCAAGGACCTGCGATTCGAGTACGCAGCCCGATTGCGAGACGAAGTCAACGAGTTGCGACGAGAGCTGCGCGAGGTTGCGGAGGCGGGCTGATATCCAGATAGGTCGCCAGGCCTAGGTCGTCATCTCTTGCTGCAGGGGACAATGACCTCCAAGAGTGGCATCGAGGGAGGCTAAGTGCGGGCTCGGCGACACGGCACGTCGTTCGTGATGACGACGAGCATGGAAGGTGGACAGGTCGCGTCGCGATCTCGCCCTTCGAAGCAGAGGGTGCCCGAGCTCGATGGTCTCCGTGGTCTTGCGATCCTGCTCGTAGTCGTTTCTCACGCCTTCATACTCCCCGCGGTGATGGGTGGGGTTGTCGGTGTCACCCTCTTCTTCGTTCTCTCCGGGTATCTGATAACCCGTCTGCTCCTGATCGAGCGAGACGAGCACGGGTCGATAAGCCTCAGCTACTTCTACGGGCGGAGAGCCTTACGGTTGTTCCCTGCCCTGGCCGTGTACCTCTTGGTCCTGGCCGTTTTGCTGTCGGTGTCCGGACTCGAAGCGCCCATCTGGGACATCACCTGGCCGCCTGCCCTGTACTCCTCCAACTATGCACAGATCCTGGGGCACGATGTCTTCCCGCACCGCCAAACGTGGAGTCTGGCGGTAGAGGAGCACTTCTATCTGATCTGGCCCGTGCTGGTCGGACTGGGAGCAACGACGAGAATCCGTGCCCTTGGCGTGGTGGTGGTTCTGTTGCTGGCGTGGCGAGTCGCCATGGCCAACTTCGACTTGCTCTGGGCCTATCAGGGGACCGACACCAACGCCTACGCACTCGGAGCCGGTTGCCTACTCGCTTCTGCCCGACATCAGGGGGTAGCGCCACGGTTGCCTCGAGTCACACCCCTAGCCGGTATGGGATTCTTCGCCTCCGCCTCGTTCTTACCCGTTGCCGGAATCACCGGCTTCCTGCAAATGGCTGTCTGGCTGGCCCCTACGGTGGCGCTGGTCGCGATGCTGACCATCTCCAGCGTGTTGGATCACCGAACACCCTTCTTGCGAGGACGTGTCCTCGGCTGGTTGGGGCTTGTGTCGTACGGGCTGTACCTGTGGCATGCCCCGTTGATGGTGTTGCCGCCATTGTCCCTGTCAGTCGGGGGGCGAGTCCTGGGTCTGGCCATGGCCGTAGGTCTGGCCGCAATCTCATGGCATTTCGTCGAGAGACCCATCCTTCACAGCCGTTTACGGCGAAGATTCCAACGCTCACAACTATCGGAGGTTGGAGCCGGCACCGAAATCGTCATCGATCTCCAAGCACTACATACCGAGGACGCGGTAGTCGGGATAGGCCGACTCGCCACCCAGCGTTCATCGGCCTAGTCGGTTTCGGCCGTCGTCACTCACAATCGAGGTCACGCCCCCAATGCCGACCTATTCCTCGCCCAAGAGCCATCATGAGTGGCGATGTACCGGGATCTGAGAGTACTGGCCATCGCCCCCGTGCTTGACGAGAGGCTGAAGATCGACAAGGTGGTGGAACGCGTTCCTTCAGACGTTGTAGACGAGACTCTGGTCGTAGACGACGGGTCGACCGACGGCTCCCCTGAGGTGGCCCGGTCCAGGGGCGCGACAGTGATCGAGTTGGGTGAGACGCTCGGGGTAGGCGCCGCCATTCGCCGGGGTTACCGCTACGCCCTGGACAACGCCTATGACGTGGCGGTGGTGATGGCCGGCAACAACAAGGACTCACCTGAGGAAATCCCTCTTCTGTTGGACCCGATCGCCGCCGGCGAGGCTGATTTGGTGCAGGGCTCGCGTTGGTTGGCAGACAGTGAAGACTTCGGCGAGATGCCCTTCTACCGTAGGATGGCCACGAAACTCCACCCTTTGTTGTTCCGGCTCATATCGCCGGCTGCGCTCACCGATACCACCAACGGGTTCCGCGCCGTGCGAGTAGCCATTCTTCGGGACGACGAGCTGAACCTGGACCAGAGGTGGCTCGATGAGTACGAGCTCGAGGTGTACCTGCTGTACAAGACTGCCAAGCTCGGGTACCGGATAACCGAGGTTCCGGTGACCAAGCGATATCCGCCAAAAGAACTTGGGCAGACGAAGATGAGGCCGATAGTTGGATGGTGGTCCATCTTGCGCCCGCTGTTCCTCCTCGGGCTAGGGCTGAAGAAGTGATACCGGAGTGTGATTTGAGTTGATGTCAGGAATCGCCATCGTTGGCGCCGGCCACTGGGGCCCCCACCTGGTCAGGAACTTCAGCGACCATCTGGACAGCCATGTGCTCTGGCTGGTCGACCGGGAGGAGGCTCGTCGCAAGGCCATGGGTGAGCGTTTTCCATCCATCTCACTTTCCGATCACATCGGAGACGCCCTCGACGATGCCAGAGTGGATGCCGTCGTGATTGCGACTCCGACCTCCACCCATTATGAGCTGGTCCGCGAGGCGCTGCGACGGGACAAGCACGTATTGGTGGAAAAGCCTCTGACCCATTCGCTTGCCACGGCCAGGGAACTGTGCGCCCTCGCCGATGAGAAGCGGCTGATTCTGATGGTCGGTCATGTATTCCTGTTCAACAACGCAGTGACCAGCGCTCGCACCTACATGACGTCGGGCGAGCTGGGCCGGGTCCAGTACATATCAATGACCAGGACCAATCTCGGCCCGGTTAGAACCGACGTGAATGCGGCGTGGGATCTGGCCAGCCACGACATATCGATTGCCAACTATTGGCTCGACTCAAAGCCGCTCACTGTGAGCGCAATCGGCGGGAGCTGGCTGAATGAGGGCGTGGAGGACGTCGTCGTTGCGACGATGACCTACCCCAACGAGATTCTGGTCCACATCGAGGCGTCTTGGCTCAACCCGAGGAAAAGGCGACTCATCGCGGTTGTGGGGAGCGAGAGGATGCTCACTGTCGACGACATGGACCTCACCGAACCCTTGCGCATCTACAACAAAGGCGTAGTCGGTGAGGACACACTGATAACCGACACCTTCGCCGGTTTTCGTTCACAGATCCGCGAGGGGGAGGTCCTCATCCCACATGTCACTTCGGGCGAGCCGCTCAGGGACGAATGCGACAGCTTCCTGAGGCGGATCCGCGGCAGTCTTGAGACACTGTCTGACGGCTGGGCGGGTGCCGAGGTGGTGTCCACCCTGGAAGCAATCGATGCATCGATGGCGGGTAAAGGCATTGAAGTCACCGTGGAGACGGTCACATGAAGGTGCCGTTGGTAGACCTCCGATGGCAGCACCAGGAGATCGCCCCTGACGTGGAGCGGGGGCTGCGGGACGTTATTGCCAGCACGGCGTTCATCCAGGGCCCCCAAGTGTCCGACTTCGAGTCGGCTTTCGCCAGGTTTCTCGGAGTGCGGCACTGCATCGGGGTGGGGAATGGCACTGACGCGCTCGAGCTTTCGTTGAGAGCCCTGGGGATCGGTGCCGGCGACAAGGTGATCGTGCCCGCCAACAGCTTCATCGCCTCAGCCCTAGGAGCACTTAGAGCAGGGGCAGATGTCGTATTGGTCGACTGCGACCCCGACACATATCTGATGGATATGGACCAAGCGGAGGTTGCCCTCGAATCTTCGGTGAGGGCGATCATGCCCGTTCATCTCTATGGCCAGATCGCTCCGATCGACCACATCCCCGGCCTTCCGGACCGGGTCGCGATCGTGGAAGATGCGGCCCAGTCACAGGGCGCGACACGTCACGGACGCGGGTCGGGGTCGTTTGGCCGTATCGCCGGAACCAGCTTCTATCCGGGGAAGAACATCGGTGCCTATGGCGATGCCGGTGCAGTCCTCACCAACGACGATGACTTGGCCTCCAGGGTACGAAAGCTGGGGAATTGGGGGTCGGCCGAGAAGTACCACCACCCGGAACTGGGGTTCAACTCGAGACTCGACACCATCCAGGCTGTTGTCCTGTCTGCCAAACTCTCTCATCTTTCCGAATGGAACGAGGCCCGGTCAATCGCCGCCAAACGATACGAGGTCCTGCTCGGAGACCTCGAGCAGGTGACGCTTCCCCACGCGCTCGAGGGCAACATCCATGCCTGGCACCTCTACGTGATAAGGGTGCCCCGTCGCGATGACGTCCTGGCCAGATTGCGTGCGGCGGGTGTGAACGCGGGAGTCCATTATCCGATTCCCATGCACCTCCAGGGCGCGCTTTCGGGCCTTGGCTATGAAGTGGGTGACTTCCCGGTGACCGAGGCAGCAGCGGGAGAGATTCTCTCCTTGCCGTTGTTTCCGGGCATCACCGAGGCCCAACAAGCCCACGTGTCGCACGAGCTCCGGAAGGCGCTAACCGCGTCATGAGTTTCACTGATGGCCCCATCGTGCATTCCAGCGCACTCGTCGAATCTGACGAAGTGGGCGCCGGGACACAGGTCTGGGCTTTTGCCCACATCATGAAGGGTGCGGTAGTGGGTGAGAACTGCAAGATTGGCGATCACTCATTCATCGAGTCGGGCGCCAGGCTGGGTAACCGAGTCACGGTCAAGAACGGATGTCTGATCTGGCACGGAGTCGACCTCAGGGACGATGTCTTCGTGGGACCCGGGGTGGTCTTCACCAACGACATGACACCGAGAGTGAGATATCCAACCACTGCAGAAGACTGGCTCGAGACCGTGGTACTGGAGGGCGCTTCGATCGGTGCCAACACCACCGTGCTGAGCGGCATCAGGATCGGGCGAAACGCGATGATTGGCGCGGGGTCGGTTGTCACAAAGGACGTCCCGGACCACGCGCTGATGCTGGGGAACCCGGCACGCCAAAAAGGGTGGGTCTGCGAATGCGGGACACCGATCGGGTCCGACATCGTCTGCCCTGATTGTGGCCGATCCTACCAAGCCGTCGACCGAGGCTTGACCGAGCTCGGGAAGACGCCATGAGACGGGTCGCCATCCTCATGGGTGTCATTGGCAGCGTAGGAGCGGTCTTGCTCGTTGGACGTCTCCTGGCTGAGTTCGACTTCGATCCCACAGCGACGGTCAAGTTCGCCACCATTTCCCCGGAGCACAATGCCTATGCCGAGGATCTCTTAGGGGAGATCGTCGTCGCTCCCCGAGCCGGCCATGATGGCAAGTTCTTCTTCTCTCAGGCGATGGACCCCTTCTATCTCGACCCCGAGGTTCACGCGGTCCACCTCGACCGTCCCACGTATCGGGCTCAGCGGATGGCCTACCCGGCTTTCGCCTCTCTTGGCGGGTTGTTGTCCCCGACGGCGACGGTCTGGGGGCTCATCGTGGTGAACGTTGTTGCGATGGGCGTGGGTACAGCTTTCACCAGTCTTGTCGCAATGAGGATGGGTCTGTCCATGTGGTTTGGGCTGGCTTTTCTGCTCAACCCGGGGATGATCGTGACGCTCAACATCGACGGGGCCGGAATCGTGGCCATGGCCGCCATGATGGCGGCCGTCTACTACACGATGCAGGACGCCTTGCTGCCCGCCACTGTATCGCTCACAGTCGCCTGCCTGACGCGGGAAACGATGCTCATTGCAGCAGTTGGCCTCGGGTTGTTCGTGCTGCATAAGAAGCATCGCATCGCTTGGGGGTTCGCAGTGCCGGCAGTGGCAGTTGCCGGCTGGTGGCTCTACGTGCGTTGGCGCTTGGACGAGCTTCTCGGCCAGGACATCAAGGCTCTCGATCTGCCGTTCGTGGGTTTCGCTCAGGCCTTCCAACGATGGCTCGACACTCCCGGCTCGACAATCGACCTGTTGATGGGGACAGTTCTCCTGGTCGTGTCGGTGATGGTCATGATTCGGGCTGTCAGAACACCGTCAGCCCTGGGATGGGCAGTTGCTGGGTTCGCACTGTTGGCGATGATGTTGAGCGGACCTGTCTGGCTCAATTACTACGACTCATCGAGGGCCCTGGCTCCAGTCTTGACGGCATACATTCTCATGGTGCCCGCCGAGGCCCGATCCAAGGAAGAAGTGACTGAGATAAAGCAAGAACCGGCCAGACTGTCCTGGCGAGCGTTGAACAGAGAGCCCACAGATCAGATTTGACCTATACGTTGCCAGAGAAACATCCCCACAGCTGCCGATGACTATTACGGAGGCTTTCCTATGAGCCAACTCCTCCTATGAGCAAGCTTTCCGTTTTGATGCCCGTCTACAACGAGTCGCGCACTTTGCGATCGATCATCAAACGAGTCCTCGACTCGCCGGTGAATCTGGAGATCGAGTTGGTTTGCGTCGACGACGGATCAACCGACGGCTCGCTGGCCACCCTGAACGAGCTAGCAGAGACTGATCCCAGAATCGTGGTCATTTCCCAACCCCAGAACAAGGGCAAGGGTGCGGCGGTTCGAAGCGCTATCGAGAAGATGACCGGAGACATCGGCATCATTCAGGATGCCGACCTCGAGTACACCCCGGACGACTATCCCCGGATCGTAGCTCCGATTCTCGAGGGAGTAGCTGACGCCGTGTATGGATCACGCTTTGCCAGTAGTGAGGTTAGGCGCGTGTTGTTCTTCTGGCATGCCCTGGGCAATCGCATCCTGACCACCCTGTCGAATATGGCCAACGACATCAATCTGACGGACATGGAGACCTGCTACAAGGCGGTCAGGGGAGATCTGCTCAAGCGGTTGCGTCTGACCTCGGACCGGTTTGGTCTCGAGCCGGAGATAACGGCGAGGCTGGCGCGGTCCGGTGCTCGCATCTACGAGGTTCCGATCAGCTACTACGGGCGCACTTACGATGAGGGCAAGAACATCAGTTGGAAGGACGGTCTCGAGGCACTCTGGCTGATAGCCAAGTTCAGGTTCATCGACACTCGACACGTCAAAGACAGTGGCCACGTGACTCTGGAGAACCTCGCAGGAGCGCCAGGAATTGCAAAATGGATGCTGGAGCAATTTCAACCGCACCTCGGCTCCAATGTCCTGGATGCAGGTTGTGGCGCGGGGAATCTCACCCGTCACCTGATCGATCGCCAACGACTCACCGCCGTCGACGTCGACACGGCCCACGTAGAGGCGATCAAGGCCAGGTACGGCCATCTGGAGAACATCTGCGTGATGGTTGGCGATCTGACGGACCCATCGTTCTTTGCCCGACTCGACGGTGGCTATGACTCGGTGATATGCGTCAATGTCCTCGAGCATCTCGACAAGCCAATCCTGGCCGCACAAGGCTTCCGGGAGGTGTTGAGGAGTGGAGGCCACGCATTGATTCTGGTTCCCGCCCACGACTGGTTGTTTTCTGCCGCAGACAAGGCCCTGGACCACTCAATGCGATACTCGAAGGAGGCGCTGGAAACGGTCCTGGAGGAGGCCGGGCTTGAGATAGTGACGATGAGGCAGTTCAACCGGCTCGGAGTCCTCGGCTGGATGATCAACAAGACACTTCGGCGAACCGATATCGGTCGATTTCAGGCGCGGATGTTCGGTTGGCTGCTGCCGCTGGCCCGGCTTCTCGAGCGCTTCACATTCCTGCCAGGGCTGAGCTGGATCGCCATAGCCCGGGCACCGTGACGGGTCCGGCACGGGCCCAGCTCCCGAGAACGGTGTTCGTGACGTTGTTCGCCCTGGTGCTCACCGTCGCCCTCGTTGTAAGGGTCCTGTCAGCCTTCGATTGGGACGCCACGGTGTTCGTCGGTTTCGGAGCCGAAACTCCTACCCGTGAGTACGCGGAAGAGCGGCTGGGAGAAGTGCAGCTGCGGGGTGCCTTGGGGCACGACGGAAAGTACTTCTTCGTTCAAGCCAATGACCCGTGGTTATCCGATCCGGAGAACAATGCCGAGATCCTCGACTTTCCGGTCTACAGAAGCCAGCGCATGCTCTACCCACTCCTCGCCGGGGGCTTCGGTTTGTTTGGGCCCCGGACCACTGTGTGGGGGCTTCTGATCGTCAATGTGGCTGCCGTGGCATTTGGAACTCTCGGGGCGGCACGCCTGGCACGTACTCTGGGAGGATCTCCATGGTGGGGTTTGGCGTTTCCAGGGAACCTGGGTCTCATCTTCGGGCTGACGATCGACGCGGCCGACATATTGGCGGCTGCATTTGCCATTTGGGCGATCGCGCTGCTGTATGAGGACCGGTTCGCCCCGGCGGTCGGTGTCCTGGCCGCGGCCGCTCTGACCAGGGAGGTCATGATCGTGGTAGCTGTGGGCGCGGCTGTGTGGTTGTGGACGGCAGGTCGGCGACGTCACGCTCTGTACGCCATCGGTGTGCCTGCATTGGCTTTGGGGATCTGGGACGTCTACTTGAGGATGAGACTTGGACCGGACCAACCAGGCGTGAATGCCATAGGCTGGCCGTTCGTCGGCTTGGCGAGGGCAATACCCGACTGGTGGGGGGATCCAACGGTTTTGGCAGCCGGTGTCAGCGTCATTGCCTTCACGCTGATGTACGTCTTCCGCTGGTGGAAGGTGCGATCACTCCTGGGTTGGGCATTCTTGGGATTCGTACCACTGGCGGTGACGATGACGGCCAAGGTTTGGGGGCCGATATTTGATTTCACTCGCGCTCTCGCGCCGCTGCTGACGGCAACCATCCTGCTCGTGTTCGTAGAACGCCAAGAGTCAAGACTCCGGGGGCAGCCCGAGCTGACCACCGAAGGGGCTGGCCGTTGACCTCCAGGAGCCGGTCACTCTCACCAGTGACCCTCAGAGTATCGGCGTTGGCCTGTCTCTCTCTGACCGCTTCCTCCCGGCAACCC
Source organism: uncultured Acidimicrobiaceae bacterium (assembly GCA_964607685.1). GTDB lineage: Bacteria > Actinomycetota > Acidimicrobiia > Spongiisociales > ZC4RG35 > JANQRA01. Next base: position 5,038 of record CAZSOF010000026.1, on the reverse strand, counting down.
ACTCTCGCCGCGGCCGCCGCGGGGGTGGGCCTTTTTCTCTATATGTGGAGCCTTCGCTCGCAAGAGCCTTCGTCCGACTCAGGTTCGTTCCGGTGGGCCGGAATCGCTTTGATCTTGATTCTCGTTGTTCGCTTCACAGGGACAGTCAACCAGTTCTCCGAATGGGAAGAAATGGCGCGCCCGCTGTGGATTGGGCTTCTGATCGCCGCCGGAGCTCTGGCCCTGGTATGGGGTCACAAGCGGATCCCCCGTCGGCTCTCCATTGCAGCCGCATTGCTGGCCGTGGTCTTCATCACGGGCGTGATGACGGTGGGCGAGTGGCGCAGCGAGCTTGGCGTCGACGTCTATTGGATGCACAGAGAAGCTGGAGAGGCGCTCTTCGACGGACAAAACCCCTACACCGATGCAGTCCGAGTGTGGAACGGATCTCCTTACGCACCTGAGGGCTCGATCGTAGAGGGATATCCATATCCTCCTGTGGTTCTCGGCACCTACGCGGTGACAGCCAATGATTTGGATCCGCGCCTGGTCTCGTCTCTGTGTTGGTTCGCGGTGCTGGCTTGGATGGCGTGGCATGCCAAAGGGTCAGGGCGACGGGCGGACGTCGCCTACTCGATGTTCCTGCTTCTCGCAGGTGCCGCCGTGTGGCCGGTCGTTTGGTACGCAGCGTGGACAGAACCGCTCAGCATCGGGCTGATCCTTCTGACGGCAATTTGGTGGCGGAGTCGACCTGTCTGGTCGGCCATCACCTTGGGTTTGGCGATCGCGTCGAAGCAGTACTTCATCTTTCTCGCGCCCTTGTTGCTCTTGCACAAGGACGAATCGAAGAAGATGCGGTTGATGGTCAGTCTGGGGGTGGCGACAGCCACGCTTCTCATGGGGTTGATCCCGGATACATCGGCATTTGTCTCCGCGACGATCCTGAACCTGTCCGACCTGGGTTTCCGGCCCGACACTCAGAGTCTGTCGGGGCTACTGGCTGCCAACGACATCGAGTTCTACCTGTCGTCGCTGGCTTGGATCGCCCTTGGCCTTCTCCTCGCGGTCTTCGCCTCTGTGCGCTCGCATGGGGTTTCTGATTTCGTCGGACGCGGTGGCCTGATCATGGGTCTCGCGTTCTTCTTCGGGCTCGCCTTCTCAAACTATTGGTTCCTGGTCATGGCCCTGATCGCCGTTGCCTCGATCATGTCCGCTGAGGAGGAGAGTGAGCGGAGAGCCAGAGCCGTTGCTTGGGACTCCACCGTCCCCATCTCGCCCGTTGCCAATACCTGAGGACTATCTGTTGGTCGCCGTGGCGAGTATGGCGGCCGTGGCTCGTCGCAGTCTCGCCGTCGGCCGATGCAGATACATCGATCGGGTGATGAGAAATCGATGGATTCCATGCCATTCGAGATCATCGAAATGCTCGCCAAGGAGGTCAACCCAGAAGCCTCTTGACTGCTTGTGAACGTGTGTCGGATCACGATCCAGGCGTCGTATCACGGGTCCGGTGATGCCGTCGTACACAGGAACGACGACTGCCAGGACCCCACCTGGTCGCAGACACCTCTTGATCTCTGATAACGCAGCGTCGAGTCTGGGCACGTGCTCCAGGACGTCCCACGCGCTGACGATGTCGAAGGAGTCCGCAGGGAATGGTATGGCCTCCGCAGTTCCCAAACAGATCGTTCCACATACCACGCGCTTTTGGGTCGCCGCCACACCGTCGGGGTCCGGATCCATCCCGGATAGAACCCAGCAGGGGAATCGACTCGATGCTCGCTCCAAGAAGAGTCCGCGGCCACATCCAAGGTCGAGGATTCTCTGGCTCGAGGACGGCGATCGGGCAGCGATGACATCGAGATAATGGTCGAGCTTGGCCGGCGGGTTTTGTCCCTCGTAGTCCCGATAGGCACCATCGAAGTAGCTCAACCTTCGAATCGATACTCAGGCAAATCGACGCCGGACAATCAGCTTCAGGGTTCCGACGACCGTGGCTCCGATATCCATCTTGCTTGCCCCCGACTTGTGGTCATAGCGTAGGATCAAGGGGGCCTCCCCAAAGACGAGGTCCCGGTTTCGTCTGAGCTTCAGGAGTATGTCGACCATCACCTGGAATCCATCCTGGTCGAAGAAGCGCGGATCGTCGCTCGTCACCCTCTGCAGGACGCTGGCTCGATAGGCTCGGTACCCACACGTGTAGTCACGCACGCCTCGGATCGGGAACAGGACCTTGAAGACCAGCCCGGCTGCACGGCTCAAGAACCGCCGGCCCAGCGGCACCCCCCGGATTCTGCTGCCTGACCTGAACCGGGATGCGATCACCACGTCATTGCCTTCGCGGACCATGCGGACCATTCTCAGAATCAGTTCTGGAGTGTGGGAGTTGTCCGCGTCCAGAGTGACGATGACATCCTTGGGGTCAGCCACCTCACAAGCCGCCTTGAGGCCGTCTCGGATCGTGGCTCCCAACCCTTGGTTCACACGATGTCGCACAGTCCGAATCGGCAACCGTTCCATCCACTGTTCGACCACGTCGAGAGTGCCATCGGTTGACCCATCGTCGACGATCACCAGCTGAAACTGGAGATTGGCCTCTTCGACGGCAGTTTCGATACGTTCGAAGAGATGCCCCAGATCCTTCTCCTCGTTGAACGCCGGCAGGACTATCCAGATGTTTCGTCTGGTCGATGGATTGACAGATCCGGGCATCGCTGATCCAGGCTATTGGAGGAGAGTGGTCTATCAGAGTATCGACGCTCGGCGGCTCGGCCTGAACGCGGAGAACCTCTCTGAGCCGGCTCCGGCATTCAGGGAACTCGAGTTGGTTCAGTGCTCCTTCCCACCCGCCGATGACACCAGAGCGTGAAAACGAGCCATCGTAATCACATGCGATGTGGGCCCAAGCCCCGAGGACCCACTTGCGACGCCCGGCTCGAGCCTGACAACGGTACGTTGTGACCATGAAGGTAGAGGATCCAACTGGACGTGAAGACTTGCTGGGTCGTCTTCGGGCCTGGCTCCGATCCCGGTCTCCTTTCGCATTGGTCTTTGTTCCGCTGTCGCTCTTCTATCTGGGCACGGCCAATCTCAATTCGCACAGCCACATCGACCCACTCACCAATGCGCTCACCGGGTGGCACATCGGCATGACGGGTTCGGTCATCCTGCCGGATCACGCTGAGGCGGCCAACGAGGAGCAGTACGGGAACGTGGCTTGGATCGTTGACAGCCCTCGCGGCCCGGTCAGCCAGTACCCCCCGGGCGCTGCTGCGTTGTCGGCTCCCTTCTATCGGCTGTCAGGCGAACCGCTTGCTGACCTCTATGTCGAAGGCTTCAACGTTCCGGACGCACCCCGAATCGCCTTCCCCTTCCCCTCGGCCCGACCGGCCACGATCACCGCGGCCCTGGCAACGGCGGCGGCGATGGGCTTCCTGGCGGCCGCGATCCCCTATGCCGGAGTCTCCCGAGCGGTGGCAATTGGTGCCGGTTATGTCGGCGGCCTGGGTACGACCATGTGGGCCACCGCGTCCGACGCCCTCTGGCAACACGGGCCGGCCTCGATGTGGTTGGCGTTGGGCATCTTCTTGGTGGCACGCTCCCACCTGTGGTGGGCCGGGCTGGCCTTTGGTGCCGCGGTGATCACTCGCCCTCACACCGCCTTGATCGTTGCTGCGGTCGGGCTGACGGTCGCTGTCTCCAGGTGGAGCGTCATCCCTGCCATCAAGGTGGGAGTGGGTTCGCTGCTCGGTCTCGGAGGTCTGCTCTGGTACAACTCGTGGCTGTGGGGTGATCTCACGATCAGCGGTGGCTACGGATCTGGGTTCACCGAGCAGCTGACATCTGCCAATCCGTTGGGATATTTCGAAAACGTTGTCAGAGGCCTCGTCGACCCGTCCCACGGCTTGCTCCTTTACTCACCGTTCCTGCTCGTTCTGATACCCGGGCTGCGAGCTGCCTGGAAACGGCTTCCCGACTGGGGACGGGGAGCGGCCCTTGGAGCGGTTGTCTATCTCCTTGTCCAGTTCAAGGCCAACAGATCCACCGGTGGAGCCGGCTTCGTTGGATACCGGTATCCTCTCGAGGCTCTGACTGCGGCCGGAGCGATCCTGACACTCTCATATGTGCATTGGGTCAAAGCGAGGCCATTCGCCCGTAACCTGTTCTGGGCCGGTGTCGTCATTGCATTGTTGCCTCAGATCTACTGGAAAACCATCTTCGCCCCGGTGCGTGGTTGACAGACGGGACTGTTCGACCAACGCAGGCCGTCGTCAAGAAGTCCTGCGCTTGTGCCGAGTACACAGATTAGCGATGGCACAATCTGGCGGATCTGGACGGATCTGATGCAAGAGACAAACAAGCAGGTAGCGGTTTCCATCGTCCTCCCCGTGTTCAACGAGGTCGAGCACCTCGAAGAAGAGGTGCGCCGAATCCAGAAGGCAATGATCGAGGTCGAGTTGACATGCGAGATTCTCGTCGTGGACGACGGCTCAACGGACGGCTCCGGCGAGTTAGCCCAGTCGCTCGAAGGAATTCAGGTCATGAGATTCGCTACCAATCGCGGCGCGGGTTCGGCCAGGAAGTACGGCACGATGGCTGCCAAGGGCGACGTGGTGGTGTGGACCGATGTCGACATGACCTATCCCAATGATGAGATCCCTGACTTGGTCGCAGCACTCGACGGATTCGATCAAGTAGTCGGGGCGAGGACTTCAGAGCAAGGCTCGGCTCGGTTCTTGAGGGCGCCTGCCAAGTGGTTGATCCGCAAGCTGGCTTCCTACCTTTCTCGCTACGACATTCCGGACTTGAACTCTGGCTTCAGGGCGTTTCGACGAGACGTGGGGAACCAATTCCTCTATCTCCTGCCTCGCGGTTTCTCCTGCGTCACCACAATCACAATGGCGTTTCTCAGCAATGGCTATTCGATCAAGTACGTTCCGATCGAGTACGCCCCAAGGGTCGGCAAGTCCAAGTTCCACTGGTGGAAGGACACGAGACGCTACTTGTTACAGGTGATCAGGATGGTTCTCATGCACGAGCCGATTCGTTTCTTTGGTCC
>CAZSOF010000025.1:12293-17890 GCA_964607685.1 uncultured Acidimicrobiaceae bacterium | reverse complement strand
ATCGCCCGTTTACAGGGCCGAACCGACGACATGCTCATCATCAGGGGCATCAACGTATACCCGAGAACGATCGAGACGGTGTTGATGGACGATCCTGCCATCGGGAGCAACTACGCATTGATCGTCGACCGACGGACCGCACTCCCCGAGCTGGAGGCTCGGGTCGAGATAGCCGACGACAGCCTCGTCAACCAGGTTGATGAGGTGTCTGACCGTCTGCAGTCGAGGCTGATGGAGATGGTGCGTCTGCGGATCAAGGTCGAGGTGGGGCCTCCGGGAAGCGTGCCCCGCACCGAAGTGGGCAAGGCCAAGCGCGTGTTCGAGAGGACCGGAGACGCCGACCCCTTGGCCTGAGCGACGGGTCCCGACCCCTTGACCTGAGCCCTCGCGTCGTCCGAGCTTTCTCGAGGCTGTTAGCCCCGTATACGGGGCTAACTACCGGAGGTTTGATGGCTAGCGGGACAAAAGGCCCTGGTTCCGCGGACCGTCGGCCCTGTTGACCGGTCGCCGGATACACGACGATTACATGGATGACGAATCCCAGACGTCACCCGGCATCACTTCGAGACAAGGAATAGAGCAATGCAGCATTTACTGGTTCTGGGTGCAGGCACCGCGGGGACGATGGTGGTGAACAAGCTCCGCCCGCTCCTCCCGGCCGATCAGTGGACGATCACCATCGTCGACGAGCATCCGGACCACCACTATCAGCCCGGCTATCTCTTCATCCCCTTCGGTGACTATGCGCCCGAGGATGTCGTCAAGCCCAAACAGCGATTCATCCCCGACCACGTCGACGTGGTCTTGGGTGAGATCGACCGTGTCGAACCGGCGACCGGCGAGGTCCACCTGGCCGACGGCACCAGCCTCTCCTACGACTACCTGGTCGTCGCAACGGGCGCCACGCCTCGCCCCGATCAAACGCCCGGCATGGACGGTGACGAGTGGCACAGGAGCGTCTTCGACTTCTACACGCTGGAGGGCGCCACCGCCCTGGGTGAGAAGCTGAGAACATGGGAAGGGGGCCGTCTCGTCGTGCACATAACCGAGATGCCCATCAAGTGCCCCGTTGCGCCGCTCGAATTCACCTTTCTCGCCGACTCCTTCTTCAGGCACAAGGAGATGAGGGACCGGGTCGAGATCACGTATGTGACACCGCTCGACGGCGCCTTCACCAAGCCCATAGCCTCCAAACACCTGGGTGGGATGCTGGAGGAGCGAAAGATCGCCGTCGAGACCGACTTCTACATCGAGAGCGTCGACAACGAGAAGAGAGCCATCGTCTCCTACGACGAGAGGGAGATCCCCTTCGATGTCCTGGTCACGGTCCCACTCAACATGGGCGCCGACTACGTGGCCCGCAGTGGTCTGGGCGACGAGCTCAACTTCGTGAAAGTGGACCCGGAGACCTTCCTGTCCCGGGACTGGGACAACATCTTCGCTGTCGGCGACGCCGCCGACCTGCCCACTTCCAAGGCCGGGTCCGTAGCTCACTTCGCGGTGGAGGTGTTCACCGACAATTTCATCCAGCACATCCGTGGCGAGCCCATGACCCACAAGTTCGACGGCCACGCCAACTGCTTCGTCGAATCGGGTGACGGCAAGGCGTTGCTGATCGACTTCAACTACGACACCCAGCCCCTCCCCGGGAAGTATCCATTGCCCGGATTGGGACCGTTCTCACTGCTGGAAGAAACGGAACTCAACCACTTCGGCAAGCTGATGTTCAAGTGGGTCTACTGGAACGCCCTGCTCCCGGGTCGAGACCTGCCGTTGCCGGCATTGATGTCGATGGCGGGAAAGAAGGAGGTCGAGCAATGACCACGATGGATCTCACCGAGACCGACCGCCGCCTGGAGGCTCTGTCCTCCCAGGTGCAGATCCTGGTCGATGAGGCCGAGGAGAGAAGGAGACTTCGAGAGTCGCTCACCGATCTCACATCGGACCTCCGGCCCATTGCCCACCAGGGCATGGAATCGCTAACGAGAGCCATGACCGAGGTCGAAGAGCGGGGTTACGTGGATTTCGCCCGCAGCGGGCTGGGCGTTGTCGATCGGGTCGTATCCGCCTTCTCCACCGACGACGTCGAGGCACTCGGCGACAACGTCGTGCTGATCCTGGAGACGGTCAAGGAGATGACCCAACCCGAGATCATGATGATGCTGCGCTCCACACTCCACAACGTCAACGAGATGGAGGAGGACGCCGAGCCCCCGTCGCTGCTGTCGCTGTTGCGTGAGCTGCGGGAACCGGTGGTTCGAAGGGGTCTGGCCCGGATGATCGCTCTACTCCGGAGCATGGGATCGGTGAACCCGAACGAGTTCAACCAAAGAAAGGAGGCCCGGCTATGAGCCTGGCCACAATCGCTGGTAGTGAGGTCCACGTCGACGACGAGGGCTTCATGACCGAATACGACGAATGGACCGAGGACCTGGCGAAACAACTCGCGGCGAACATCGGCATCGACCTGACGGATCGTCACATGCATGCCATCAGGTTCCTGAGGGAAGACTTCAAGGAGCAAGGGGAAACCGCCACACTGCGGCGAGTTGCCACCGCAGGAGGTATTCCCACCAAGGAGCTGTTCCAGCTGTTCCCCAAGAAGCCGGCGAAGAAGATGGCCTACGTTGCAGGTCTTCCCAAGCCGGTCGGCTGCGTCTGAGCGGAGGAGGACGTGACATGACAACCACCATGGAAGCACCGGTCCCGGTCTTCGAGGATGAGGCAGCCGGTCGCAAGCTGGCGATCATCTGCTCCAAGGGGTCGCTCGACATGGCCTATCCGGGGCTGGTCCTGGCCAACGCCGCCCTCGGTGAGGGCATCGAGACCCACCTGTTCTTCACCTTCTGGGGGTTCGACATCATCAACAAGGAGACCATGGGCCAACTGAAGTTCACGCCTTTGGGCAATCCGGCGACTCACATGCCGCCCATGCTCATGGGGCTTCCCGGGATGACGTCGTTCGCCACCCACATGATGAAGAAGCAGATCGAGGGAATCGACGTCCCCGACGTCCCCGAGTTTCTCGAGCTGATCACCGACGCCGGGGGTCATCTCTGGGCATGCAGGATGTCGGCCGACATGATGCACATCGGCGAGGAGGACCTCTACGACCGGGTGGAGGGGATCATCAACGCTGCCGATTTCATCGAGCTCTCGGAGGGGGCGCAGACACTGTTCATCTGAGCTGGTGCAGGCCACCAACGGTGCGCCGGTGACGCGTTGACCAGCGTGGTCTGACACCCATCTCCGGGAGATTCAGATCCCGATTGCCTGCCCCAGCAGGTCCCGCTGGTGGGTGGGACTGCCGAGGAGAAGGGAAGAGGATTTGGCTCGCTTCAGGTAGAGGTGGGCGTCGTGCTCCCAGGTGAAGCCGATGCCACCGTGCACCTGAATGTTCTCACCCGCCACCCACACGTAGGCCTCGGAGGCGATCGAGCCGGCCAGTGGTGCGACCACGGCAAACTCCTCATGATCATCGGTGACCCTCGCCGCGTGATACACCGCCGACCTGGCGTGCTCCACCCTCACCAGCATGTTGGCGCAGCGATGCTTGATCGCCTGGTACGAGCCGATGGGACGCCCGAACTGGTATCGAGACTTGGCGTATCCGACTGACATCTCCAGGCACTGCTGGGCACCACCGACCTGCTCAGCGGCCATGGCGACAGTGCCCAGAGCCAGCGTGTGTCGCAACTGTGGGCTGACGTCACCTCGACCCAGGCGCCGACTCCCGTCGACTCTCACCTTCTCGAGTGCGATATTGGCCTGTCGTCGGGTCGGATCGAGAGCCGGCATGTGGGTGATCTCGACACCGTCAGCCCCGGGATCGACCACGAACAGACCGACTCCGTCCTCGGTAGCCGCCGTCACCAGGAGGAGGTCGACCAGGTGACCATCGAGAACCGAGCGCTTGACACCGTCGAGCACCCACCCTTCGGCTTTCTGGGAGGCGATGGTCGAGGCGGAGGCGACGTCCCATCCTCTGGGTTGCTCGAAGACGCCCAGCGTGGCGATCTTCTCCCCGCTGGCCAGGACGGGAAGCAGCTCCTCCTGCTGCGAGGACGTCGCCACCTGCTGAACCGCGGTAGTCGCCAACACGGCGCTGGCAAAGAAGGGCCCGGGAGTGACCAGCCGTCCCATCTCTTCGAGAACGACGCTCATCTCGACCGGTCCCATCCCGGCGCCACCGTGCTCTTCCGCGATCGTGAGACCGGTCCAACCCAGGTCAGCGATCTCCTTCCACAGAACACGATCGAATCCGTGTTCGGACATCATGAGCTCGCGCACCCGCTCCAGGCTCAAGCGCTCCCGAAGAAATCGCCGGGCGGTGCTTCGGATCAGCTCCTGGGTCTCGGTGAGAGCGAACTGGACGACGGGAACGTCACCCACGGGGAACCTCCGACCAGGGAAGGTCCTTGTCGACCCGAGGCTCGCCCGGCAGCCCGAGAACCCTCTCGCCGAGGATGTTGAGCATGATCTCGGATGTGCCACCCTCGATGGAGTTGGCCCGGGTTCTGAGAAAAGCCTTCTGCGGTGGGTGCACTCCGGCCCGCTCGGGACGCCTCAACTCGTAACCCCCCGGATACAGGGTTCCGTCGAGGCCCAGTAGTTCTGTGGTGAAGGCAGTGATCTCCTTGTTGAGGTTGGCCCAGGCCAGCTTGCCCGTCGACCCTTCCGGGCCCGGAGTCCCCCTCGTCGCCATCTGATTGGCCCTGATCGCCGTGAGCCGGGCAGCCTCGGACTCGACCCAGAGATGGAGCAAGCGGTCCCTGAGCACCGGATCGCCGGCACCGCTCTCCTTCCACACGTCCACCGCCTGAGCGATGTAGCCGCTCTGGCGGGGGGTACCGGCACCCCCAATGGCCACCCGCTCGTTCATGAGCGTGGTCACTGTCACCCGCCACCCAGCCCCCACGGCGTCGATGCGGTTTATGTCGGGCACCCGAACGTCGTTGAAGAACACCTCGTTGAACTCGGCTTCCCCGGTTATCTGATGGAGAGGGCGGACTTCCACGCCTGGAGACGTCATGTCCACCACGAAATAAGTCAACCCCTGGTGCTTGGGCGCGTCGGGATCGGTCCTGGTGATCACCATGCCCCATTTGGAGATGTGGGCAATGGTGGTCCACACCTTCTGCCCGTTGATGATCCACTCGTCGCCATCCTTCACCGCCCGGGTCGCCACGCCGGCCACGTCCGAGCCGGCGCCCGGTTCGCTGAAGAGCTGACACCAGAGCTCCTCGGTGGTGAACATGGGTCTCAGCCACCGTCTCTTCTGCTCATCGGTGGCGTGGGCGTCGAGCACCCCCGCACCCATGGCGATTCCCAGCAGATTGGTGGATCGGTTCTCGATGGAGGCACCAGCGGCCTGTAGGCGGCTGTCGACTCTCGGCTGAAGGCTGCGGGAGAGACCCCGGCCTCCGAACCCCTCGGAGTGCCACACCCAGGCCAGGCCCATGTCGTATTGGGCCCCCCAGAGCTCCCTGTCATCGGTTGTGCCCGGCGGGTACTTCTCGATCAGCTCGTCGACGAGTGCATCGACCCGGGCTTCATCGGATTCCACCATGGACCTGACCCTTCAATCTCACTTTGGG
>CAZSOF010000025.1:0-12193 GCA_964607685.1 uncultured Acidimicrobiaceae bacterium | reverse complement strand
ACGGTCGGTTTCGGTGTGTATCGAGCGCTCACGGTGAGCGTGTCGCCCCACGACCGGCATGTGCGCCGGATCGTCGAGGAAGACACGACCCTTCTCGATGTGTAGTAGGGATGGACCGTACGCCTTCACCAGATGCTCGGCGGTGAGCACTTCCTCGGGCGTGCCCGAGGCCACCACCTTGCCCGCCAGCAACAGGACGTGGTCGGCCAGTCTGGCCTCGGATAGGTCGTGTGTTGTCATCACCACCGCGCAGCCCTCGGCCGTCTCGTCATGAATCACCTCATCGATGGCTTGAGCCGTCGTCAAGTCGATCCCGGTGAGCGGTTCGTCCAGGAGCAAGATGTCATGATCCTGAGCCAGACCCTGAGCCACGAACACTCTTTGCCGCTGACCGCCGGACAGCCCGCTCAGGTGGCTGGCAGCCAGGTTGGTGATGCCCATACGCTGCAGAACTTCGTCGACCCGGGAACGGTCCGTGGAGCCAAGCCAGCCATAGAAGCCGGTGTTTGCGTACCTGCCCATCGCCACCACCTCCCGGACCGTCACCGGGAGCGTGTCGTTGACCTTGGTCGTTTGCAGAACGTACGAGAGACGATCGGGCTCACAGTTCACCTCGATTACGCCCGACCTGGGCTCGATCAGTCCTGCGATCGCGTTGAGAACGGTTGACTTCCCCGAACCGTTGGGCCCGATGATTGCCGTGACACCACCGGAGCGGATCTCGAAGTCCGACGCGGCGAGAGCGATGTTGGCTCCATAGGCGAGCGTCAGATTCGTGGCTTTGACGACGATTCTGCTCACGCGCATCGAGCGCATCGGCCCTCGATCTCCAGAGCGTGGTCCATGGGATCGAATGACGCCAGTGCGGCGATCTCGGACACCAGCATGCGAACGCTCTCCTCCTTGGGTGCAGGGATCTCGACATCGGCTACAGAGCCGCAGTCGAGGCACACCAGGTGATGGTGATGACCGGTCAGCCACTCGGCGAGCTCGAATCGGGTCAACCCCTTGGCTCCGAGATGAGGCACCACCACACCGGCCGCCTCGAGCACCGCCAGAGTTCGGTAGATGGATGACACCGGAACGGTGCCCCCGAGTGCGGTGCTCAACTCGGCTGCGGAGCGCGGCCCGTCGGCGAGGGCCAAGGCATTCACCACGGCCCGTCGACCGCGTGTGAAGCGGACGTCGTGCTCCAACAGCCGGAGCTCCACCTGACGCTCGAACGTGGACTTGACCATCTACCCACCCTAATGATTATGATTCTCAATACCATGATAACGATTCTCATTCGCAGAACGAAATGAGAATGCAACTCGGCAGGTGGAGGAGATGGTTCCTCATCACCATCTCTCTCCTCCTGGTGGTCACGGCTTGCGACCCGGATGCGGGGGACGGCGCCGATGGGATTCAGGTCGTGGCAACCACTTCGATCTGGGGTGACGTAGCCGGCAACCTGGTGGGCGATGACGGCACCGTGGAGGTGCTGATACCCATCGGCGCCGACCCTCACGACTATCAAGCCTCGGCCTCTCAGGTGACGACTCTCCTTCGGGCCGACCTGGTGATTGCCAACGGCCTCGGGTTGGAAGAAGGGTTACACGATGTCCTGGAAAACGCGGTGGAGGACGGTGCCAATCTCGTCGAGGTGGCCCCCGAGCTCGACCCGCTCCCGTTCGCAGCTCACGATCACCAGGATCACGAGGGAGAAGAAGGAGGAGGAGACGAACACGAGAACGGTGACCTCGACCCTCATGTTTGGCTCGACCCGCTGCGTGTGGCCGAGGCCAGCCGTGTGATCGCCGGCGAGTTGACACTGCTCGACGACTCGATCGACTGGAGCATCCGTGCCGATCTCTATGCTGCCCGGCTGGAGCAGGCAGACTCTGAGATCGAGACACTCGTGGAAGAGGTGCCGCAGGAGAATCACAAGCTGGTCACCAACCACGAGGCCTTCGGTTACTTCGCCGACCGCTATGGATTCGAGATCGTCGGCGTCGTGATCCCGGGCGGATCCACCCTCGATGAGCCCAGCTCGGCCGAGCTGGGCGAGCTGGTAGATGTGATGGAACACGAAGGCATAAGCACCATCTTCGCGGAGACCAGCCAGCCCACCCGACTCGCCGCGGCAGTGGCCGCCGAGCTTGGGCGGGAGGTTCAGGTGGTAGAGCTCTATTCCGGGTCACTCGGCGAGCCGGGCTCGGGCGCCGACGATGTCGTCGGCATGTTGCTCACCGACGCCCGGTTGATAGCAGAAGCACTGTCCTGATCGACTGAGGTTAGGTTGACCCGCGTGGAGTGGCTGATCGATCCGTTCACCCTGGAGTTTCAGCAGAGGGCGTTGATTGGCGGGTCGCTGGCGGCGGCGGCTCTGGCCGTTGTGGGCACCTGGGTGGTCATCAGGGGCATGTCGTTCCTGGGCGATGCTCTGGTCCACGGTGTGGTCCCCGGCATAGCCCTGGCGATCCTCCTCGACTTCAATGTGTTGCTGGGTGCCATCGCAGCTGCCGTGGTGATGATGTTGGGGATCAACCTCGTCCATCGTCAAACCGCATTCTCCGAGGACACCGGGATCGGTCTCCTCTTCGTGGGAATGCTTGGCCTCGGTGTGATCCTCATCTCCCGGACCGACTCATACCTTGGAAGCCTCAACGCCATTCTCTTCGGCGATGCCCTCGGTGTGACCGGGTCAGACCTCGTCCTCCTGGGGGGTCTCGTCGCAGTGACCTTGTCGGTGTCCACACTGCTCTATCGACCCTTCCTCGTGCTCTCGTTCAACGAGCAGAAGGCGAAGCTCCTCGGTCTCAGGCCCAGGCTGGCGCACGCCGCCATGCTCGGGCTGATCACGGTGGCAATCGTCGGCTCGTTCCAAACGGTGGGAACCTTGCTGGTCTTCGGTCTGCTGGTGGGCCCGGCGGCCACGGCAGCACTCCTGGTTCACAGGGTGCCAACGATGATGGCCGTGGCATCACTCATTGGCGTGCTGTCCGTGGCCATCGGACTCGTGGTCAGCTATCACGCCAACACCTCGGGCTCGGCGACGATGGCGGTGGTTCCCATCGGCTTGTTCTTCGTCGTGCTGGCCATCAGATCAGTGCCCCGCTTTCGATGGTGACCACCCTGTCAGACGGCCTACTGTCCGGCCTGAGCGCGCCCCTCGCCCGGTAGACGGTTCACCTCCGCGGATCGCTAGGTTCGTCTCCAACCGACCTGGAGGCTGTTCATGAAGCGAAGCCGCATCATCGTGCTGGTGATCGTGGGCGCACTGGTGCTGGCGGCTTGTGCCGCTGGTGAGAACCCACAGGTGGACACGGCGGGGCCCGACGGTGACGTCGCCGGATTCTTCATGGGTGCCTGGCACGGCTTCATCGCACCAATCACCTTCATCATCTCCCTGTTCACCGACAGCGTGAACATCTACGAGGTGCACAACAACGGCAACTGGTACGACTTCGGGTTCGTTCTGTTTGCCGGTCTGTTCCTGGGTGGTGGAATCCTGGGCCGCAGGGCATCCCGCTAACCGTCACCGCTCGACACCGAAGACGGACCGAAGGCGCGCTCTCGTGAGCGCTACTCCACGGTCATCAGTGTGTGATCGCTGAGTTGGCCCACCCGATGACTCACGCTGCCCATCAGCAGACCCTTGAGATCGCCCAGACCACGCCGCCCCATGACGATGCAGTCGGCACCGACGCCGTCGGCATAGCCGGCGATGGTATGTGGCGGCGAGCCGATCATCACCTCCTGGTGATCGACCTTGCCACCGGCAGCCATAACCTTGGCCGCGGCCTGGGCCACCAACTCGCTCCCGGCGGACTTGAGCAGCTCACGCTGAGTCAGATTGACATGCTCCAGCTGGGCGTACTCGGCTACTGCACCAGGCGTGACCATTCGGGCCTCGCTGACGACATTGAGCACGACGACTGCCACTTCGAAGCGCTTCGATAGCTCACCAGCCAAGGTTGCGGCTCGCGTCGAGTGCTCGGAGCCATCAACGGCAAGCAGGATCTTGTTCATGTCGTCTCCTCACTTCGATTCTCCGTGCCATCCCTGGGACGGACTAGGGCCGAAGTCCCCTATGACGTGGGGCGCAGCGCGATCCGGGGGCCTGCGACATCCAGAGCTGTGGTGTTCGGTCTCGGTGCCGAAGACACCTGCGAAGTGATCGACACGCCTCGCCACCGCGTCGCATACTGCTGTCGGCATGACTCTCCCGGCACGTGTCATCCAGGCGGTGCGGCCCCAGGCGTCTCCAGGGGTCATGGCCGGCGCCGCAGTGGTGGCCGCGGTGTTTGCCGCTACCCCTTTCCTGCTGCCTGACGTCTCGATACGACTCGAGGTACCCATCGGTCAAACCGGCCTCTTGAGCACGGCACAGGTGGGCAGTTTCGCTCTCGCCGCGTTTCTCGCCGGCCGTTTGTTTCGTCCCCGAAGGCGCTTTCACTACGGATCACTCATCCTCGTTGCGCTGGCCTGCATGGGCTCCGCGCTCGCTGCCACGTTTCCGATCCTGGTCGCCACCCGGGCTGTCGCCGGGCTCGGTCTCGGAATGTCTACCTGGATCGCTTGGGCCGACGCCACCAGGTTCACCCGTGGCATCGGTGATGTGGCCGCGGTCGCTCCACTGACTGCCACCGTCGCCTCGCCACCACTCGGCTGGCTCACCGATGTCGGCGGGTTCCGCTGGGTGTTCTTGGCGTTGGCGCTTCTGGCACTGGCTGCCATGTTGCTTCCGGTCGACTTCGGCGAGCTCCCCCGGGTCGGGCGCAGTGTCAGTGGATCGCGCAGTAACCGACTCCTCCTCGCCGCCCTCCTGATCCTCACCCTGGGAGGCTCCTCTGTGTTCGTCTTCACCGGGGCCGTGGCACAGGAGCTCCACGCACTATCCCCGGTGACGGTGTCCTGGGCATTCAGCCTCAACGCCATAGCCGGGGTGTTGGCCACTCGGATGGAGACACGACGAGGCCGGGCCGGAGTGTGGCTTGCGGTCACCGCGATGTCGGCACTATCTGCCGGAGTCGTCTCATCTTCCTTCGTCTTCTTTGCCGCTCTCACCCTGTGGGGGTTCGCCTTCTGGATGGCCGTCCCCGCAGTCTTCAAACTGATCGCCGAACGGGCTATCACCCCGACGGAAAGGGTCGGTGACGCCCAGGCGCTGATGGCCGTGGGACGTGTCTTCGGTCCGCTCATGGGCGGCTTCGCCCTCGGTAGTGGCGATTTCACCACTCTGTTCCTGACTGGCGCCGGAGTCATCTTGGCATCCGCTGCCCTGGTAGCCATTGTCGAGTGGCACCGGATGCGTGTCGCCAGCCCGCAGAGCTGATCAGCCGAGGACGCTGAAGGAAGAGTCCTTGTTGATCTCCCGGTTGCGGCTGAACACTCCCATGTCCATCTCCAGACCGGTATATGGCATCGTCACCTTGACCGGGTCGATGTCGTGGTCGTGACCGGCCTCAACGGCCTTGATCAACTCTGTCAGGCAATAGGCGGCGATATGTGAGTTCTTGAATTGGTTGCCACTGGTTCCGATAGCCAGATAGAAACCGGGGAGGTCGGTCTTGTCGTAGATGGGGATCCAGTCGTCGCTCACGTCGTAGAGGTCGACGACCCCCTTCTTCTCGCCGGGCACGCCCAACGCCGGCAGGCGCCGCGCCAGACGCAACACCTGAGCCCGCCACTGATCGTCGCTGATCTTGCGGTCGAACTCGTCCGGGTCCTCCACCCAGATCTGCGGGTCGCACTCCGGGTCCTGGCTGCCCACCAGGATGTGGTTGCCCACCTCGGGACGGAAATAGGTGCCCAGGTCGTCGTCACCCACCAGCATCCCGTCCTTCTCGAAGTCCAGGCCCGCCGGCGAAGGGACGTGATGCACCTCGTGGCGAAGCGCCCGGGTCTTGATGGTCATCGAGTCGGCGACACCAGCCATCTCGTTGATCACGAAGGAATGGGGCCCGGCGACGTTGACCACGATCGGAGCATCGATCGACGTCCCGTCGGCGAGGTCGACACCGGCCACGCGCCCGTCTTCGAGGCGGACACCCGACACCTCGGCGTTGAACAAGAACTCGCCACCCTTGGCCTCGGCGGCCCGCTGCAGGTTGTGAGTGGCCAACTGAGGGTCCGTTATGTAGCCGGCGATGGGGGTGTGCACCGCACTGGTGATCTGGCGCGGCGCATCCTCCCAGAAGGCGTCGTCTTCGGGTCGCTTCGGCGGTGAATGGTCTCCGGTGTCGATCCCGGGGATGTGCTCGCTCAGTGCGTTGGGGTCCCAGACCTCGTACTCGATGCCGATCTCGTCGAAGAGGGGCAGGACCTTGTCTGAATAGCGCTCGTCGTTGCCCACGAAGACACCGCCACACTGGACGAAACCGGCAAGACCACGTTCGTCCTCGATTTCGAGATAGTCGGCCCAGTCCTTCCAGAAGTGAAAGCCCTCATAGGCCATGGCCACCCCGGCCCAGGTCGAGTAGTGGGTACGGACGATGGCACACGAGTTGGCCGTGGAGCCGTATCCCGCCGCGGGGAGCTTGTCGACATTCACGGTCCGATAGCCCGCCTTGGACATCTCGAAGGCCAGATTGGCCCCGATGATGCCGGCGCCGATGATGATGGCGTCGTACTGGCGACTCTCGCTCATGGGCACCGAGCATATCTAGGGTCACGGCCTCAATGAGGAGTGCGCTCTGACGTCGCCTACCCGATTCTCCGCTTGGAGCCTGTTCCGCCACGGGATGTCCCGTTCAGCCTGGCCCCGGGTATGGGACCGCCACGACCTCCGGCCTTCCTATGACATCGTGATCGTGGGCGGCGGGGTCCATGGCCTGGCCACGGCCTACTACCTGGCCCGCAACCACGGGATCACCGATGTTGCCGTGCTCGAAAAGAGCTACATCGGAAGTGGCGGTTCGGGGCGGAACACCGCCATCATCCGCTCCAACTATCTGACGCCCGAGGGCTCTCGCTTCTACGACCGCTCGGTGAAGCTGTACGAACGCCTGGCAGAAGACCTGAACTTCAACGTCATGTTCGAGCAGAGGGGGCACATGACCCTGGCGCACAGCGATTCCTCGTTGCGCACGATGAGATGGCGGGCCGAGGTCAACAAGCTCCAGGGCATCGACTCGTCGGTCATCAGCCCGGAGGCAATCAAAGAGCTCGCTCCCTTCCTCGACATCAGCGACCACCCCCGATACCCCATCGTCGGTGCACTGTGGCATCCACCGGGTGGCATCGTCCGCCACGACGCCGTGGTCTGGGGTTACGCCCGGGCGGCGTCGGCAATGGGTGCACACATCCACCAGGAGACCGAGCTGACCGACATCGATGTCGAAGGGGGCAGGGTGGTTGCCGCACACACCAGCCGGGGCCAAATCGCCACCGGTGCCATCGTCAATTGCACCGCCGGCTGGTCCTCCCTGGTGGCGGGGATGGCTGGTGTCACTCTCCCCATCACCACCCGCCCTCTCCAGGCAGCGGTGACCGAGCCTGTGAAGCAGTTCCTCCACCCGGTGATCGTCTCAGGGAGCCTGCACACCTACGTGAGCCAGACCGCTCGTGGCGAGCTGGTGTTCGGCGCCAGCGTCGACCCCTTCGCCAGCTACTCGACCCGGGGCTCGCTGGAATTCACCACAGGGCTGGCAAACCATGTCCTGGAGCTGATGCCCTCGATTCCCAACATGCGTTTGTTGCGGCAATGGGCCGGGCTCTGTGACATGACGCCCGACTTCGGGCCGATCATCGGCCCCACCGACGTCGAGGGATTCTACGTCGACGTCGGTTGGGGAACGTATGGTTTCAAGGCGGGCCCGGTGGCCGGGGAGGCGGTGGCCGACATGATCGCCAACGGACGGCCCGGCGATCTCATCTCAGCTTTTGGGCTCGACCGGTTCGAGCGTGGCAAGTTGACGGCTGAGAAGGGGGCAGCCGCCGTGGGCCACTAGCGATGCTGGTGATCACCTGCCCCCACTGCGGTCCGCGCAACAGCGATGAGTTCACCTTCCAGGGTGAGGTGGTTCCCCGACCCGAGGTGAGCGAGACCGACCCACGAGCGTGGCGTCGCTACCTCTACATGAGGGCCAATGCCTCCGGCTGGGTCTCCGAGAGGTGGTTTCACCTCTCGGGCTGCCGTCGCTTTCTCACCGTCGAGCGCAACACCTCCAGCAACGAGATCCGCGACGTCTCCCCACTGAGCGGTGATACCACGTGAGCCGGATCGCGCCCCGGCCCGGTGAGGTGATCGACCGTTCGCGAGTGCTCTTCTTCGAATGGAACGGGGAGACGTATCAGGGCCTGGAGGGTGACACCATCGCCTCCGCCCTGATGGCCAATGGCGAGCGGGTGCTGTCACGGAGCTACAAGTACCACCGGCCACGGGGGTTGCTCACCGCCACCTATCACGACCCCAACGCCATGGTCCAGGTGGGTGACGAGCCCAACGTCCGTGCCGCCCATCGCCGCTTGGCCGGCGGGATGGCGGTCTCGCCTCAGAACGCGTGGCCGTCGATCGATTTCGACGTCAAGGCCGCCAACCGGTTGCTGGGGAGGTTCCTCTCCCCCGGCTTCTACTACAAGACGTTCATGTCGCCCCGGCCCCTGTGGCCCGCCTATCAAAGGGTTCTGGGGAGGTTCGCCGCAGGTGGCACCGTGTCGTCGAGTCACGAGCCCGGCCGGTTCGACCATCGATACGCCCACCCCGATGTCCTGGTGGCCGGTGGCGGTCCGGCCGGCATGTCGGCGGCACTCGCAGCTGCCGCCTCGGGTGCTTCGGTGATCTTGGTCGAGGAGGAGCCGGGTCTCGGTGGTCATCTGCGCTGGGGTGGACTCCAGGACCTGGCAGCGCTACGTGACCTCGAGGCGCAGGTGGCCGGTCATCCCAACGTCGAGGTCATGACCGATGCAGTGGTCACCGGGCGCTATGACCACAACTGGGTGGCAGTGGTGCAACGCGATCTTCCTGGCGCCGAGGAGCGCCTGGTCAGGGCCCGGGCCAAATGTCTCGTGGTGGCGGCGGGAACACTGGAGAGGCCTTACGTCTTCGAGGGCAATGATCTCCCCGGTGTCCTGCTCTCGACCGCAGTCCGCAGGCTGATCAATCTCTATGCGGTGAAGCCGGGTGAGCGGGCGGTGGTCCTGACGGCCAACCGGTCGGGTGATGAGGCTGTCACCGATCTGGAGAGTGCCGGTGTCGAAGTGGTTTCCGTGATCGACGCCCGCCAGGGCGGCAGTGTGCTGACCGCGGACGGGAGAGGGTCGGTTCGCTCGGTTCTCGACTCACAGGGCAATCGCCATCATGCCGATCTCTTGGTGACAGCCACCGGTTGGACCACTCAGACGGCCCTGCTCAACATGGCAGGAAGCCAACCTGTCTACGACCCTCGGGCTGCGAGGTTCCTGCCCGGTGATCTACCCCATGAGGTGATGGCCACCGGCGGCATCATCGGCGATGGAACCACCGACGAGCTGGTAGCCCATGGTTCAGCGGTAGGGGCCGAGGCGGCCCGCAGGGCATTCGAGACCCGTGCCACGTGGCAGAGTGCCGCTCCTGCCGGTGTCGCATTCCAGCCGCCCGAGCCCAATCCGGTCGCCGTTCCCAGCCTCGACCCGAAGCCCCATCCCGAGATGTATCGCTCCTCCACCCACGGGTTCGTGGACTTCTCCGAGGATGTGACTTCGAAAGACCTGATCTCGGCGGCCAAGGAGGGCTATGACTCCCTGGAGTTGGCCAAGCGATATACGACGGTGGGCATGGGCCCGGTTCAGGGGAAGGTCGAGGCGGTGAACGCCCTGGCGGTGCACGACGAGGCCACCGGTGCCAGCCTCCTGGAGACCTCAACCACGACCTGGCGTCCCCCGTACGCACCGGTGAAGCTGGGGACTCTCGCCGGGCGCAAGTACGAGCCGGTTCGCTACTCCCCCATGCAGCCCTGGCACGAGGCTCATGGCGCCATACCTCTGGTGGCGGGCCAGTGGATCCGACCCGAGCACTACGGCGATCCCGAATCCGAGGTGAGGGCGGTGCGACAGGATGTGGGGATCATCGATGTCAGTCCCATCGGCAAGATCGACCTGAGGGGAGAGGACGTGCCCGAGCTCCTGGAGTTCGTGTATGTCAACAAATGGTCGAAGCTGGAGGTGGGCAGCGTTCGTTACGGAGTCATGTGTGCCGAGGACGGTGTCGTCCTCGACGACGGGGTCACCGGGCGTCTCGCTGATCACCACTACATGATGTCCACCACGTCCAGCGGAGCCGGGACCGTGTGGAACTGGCTCGACGATTGGCTGCAGACCGGGTTCCCCCACTGGAAGGTCACGATGACCGCCGTCACCGACGGCTATGCCAGCATCAACGTCGCCGGTCCCCGCTCCCGGGAGCTGGTCGGCCGTCTCACCGACATCGACCTCCAGCCCGACCACTTCGGCTACATGCAGGTGAGGACCGGGACCGTGGCGGGAATCGAGGACTGCTTCGTATGGCGTATCGGGTTCACCGGTGAGCTCTCATATGAGATTCACATCCCGTCCGCCCATGGCCTGGTGGTTTGGGAACAGCTGCTGGAGAAGGGAGCTGACCTCGGGGTCCGCCCCTTCGGTGTGGAGGCGCAGCGCATCCTTCGTCTGGAGAAGGGTCATTTCATCGTCGGACAGGACACCGACGGCCTGACCCAAGGTTTCGGGGTCGGTGTCGACTGGGCCATCAAGCTGGACAAGAACGACTTCGTCGGCAAGCCCGAGCTGGTGTGGCAGGCGGAGCGGGGTGACTACCCCCACCTGGTGGCGATCCAGACCGAAGACCGCGGCGTCGTCCCGCCCGAGGCGTGCCAGATCGTCGATGGGGACGGTGTGATCAAAGGGCGGATCACCTCCGCGCGAATGTCACCCACCCTGCAGCGATCGATCTGTCTCGCCCAGGTGAGCCCCGATCTGGACATGCCCGGGGGACGCGTCGACATCCGGCTCCCCAACGGGAGGACGGCGGCAGCAAGGATCCTGGCCGAGCACGCCCACTTCGACCCGGAGGGAGCCCGGGCACGTGGCTGAGCTGCGGCTGGACGATCAGTCCGCCACTCCCAAGTGGCGTGTCTTCGCCGGGCACGACGGAGTGAGACCCGGCACATCACAAGGCTCGCGGGATGCTCTGGTGTGGTCGGTGGGCCCCGGGGAGTGGACCATGCTCGGTGAGCGGCCCAGCGGTGAGGTGGTAGACCTGACCCACGTCCGGGCCATGTACCGACTCACCGGTGAGCACAGCGCCGACCTGATCAACCGGGTGTGCGGTCTCGACCTGACCGACGGCATGTTCCCCAGCGGCGCCGCCGCCCGGACGCTGTTCGCCGGTGTGGCCACCGAGATCATCAGAGACGATGATGGCGGGATGCCGTCCTACCTGATCCTCCCCTCACGGTCGTTCAGCACCTACATCGTCGAAGTGATCGAGGACGCAGGCGTCGAGTTCGGGCTGGAGTCCTGACGGTCAGGGGGCACAGGCGGTGACCAGCTCTCCGATCGATTCCAGGGTTGGCTGAGCCGGGATGGCCCGTATCACGGGCATGTCGACCACCGCCTCCTCGGTCTCGATCCCCAGGAGCAGTTCGGCACGGGATGATCCGGTGACCACGGTGTCGGCCGCCGTCAGCCCGTGTCGGGCAAACACCTCGTGGTAGTGGGGTATGGCGTCATAGACCTGGGTCCGCTGGGTGATCGCCTCGGCGGCCTGGGGCAGCAAGGCACATCGGATGAACGAGATCAACGTCGGTGGATGACGCCCAACCGAGGCTGCGCTCTGCTCCAGCAGCACCCGATTGCGCTCCACCTCAGCCACGAAGGACCAGGTGAGAACGACTGCATCGGCCACCTCACCGGCGAGGCTCATCATTCGCGGTCCCACTGCCGCGGTGACCACCCTCACGTCCAGCTCCTCGCGGAGGGTATGGGCTGCCTGCCGGACCTCGTCGAGGGCTCCCGGCCTGCGGTTGGAGCCCACTCCCAGCCACAGCCTTTCCTGGACGAATTCGCGCCGGCGCACTTCGACCACCAGCTCGTCGGCAGAGATCCTCGTCAGATTGAAGACCCCCACTCCCACATCCAGCTCCGTGCGGTCCAGGGCCCCCTCGATGATGTCCAGCGCGGCTTCGTGGGGACTGCCATTCACCCAGAACGACCCGTAGCCGGTGCGCTCGACCCGTGTCGCCACATCCAG
>CAZSOF010000024.1:0-17988 GCA_964607685.1 uncultured Acidimicrobiaceae bacterium | reverse complement strand
GAGAGGCGCATGGAGACTGACCACGTCGGCCTCGGCGAGAAGCTGATCCAGTCCGACGCGGCTCGCCATCCGCCATGCTGGGTCGCCTTCGGGCAGGAAGGGGTCGTAGGCCAGGACCGTCATCCCGAACGACGCCGACCGAGCAGCGACGTGGCGGCCAATCGATCCGAAACCCACCAGTCCCAGCGTGGACCCCATCAACTCCCTGCCAAAGGCGTATCCCTGACGTGGCCACTCGCCGGCGATCATCGATTCCGTCATCCCGAATACCCCCCGGACCAGGACAAGCATGGCCGCCATGACATACTCGGCGACCGACACGGCGTTGGCACCAACAGCAGGAATGACTGTCACGTCGGCGGCGGAACAAGCGCCCATGTCGATGTTGTCCAGCCCGACCCCGAGACGGCCGACCACTTTCATCGCCGAAGCGGATTCCAGAAACTCGATGTCGATCATCGTCCTGTTCCGAATGATGATGGCTTCCGCTTCGGACGCCGCCTGCAACAGGCGTGGTCGGTCGGCGTAGAGGTCTGGGTCGTAGACGACCTCGAAGCTACGTCCGATACGATCGAGGAACTGGTCTTGGAGGTACTCGGAGACGACGATTCGCCTCATCCGATTCGGTTCAGCCCAGTTTCTCGGACCCCTTCGGGGCTCGAGAGGTGTCGCTTGAGATGCCAGTTGGAGATCATTGCGCCGGATGCGACCTGCTCGACGGTCACAGCGCCAACAAGGCGAGAATCGTCTGACTGCCCACGACCAGAGACCAGCAGAACCTGTTGACCTACTTCCCTGACCCGGAAATGAGACCGGCCACCACGCGCTTCTCCACAAAGGTGTAGAAGAGAATGAAGGGGACAATGGTGAGGATCGTGAACGCCGCCTCCAGCGGGTAGTTGGCAACACCTTCAACGCCCTGCAACTTGTAGAGCTCGAACGGCAGTGTTCGCCTTCCCGGTGAGTTGACCAGCACGAGTACCAATGTGAACTCGTTCCAGGCCTCACGAAATGCGAGAACACCCACGGTGACCATGGCGGGTGCGGCGAGCGGTCCCACTATGTATCGGAGGCGCCCCCAAAGGCTGGCCCCGTCGACATTCGCCGCCTCCTCGATGTCGCGAGGGATCGCCTGGAAGAAGCCGACCAGCAGCCACACGGCAAGCGGTAAGAGCATTGCCGTGTAGACGATGATCAGGGTTATGCGTTTGTCCAGCATGTTCGTGGCGACGGCGATTCGATAGATCGGGATCATTATCCCGATACTGGGCACCAGTCTCGGAAGCAGGGTGAAGAGGAGCAGTAGGTGTCGGCCCCGGAATCGGAACCTGGCAAAGGCGTAGGCGGCGGGTACGCCAATCACGATCGTCAGAATCGTTGTGCCGATACCCACTATGACACTGTTCCAGGCCGATGATGTGAAACTGTCACTGGCCAGAACATCGCCATAGGCGACGAGGCTCGGGTCAGCCGGTATCAGCGACGGATCCGCAAACACCTCGGTTTTGTCCTTGAGGGAAACCGACAAAGTCACGAAGAAAGGCGCCACAGTCCAGATCACCAGTGCGATCAAGGGGATCGAGATCAGGATGCTCCTGACGATCCCTTTGAATTGGCGCCCCGCCATTCGGCTGGGCTCCCTCGTTGGGCGTTCGGAGGCTTTCAAAGACTCCTCGGCGACAGACTCCGTGAGGAACTCGTCTTGAGGTCGTAGGTCAGTCATGCTTCGTAGTTGTATCTGCGGCCAATACGGACATAGCCCAGCGTGAGTAAGGCATTGAGGACCAATATGAACGTTGCGATCGCCAGCGCCTGGTTGAACTCGAGATTGCGGAAGGCCACGGTGTACATCTCCATTGCCAGGGTCTGAGTGGCCTTGAGTGGTCCGCCACCGGTGAGGGCGAGCACCACCCCGAGCCCGGTGAGTGTGGAATAGCTCAGCCAGACGATGCTTATCAGAATCTGTGGGGCGAGCAGCGGGATGGTGACGTGGCGGGCTCGGGTCCAGCCGGTCGCTCCGTCGACAAGGGCTGCGTCCAGATGTGCTTGGTCAATGGTCATCAGCCCCCCGAGAAGCAGAAGAATCACCAGTGGAAGGTCGGTCCACACCTGGGTGAAGATCACGGTGACCATCGCCCAAGTGGGGTCGGCCAGCCACCTCGGGCCGCTTTCCACCCAGGGGAGCCACTCGATTGCCTGGTTGACCGTTCCGAACTGGGCGTTGAAGAGAATTCGAAACATCACGGCCGCAGCGACGTTGGAGACAATGTAAGGGCCGATGGTCACGGCACGGAGGAATCGAAGCCTTCCCACCACTTTGAACAGGGCAAACGCGAACAAGAGTCCCAGCGCCAATCCGACGATCAGGGCGCCAAACACGAATATCGCCGTCTTGTTGAGAGAGTGCCAGAAAGCGTCGGAGGAGAACATGTCCGAGTAGTTCAACGTGCCAACCCACTCTTGGTCGGCTCCGAGCGACGGACGGCGGAAGAAGCTCTGGACCAAGCCATAGATGACGGGGAAACCGAGAAGACCGGCCACGAGAAGGATGGCCGGGAGACTGAAGAGATACGGCGTCGACCGGGCTTCGCCGATGATGGCGCTGTTGTCCTGACGCGGTGGCTCTTTACGTTGCCACCAGCGGCGGCCCCCCTTTGGTTTGAGGTCGGCCTTCGGTTTTGGCGCCGTGGTCGTCGTCACAGGTCGGACACCTTTAAGTCACGAGAATACATGAATGCTCCCTCGCCGGTTGAGGCGAGGGAGCATTCCGGTTCTTTTATGTGCTCGCCTAACGAGACACCGTGTTGATCTCAGGCTTCGTCCAGCTGAGGCTGGTACCTGCTGACCAGTTCGGCACAGTCGGTGCTTTGACCCGTGACGATCTCACCGAAGAACTGCTCGAGGATCGCTTCCACCTCGCCTGCATTCTCACCGGCGGGCTGTGGCTCGGCGTTGGTGTAAGCGCCCTTCAGGTCATCGTTGAAGAACGGCCAGATCTCCAGCACCTCTGGGCTGTCGATGAATTCCGTCTGCCGTGCCGGCACGCCACCGTCCGCGGCCTGAGCGATGAGAGCCTGCGTCGTGGCAATGTATCTGATCACCAAGCCAGCCTCGTACGGATGCTCGGTCCCTTCGATGACCCCCCAGGTCCTGGCTGCAGCCAAAGCCACACCATCGGTGCCGCCGGGACCACCGGTCACCGGGGCTGGTGTCAGATTCCACTGGTCGGGGTAGTCGAAGCCTTCGATCTCGTTGAAGTCGCCGGCAGTGGTGAAGCCGTCGAGGATCAGGCCTGCGTTACCACTGGTGAAGGCAGCACGAGACTCGTCCTCACCCCATGCAACCGCATCGGGTGGGGTTAGACCCTCGGCCGCAGCATCGACCCACCACTGACAGGTGTACATGCCACCATCGGAGGTGAGGTCGGGCACGGCGCCGTCGAAGGGTGCTCCGGTTCCTGCCAGCATTGTCTTAAGGGTGGTCACCCCGTCACCCGCCTTGGCCTGGACCGTGAGCGGAATCGAGTCCGGACGGGTTGCCTTCAGGGCTCGCATTCCGTCGAGCACATCGTCGAAAGTCGCGAAAGGAACGCTCACACCGGCCTCCTCGAGCCATTCCACGTTGTAGTAGAGGGCATCGAAGTTGGCTGTGATCGACGCACCAATGCCGTCGGTCTCGGTCCACACGAGATCCCAGAGTTGGTTGTAGAGATCGGGGTCTTCCGCCTCAAACTCCGACCTGAAGGTCTCAGTTGTCTCGGCTGAGAGTATCCCCGACTCTGCGAACGCAGGCATGAGGAACGAGTCCTCCGCTCCGAGCAGGTCGGGCAATGGCTGACCGGCATCGATCCTCGTCTGCAACTGTTGGAGGATGTCGTCGTTTTGCTGCAGGTCAACGACCAACGTGATGTTGTATTCCTCCAGCACGCCATCAACGATGCTCTGGGGCACGTAGTACGGCCTGGTGAGTATCAGATCGAGAGTGACCGGTTCCATGGCGCCATCTCCGCCACCGCCGGCCTCTGCTGTCGTCTCAGTGGCTCCTGCTGTCGTTGTGGTTTCACTGCTGTCGCCACAGGCTGCGACTATCAGCCCTATCACCAACAACACTGCCAGCCCTCGGGTTACCCCTCGAGGATGGGAGGTTTGATCGGACTTGGCGCCTCTTCGTTCTTTGAAAGTCAACTGAATTCCTCCTCCAGCTATCGCTGCCTGCCATGTGCCCCGGGCGAGTGCAGACCGAAATCCCGGGCATTTCCTGCGGAAATCTCCGGCATTTCCTGCATTATGTAGAGTACCGAGTGCCAATATCTTGGTCAAGGGCCCCGGTTGGTACCCGTTGACCGGTGGCCCGGTTGAAGCATAGGGATCGAGGAGACATATGGAGCCGTTGCGGGTGGCGTCGGTCGGACTGGGACGATGGGGTCAGATGCTGGCTTCGAAGTGCGAGGATGCCGGTATAGAGATCATCGGAGGCTGGGCTCGAACCGCGGAATCCAGAGAAGCCTTCGCCAGGGATTATGGTGGCCGACCCGCCGAGTCGCTCGACGACCTTCTATCCGATTCCGACGTCGAAGCCGTGCTCCTCGCCACGCCCCATTCGACCCATGCTGATCTCGTGGGCGAGGCTGCTGCGGCCGGAAAGCACGTGTTCGTCGACAAGCCGTTCACGCTCACCGTGGCCGACGGCAAGCGAGCGATCAAAGCCGCCGAGTTCATGGGGATTGTGCTTCAAGTCGGTCACAACCGCCGACGTCAACCGGCGAACCGCCGTCTCAAGAGGTTGATCGACGACGGCGAACTAGGCATACCGCACTATGCCGAAGCGAATCTGTCGTACCCCAAAGGGCTCAACCCGCGAAGTGGATGGCGGGCCGACCCGGCAGAGAGCCCGGCGGGTGGCATGACAGGTCTCGGGGTTCACATGGCCGACAATCTCAACTACCTCCTCGGTCGCCCGGCCCGCGTGGCGGCCTTCAGTCGCAGGAACATCGGCGTCAGCAAACTCGACGACGCCACCACGGCGACACTCGAGTTCGACAGCGGGTGTCTCGCCTTTCTCGGGACCTCGATGGTCATTCCCGACATCGGCCGAACCGCGGTTTGGGGGACCAAAGCGGCGGCGTGGAACGAAGTGGACGGCCAGCGCTTCTATTTCCAACCCGTCGACGAAGTCGAGCGATCGGAACAGCCGGTCGACACTCTGGACACGGTCAGGGATGAACTCGAAGAGTTCGTCCGGAATGTTCGGAACGGCACGACACCCGAGACCGGGGGACCGGAGGCCCTCGAGGCGGTGGTGGTGCTCGAAGGGATCGTCGAAAGCGCAGCCACCGGCACCATCGTGGACCTGGATGAAGTGCGCGCTCGCGAGTGAAGGATCAGCCGACGAAATCGATGGGCTCTGGGGCCGATCAGCAGCGAAACAACAGCCGAAACGGGAACAGTCGTGGGTCAGATCGATGGCGATCGGCGAAAAAGTGCATCGATGGAATCCAGGCGCCGTGAAGCGGTAGCAGACCGCGATAGAAGGCCTATTCAAGAGGAGACTCAATGAGGAAGCTGACGCTGGCAGAAGCCGACACGATCATCGATGCCGCGCTCGCCAAGGGGCGTGCTCTCGAGCTTGGACGGCTCTCGGTGGTGGTGTTGGACGACGGCGGGCATCAGATCGCGATGAAACGCGAGGACGGGTCGGAGTTCATGAGGCCTCTGATCGCCAATGCCAAGGCCTGGGGTGCCCTCGGCATGGGACTGCCGAGCCGATCTCTCCATGAGCGAGCGAAGAAGCTCCCCGTCTTCATCGGCGCATTGTCCGATATCTCCGATGGCCGGCTGGTCGCCCTTCCCGGCGGCGTGATCATTCGTGATGCCGACGGCCACATCCTTGGCGCGGTCGGGGTGTCGGGCGATGTCTCCGAGCCCGATGAGGTGTGTGCCGTGACGGGAGTGCTGGCTGCGGGGCTCGAGGCCGACATCGGCCAGAATCCCGAGTGGAACAGACCGTGAGTCGGGTGCGTGCACATCCACCCCCAAGCCGAAACATCGGACCGTATATAGTGCACACAATTCCACTTTGACGGTTCCGAAAGCTGTAGAGATCGACTCAAACCCGATCCACCCTTTCGGTACTGTCGTTTTCTGCCTTCTTGATTGAGGAGCTGATGTCACGGATAGTGCTTGATGATGTTGGAAAGATCTATCCGGATGGAACTCGCGCGGTGGGGAATCTCGATCTGACGGTTTTTGATGGCGAGTTCCTGGTCCTGGTTGGCCCATCGGGTTGCGGCAAGACGACTGCCTTGCGCATGATCGCCGGGTTGGAGGAGATCACCGAGGGGACGATCTCGATTGGTGACCGTGTCGTCAACGACCTCCGGCCCAAGGACCGCGACATCGCGATGGTGTTTCAGAACTATGCGTTGTATCCCCACATGTCGGTCAGAGACAACATGGCGTTCGGTCTCAAGATGCAGAAGTTCAAGAAGAGTGACATAGAGCGTCGAGTCGCCGAGGCAGCGGAGACACTGGAGATCACCGATTTCCTCGACCGAAAGCCGAAGGCGCTGTCTGGGGGTCAAAGACAGCGGGTGGCGATGGGTCGGGCGATTGTCCGCGAGCCCGCCGCCTTCCTGATGGACGAACCGCTCTCCAACCTCGACGCCAAGCTTCGCGTCCAAATGCGAGCAGAGTTGGAACGGTTGAGCGCACGGCTGAAGACGACGACCGTGTTCGTGACGCACGATCAGGTCGAGGCCATGACTCTCGGTGATCGGGTAGCCGTTCTCAGGCCGGTGTCCGCTGCCCGTCCTTACAACCTGCAACAGGTGGCACCGCCAGAAGAATTGTACGACACCCCGATCAACCTGTTCGTGGCCGGTTTCATCGGCAGTCCTGCCATGAACCTTCTCTACGGTGTCTTGGAGAATCGCGGCACCGACGTCTGGCTCGAGGCCGGCGAGTATGAGCTCAGGGTTGATAGACGGTCGCTCGATTCACATCCTGGAATCGAGAATCGGATGAACGAGGAGCTGGTAGTCGGGATTAGACCTCACGCCATGGAAGCTGCAGTGGTGGCCGGAGTCGATGCTGATGTGACGATCAAGGCCGTTGTGGAGGCCGATGAGAAGTTGGGCGCCGAGACCTTCGTCCATTTTTCTGGCAAGAGGCCTCCGGTGGTGACACCCGAGATCGAAGAGCTTTTGGCGGACGCCGGGGAAACGGCAAAGTCGCTTGGCGACATATCGCATTTCATCGCCAGGGTCAGCTCCAGCGCCAATGTGTCGAGAGGCGATTCGATCGATCTGATCGTCGATACGTCCGTGCTCCATTTCTTCGATCCGCAGACGGGCGATCGGATCGGCGCCAAACAGGGCGTCTCTGTCTGATCGTCCCGATGCTGACAGTCTGATCAGCCTTTCTCAGGCGCCCCCTTGCGCCCGGAGGCCCTGGATCGACTCTCGATCAACGGGCCGGCTTCCTCCGACGACCCCCGGCGAAACCGAGGTTGCCGACCTATAGAGTCGCCACCAATCGAAGAAAGAGGACCAGATGACCACGGACCTGGCCACCCAGGAGCTCTCGATGGAGCAGCGTCTGATGCAGCAGACCTGCCGGGACTACGTCGACTCCGTCGTCATTCCGTTCATCCGCGCCAATCGGGAGCGCGAGTGGCTGATGGTGCCCGAGGAACGCCTTCCCCCGGAGATTCTGGAGGGGGCCGACGCCGCCGGCGTGCGCTCACTCGGCGTGCCCCTCGAGTATGGCGGGGTCGAGCTCGACCCCAAGACCGAGGCCCAGACTTTCGCCATCATCGCCACCGAGTTGTCCCGGGGCGACGCCGGGCTCAGCGACAAGCTGGCCCAGGGCTGGAAGATCTCGGTCCTGCTCCGCAACATCGCCCCCAAGCACCTCCAGGAAGAGTGGTTTCCCCGCTACATGGCCGATCCCTCCTTTCTCATGGCCCACTGCCTCACCGAGCCCCGGGGCGCCTCCGACCGGTGGCTCCCATACAATGTCCCCGAGGCCAACATGGACACCAGGGCGGTGCTCGCAGACGGTCATTGGGTCATCAACGGGCGCAAGCACTTCATCTCCAACGGCTACGACGCCAGCCTCTACGTCGTCTACGCCAACACCAACCCAGACGTGGGGATGCTCCAGGGCACCAGCAGCTTCCTCGTCCCTCGGGACACCCCGGGCCTCGAAGTGACCCGCTGCAACGAGACCATCGGGGGGCGCTTCATGAACAACGGGGAGATCGTGTTCGAGGACTGCCGGGTCCCCGAGGATCATCTCCTGGTCAAGGACGACGCACTGGGCAAGGCCGGCGTCTACTTCCGCCCCGGCAAGATCCTGCAGGCGGCGAAGAATCTCGGGGTGGGGGTCGCCGCCTTCGAGGACACCGCCGAATTCGTCCAGCGGCATGTTCAGGGAGGCCGGGTCCTGATCAAGCACCAGGCGGTTGCGGTGCGTCTTGCCCAGATGGGTACCAAGCTGGAAGCGGTGGCGGCGCTGCTGCGCCATGCTGCCAAGGCCGTCGACGAGGGTGCCCCGGACGCGAACAAGCTGTGCAACATGGTCAAGGTGTTCGCCTCCGAGGAGGTCCTCGAAGTCTGCAAGCAGGCGATGGAGCTCCACGGCGGATACGGTTCGATGCTGGAGCAGGGGATCGAGAAGTACTTCCGGGACGCCTCGGTGTTCCTCCACATGGACGCCACCGTGGACATCTCCAGCTTCAAGATCGTCAAGGAGATGTTCCCGGAGACCGCCGGGGTCTACGCCGGACCCGAACATGGGTGACGAGTCGCCGGTGGTCCGTGGGGCGGCGGTGCAGGCGGCACCGGTATTCCTCGACCGGGTGGCGACCACCGACAAGGCGTGTGAGCTGATCAGGGAGGCCGGGGCCAATGGGGCCCGGGTGATCGGATTCCCCGAGGGTTTCATTCCCGCCCACCCGATCTGGTTCCACTTCCACTCCGGCACCGACGCCAGGGCAACCCGACTGAGCACCGAGCTGTTCAAGAACAGTGTCGAGATCCCCGGGCCCGAGGTGGAGGCGCTGTCCGCGGCTGCCCGCGACGCGGAGGCCTACGTGGTGATGGGTCTGTGCGAGAAGGATCCCGGCACGTTCGGCACCATGTACAACACCCAGCTCTTCCTCGGCCCCGATGGTGAGGTCCTGGGCAAGCATCAGAAGCTGGTTCCGACAGTGGGGGAGCGGCTGGTGCACCGTCCCGGCGGCCCCGACACCTTCGGCGTGTTCGACACCGACTTCGGTCCCATGAGCGGCCTCATGTGCGGCGAGAATTCCAATCCGCTGGCCATCTTTGCCCTCACCGCCGAGTACACCCGGGTTCACGTCATGGCCTGGCCCAATCACTTCCCCAAGATCAGCGTGCCCATGGGCGAGATCGCATTGACCATGGCCAAAGGATTCGCCCAGATGTCGAAGGCATTCGTGATCAGCGCGGCGAGCGTGGTGGACGATCGGATCAGAGAGGCAATCGCCGGCAGCGGCGACGATGTCGAGTTTCTGTCGAAGGCCGACATCTCCGGGGGATCGGTCATCGTCGGTCCTGACACCCGAATCCTGGCCGGCCCGGTCCCCGGTGACCGGGAGGAGATCCTCTATGCGGACATGGATTTCGACGTCGGGATCAGGATGAAGCTGCGCCACGACTTCGCCGGTCATTACAACCGGGGCGACGTGTTCCGCCTCCTGGTCAACCGGAGCGCCACTCGTCTCATCGAGACCTTCGGCGAGGCTCCCCGGAAGCTATCCCCGCCTGACGTCGAGGTTCTCGGCCTGCCCTTGCCGCTCGAACTCGAGCTCGAGGAAGATCCGGAGGGCGGTTAGGGTCTCTCCGCGGGCTCATGAACCCGCCTCTCCCGGTGTTCCCTCGATGAACAGGTCGAGTGATACGTTCATCCGATACAGCATTCGTCCCATGCGGCCGAGAGTAGGCGGCGGCAGGACCGGCTGGCAGCGAGCTCAGTGAGGTGCCAGAACTCCACTACTCTGGGCACCGTGACACCGGAGGATTTTGCCAACCTCGCCCACCTGCGCCGGGCCCGCGATCTGATGGATCGCGAGTACGCGCAACCGCTCGACGTGCCGGCGATCGCCCGCGCTGCGCTGATGTCGACCGCACACTTCTCGCGGCAGTTCCGCGCCACGTACGGTGAAACGCCATATGCCTATCTCATGACTCGGCGCATCGAGCGGGCGAAGTCGCTGCTGCGCCGGGGCGACATGACCGTGACCGAGGTCTGTTTCGCGGTCGGGTGCACGAGCCTCGGCTCCTTCTCGGCCCGGTTCACAGGGCTCGTCGGCGAGACGCCGAGCGCCTACCGGGCCCGCAACCACGACGAAGAGCGTGTTCTGTCCCCCTGCCAGATGATGGTGCTGACCCGACCGCGGAAGGTCGGGCGCCAGGAACGGGCGGAAGAGAGCAGTTCTCGAGAAGCACCCGTCGCCGCACCCTCGTAGGTTTGCGGCCATGACTGTTTCACTGAGCAAAGTGCACATCTATGTCGACGATCCCGATGCCGCCCTCGGGTTCTACCGGGACACACTCGGTCTGACGGTGAAGAACGAGGTGGCCAACGAAGGATTTCGCTGGATCACCCTCGTCACCGACAGTCAGCCCGAGATAGAGATCGTGTTGTCGCAGCCGCAGGCGGGCCGCTCCCGGGAGGACGGGGATGCTCTCGCCGCCTTGCTGGCGAAAGGGGAGCTGCCCGGTCCCTTCTTTCGTACCGACGATCTCGACGCGACCTTCGAGAAGACCGCCACCGCACCGGGGGTGGAGGTTCTTTCGGAGCCCGCCGATCAGTTTTGGGGTGCCCGCGACGCCGCTGTGCGCGACCCGGCCGGCAACATGATCCGCATCGAACAGGGATAGCGTCGGCTGGATGCACCCCGCTGACAGCCACGACTTCATCCAGGTAGCCGGCGCCCGGGTGAACAACCTCAAGGATGTCAATGTCGAGATCCCAAAGCGCCGCTTGACGGTGTTCACCGGGGTCTCCGGATCGGGGAAGAGCTCCCTGGTGTTCGACACCATCGCCGCCGAGTCACAGAGGCTGATCAACGAGACCTACAGCGCCTTCGTGCAGGGCTTCATGCCGACGATGGCACGACCCGAGGTCGACGTCCTCGACGGCCTCACGACCGTAATCGGCGTCGACCAGGAGCGGATGGGTGCCAATGCCCGCTCCACCGTCGGCACTGCAACCGACGCCAACGCGATGCTTCGCATCCTCTTCAGCCGGCTCGGGGAGCCGCATATCGGGTCGCCCAGCGCGTTCGCCTTCAACATTCCCTCCGTGGAGGCGAGAGGGACGATCACAGTCGCCAGGGGCGAGGGCAAAGGCGAGAGAAGGGTGGAGACGTATTCCCTCACCGGTGGCATGTGCCCGCGCTGTGAGGGCATGGGCACCGCGAGCGACATCGATGTCACCGAGCTCTACGACGACTCCAAGTCACTCGCCGCGGGTGCCATCAAGATCCCCGGCTACAAGCCGGGCGGATGGGCGGTGCGTGACTTCACCGAGTCGGGGTTCTTCGACCCGGACAAGCCGGTCCGGGAATTCACCAAGAAGGAGCTCGACGACTTCCTCCGCAAGGAGCCGACCAAGATCAAGCTCGCCGGCATGAACAGGACCTATGAGGGTTTGCTGGTGCGAGTGCAGAAGTCGTTTCTCTCCAAGGACCCCGAGGCGCTGCAGCCGCATATCCGGGAGTTCGTGGAGCGGGCGGTGACCTTCACCACGTGTCCCGACTGCGGTGGCACCCGCCTCAACGAGGGGGCCCGGTCGTCGAAGATCGCGGGCATCAACATCGCCGACGCCTGCGCCATGCAGATCAGCGACCTCGCCAACTGGATTCGCGACCTCGACGAGCCGTCGGTCGAGCCCCTGCTCGACGCGCTGCAAGCGACCCTCGACTCCTTCGTCGAGATCGGCCTCGGCTACCTCACCCTGGACCGGCCCTCGGGCACCCTGTCGGGTGGTGAGGCGCAACGCACCAAGATGATTCGCCACCTCGGTTCGGCGCTGACCGACCTCACCTACGTGTTCGACGAGCCGACGATCGGCCTCCACTCCCACGACATCCAGCGGTTGAACGACCTGCTGGTGCGGTTGCGGGACAAGGGCAACACCGTCCTGGTGGTCGAGCACGACCCGGAGGTGATGCAGATCGCCGACCATCTCGTCGATATGGGCCCGGGAGCAGGGACGCGCGGTGGTGAGATTGTCTACCAGGGGGACTACGAAGGGCTCCTTGGCGCGTCGACTACAACCGGGCAGCACCTCGAGCGGAAGCCCAGCCTCAAGGAATCGTCGCGTGAGCCAGCAGGATCGATAGCGATTCGCGATGCCAGTCTCCACAACCTGCGGGATGTCTCGGTTGATGTCCCTCTCGGGGTCCTCGTCGCCGTCACCGGAGTGGCCGGGTCGGGCAAGAGCTCACTGATTCACGGTTGCATGCCTCGCACCGACCCATCGGTGACGGTGATCGATCAATCCCAAATCCGCGGATCTCGTCGCTCGAACCCGGCCACCTACACCGGTGTCCTGGATCCGATCCGACGCGCCTTCGCCAAAGCCAACGACGTGAAGCCTGCCCTGTTCAGCGCCAACTCCGAGGGAGCCTGCCCGGAGTGCAGGGGACTTGGGATGATCGAAACGGAACTCGGGTTCATGGAGACGGTGACCAGTATGTGCCACGTATGTGAGGGTCGTCGATTCGACGACGCCGTCCTCGACTATCACCTGCGGGGCAAGGACATCGCCGAGGTTCTCGAGATGCCCGTCGAGGAGGCTGCCACCTTCTTCGAACCAGAGCGAACCGCCCGGATGGTGCTCGAGCGACTCGTCGACGTTGGTCTCGGATACATCGAGCTGGGTCAGATGCTCAACACTCTCTCGGCTGGGGAGCGGCAGCGTCTCAAGCTGGCCATCGAGATGGGCAGCGACACCGACGTGTATGTCCTCGACGAGCCGACCATCGGGCTCCATCTCCAAGACGTGGACCAACTGCTGGGCCTGCTCGACCGGCTCGTCGAGGATGGCCGGACGGTGATCGTCATCGAGCACAACCTGGATGTGCTGGCGCACGCCGACTGGGTGATCGACATGGGGCCGGGGGCCGGTCACGACGGCGGGCAGGTGGTCTTCTCGGGGACTCCCGCCGATCTCATCGAGTCGGGAACGCTGACCGGCCAGCACCTCGGTCGCAGACTCGACCGCTGAGCGGTCTCTGATAGCGAGTGACACTCACGGATCCAGGATCCCCTGAAACGATCAGCTGGGGTGAGTTCGCCAAACGTGAGCCGGAGCTGGCACGGTTTGGGGCTGAAAGATTGACGGCAGCACCTGCATATCTGGCGACCCTTCGTCGGTCGGGGGCTCCGCGAGTGCATCCGGTGACACCGATCGTGACTGCGGTCGGGCTGTTCCTGTTCATGGAGCCGACCTCACCCAAAGGCAGAGACCTCCGGGAGCGGGGATGGTTCGCCCTGCACAACGGGGTCCCGGACAATGCAGGCTCCGGTGGCGAGTTCCATGTGGGAGGTCGGGGCCTCGCAGTGGAGGATCTCGACGTCTGGTCCCATGCGGCCGACTCCGCCAGCTACGCCCCCGCCGACCGCTACATCCTGTTCGAGTTACAGCTCAGCGAGGCCCGCTGCAACGGCTACGGAGACGTGCTTCTGCCTTCCACCCGGAGGTGGTCCGTATACCAATAACCGGCTGGCAGCGTTGCCATGGCGACAGGTCGCAGACCTCCAGCTAGATGCAGGTCAATTCTTGGCCACCGCGTGTCGGCATCGGGGAACAACGCTGATGCAGCGCCCTCACTCGGCGTCATATGCGCCCCGAACCTGCGGTGTAGCTTCTTCGTCACTATGGCCGGGACCGGCGAAGTCTTTATCAGCGGTGAGGAGGGAGGCGCGCTGGGTCGCCGGCACTGCCACGTGACCGATCGAACGGTCGCGATCAGCGCCATCGAAATCTCATCGGCTCCCGACTCCCATCCTCACGTCAAGGAGAAACCACATTGAGAAAATTCGCGGCCAGCCATTCGCTGACCCTCTTTGTGATCCTGGCCTGTGTCTTCTCCTGGTGGCTCGTGCCACTCACCGGGTTCCCTCTGGGATCTGGCCCCCTCCTCGCCGCTCTGTTGGTACTTGGGTTGACGGAAGGACGACCGGGCCTGAAGGCGCTGTTCCGCCAGATCCTGAAGTGGAGGGTGGGATGGCAATGGTACGCAGCAGCAATCCTGCTTCCCGCCACCGCCGCGGTGGTGGCCGCGGTGGTGACCGTGCAGCTGGGGGCACCACCACCGACCGGTGCCGAGCTCGGCGCCTGGACCGAGGTCCCGGTGACATTTCTCCTGGTCCTCCTGGTACCTCTCTTTGGGCCGTGGGAGGAGCCAGGATTCCGTGGATTCGCTCTCTCCAACCTGATGGAGCGCACCTCTCCGCTGTGGGCCGGGCTCACCGTAGGAGTGATCCATGTCTTCTGGCATCTGCCGCTGTTCCTCACGGGCGACATCCCCATGGCTGACGTGGTCTACATCCTCGCCGCCAGCGTGGTGTTCGCATGGCTGGTGGTTGGGAGTGGAGGGAGCGTCCTGATGGCCATGATGATGCACGCCAGCAGCAACGCCGTCTCCGGGGAGTTCATCTCGCCGATGTTCAGCGAAGGAGATGCCGACACCCTGGGCTGGATCAGAGCCGGCATCTGGGTCGTGTACGCGGCGGTCGTCGTGCTGGCCGCCGACGGCAGCTTCAGGACCCGAGGGAATCGGCCGACGGCACGTCGGGTTGTGGCGAGGTGAGCGATTCGATGCGTATCGCCCCCCATGGGTGGCGTTTGGCTGCCGGCTTCGTCAGAAGATGGCCGATCAGCTCCTTCTACATCCTCACGCTGGCGGTGTCCTGGCCCTTCGGCCTGCTGCCCGTCGGGCCTTCGCTGGCAGCGATCCCTTGTGCCGCTCTGATCGACGGGAGGGTGGGTTTGGCCGACCTGTTCAACCGTGTGATCCGATGGCGGGTGGGCGTCGGGTGGTACCTAGTCGCTCTCCTGGGTCCCGTTGCCCTGGTCTTTCTCGCTGCCGGGATCAACGTGATGCTGGGTGCGGAGCTCAAGGTTTCGAGCTCCCTGTTCGACATGCCGGAGATGGGCAGGCTGTTTCTTCTCCAGATCGTCGGGGTGTTCGCCGGAGCGTGGGAGGAGCTCGGTTGGCGAGGTTATGCCCTGCCCCGGCTCCTCCAAAAGTCCTCTCCGTTGGCGGCGAGCCTGTTCGTGGGCAGCTTGTGGGCAGCTTGGCACATTCCGCTCTTCATCTCGGGTGACGTGCCCTGGGCCGACGCCGCGTGGATCATTCCGGTATCCGTGCTGTTCACGGCCGTCTTTGTTCGCACCGATCAGAGTGTTCTCATCGCCTTCCTGCTGCACGCAGCTTTCAACGCCGCAGGCGGCCTCGCCATCCCGGCCTTCTCGGGATCTGACAGGGTTCAGATGTACTGGTCTCTGGCCGGTGTCACCTTCGCCGTGGTTGCGTTGGTGGTCGGACTGAGACCCGGCTGGTGGTTGCACAGAGGTGCCGGGGCGGTCTCGGCATCTGCACCTGAACCGGCGCCAGACCGGAGAACTGATGTTCACCACGAGACCAGGGGCATCTGGATCAAGCGGTGACAATGGCCTTCATGACCCCGACGCCCGGCGTCGATTCGCAATTGCAGGCTCCAGCTCCGGTTCAGAGGCGGGCCGTTTTGCCCCGGAGGGTGATCGATGTCACCGGGACGGTTGAGCTGGAAGCCGGTGATCGCAACGAGGTCGCCGAGCCCAGCGCCGGAAGCATCACGATACGCTCAGGGTCGTGAGTGCCCCGGTCGCTTCCGAACAGGATCTCCTTACCGGCTGGGCCTTCAGCGTCACCGATCTGGTCAAGGTATACGACCATGACTCACCTCCGGCCAACGACGGGATCACCCTGGAAGTGAGCCCGGGTGAGGTCTATGGCCTGTTGGGACCAAATGGTGCCGGGAAGTCGACCCTGGTCAAACAGGTCATGGGTCTCCTCAAGCCGACCAGCGGAGGCATCTCCTTGGGTCCGTACGACCTGGTGGAGGATCCGACGGCCGCTCGTCAGCTGTGCTCCTATCTCCCCCAGGCCCAAATGCCAATCGATTCGTTCAAGGCCTGGGAGGCGATCGATATCGCCGGGCAGATCCGTGGCGGGTCTTCATCTGACATCCGGGCGCGACGCGAAGCACTGGTCGAGAAGCTCCAGATCGGAGAATGGAATGACACCCATGGGGCCAAGCTGTCCGGTGGAGTGCGTCGTCTGGTCGGGTTCGCCATGGCCACTGTGTGTCCGGGTCGGATCGTGTTTCTCGACGAACCCACCAACGACGTCGATCCTCTTCGTCGTCGTCTGCTCTGGGACCAGGTGCGATCGGTGGCTGAGGAGGGATCCGCCGTGTTCCTGGTCACTCACAACGTTCTCGAAGCGGAGAAGGCAGTCGATCGGCTGGCCATCATCGATGGAGGCCGTCTCATCGCCGAAGGCACCCCATCCTCTCTGAAGGCGGAGGACCGGGGACGCATGCGGCTGCTGGTGATGATGGTGCCCGGAGCTCCGAACCCTGAGGAGCCGAACTTCGTGGGCAACACCACGAGGGTGGGCCACAACCTGGCCACCGTGATCGACGAGCGGGACGTCCGCCAGGGCATCGAATGGGCGCGGGCATTGATCAGCCAGGGGCTGGCCGAGGAGTACGCCCTGGGGGCGACGTCACTGGAGGATGTCTACATCCGTCTCACCGGACAGGCCAGCGGGGACGGGAGATGACCAGCGGGACATTGGCAGCGCTCCCGGCGAAGCGGACAGGCCCCGGCAACTGGCTGCGTGGCTATGGAGCCATGCTCCGTTGGGAGGTGGTGGGCTCCCGGCTCCTCCTGCCTCTGATGCTCATCGTCCAGATCCTCGTCGGAGCCGGTTTTGTCCTTGGATTCGGCTTGCTCATCTCCGATGTCGACAACGCCACTGCCCTGTACCTGGCGACTGGCGGGGTGGTGCAGTCGCTGATCCTGATCGGGCTCATCGTCACGCCACAGATCGTCGCCCAACGCAAGATGGAGGGCTCCTACGAATACCTGTGGTCGCTTCCGGTGCCTCGAGGGGCAGCCTCGCTGGCGTCGGCGACCGTGGCTGCCGCGGTGGCCGTCCCTGGGGTTGTGGCGACATTGCTGGTGGCGGTGTGGCGGTACGACGTGACCTTCACCATCGACCCCAGTGTGCCCCTCGCGATCCTCCTGACCGTGGCCTGCGGAAGTTTCCTGGGCATGGCGGTCGCCCATGGGATGTCCAACCCCCGGGTGACGCTGCTCTTCAGTCAGCTCATCATCTTCTTCGTGATCGGATTCTCACCGGTCTTCTTCCCACCGGAACGACTTCCCGATTGGATGACCACTTTGCACGACTATCTGCCCGTATACCCCATGGCCCTTGCGGTCCGCTCCTCCCTCACCGATGGCTTGGTGGAGATGACCACCAGCGCCTGGGTCGTTCTCACATGCTGGACCATTGCCGGGGCGGCCATCACCGGGATGGTCTTGGTGCGTCGCAAATGACGGCTCTGTCCCCAACCACGGTGCGGACCGGTCCGGGCTTCTGGATCGGTAGTTATGTCTCGATGCTCAGGTTCGAGACCAAGAACCTGCGCGCTTACTTGACGGTCGGGCTCGTGGTCCAAGTCCTGATGGGGGCGGGGATGGCCCTCATGTACGGCTATTTCTTCGGCGACCTCGATACCGCGCAACAGACGTTCCTGGTGACCGGGATTCCGGCTCTGGCGCTGGTTCCTGTCGGGTTCGTGATGGTGCCGGCGGCAATCATGGACCACAAGCTGCATGACACCTACGACTACGTTTGGTCTTTGCCCGTTCCCCGGTTCGCCTCGGCGATGGCGAC
>CAZSOF010000023.1:15372-18114 GCA_964607685.1 uncultured Acidimicrobiaceae bacterium | reverse complement strand
ACGCCGCCAGCTCGTCCATGATCACCCTGGCCAGGGCAGTGCTCGGGTTGGGGTGGCTCATGTCAGCACTTCCGCCGCCTCTCGCAGCCGGCGGAGCATCTCTGCGCTTCGGTCGCGGTCGGGGCGCCAGCGTTCGAGCAGCACGGGGTCGGGCTCCGGTCGTCGGACCTCGAGGAGCCCTTCGGAGGGGATCAACGGCTCCATGGTGGGGTCGCCCTCGCTCAGCGCCACGGTCCCCAGACCACAGGCGTAGGGGAGCTCGGTGAGCAGCGAGGCAGCTAGCAGGCCTGCGTAGATGCCAACCGAGGTCTCCAGAGCAGACGAGATCACGACCGGAATCGAAGATCTGTTCGCCAGGTCGATCACCCGGGAGACGCCACCCATGGGCTGCACCTTGAGAATCAACACGTCGGCGGCGCCCTCTTCGATCACCTCTAGAGGCCGAGGGCTCTGGCGCACCAGCTCATCGGCGGCCAGGGGAACCGACACCCTGGTTCTCAGTTCCTTCATCTCGGCCAGCGTGGCCACTGGCTGCTCCGCATACTGGAGCTGGAACTCGTCCAAACGCCGCAGACGAGCCTCTGCCGTGTCCAGATCCCACGATGCATTCACATCCACTCTGATCCGGCCTCCCTCCCCCAGCGCCTCGTGGACCGCTTGGATTCGTTTGAGATCATCCTCCTCGGAATCACCGGGGTCACCGATCTTCACCTTTGCGGTCTTCGCCCCCGATTCGAGGACCAGAGCTGCCGCAGTGTCGGGATCGATGGCCGGGATCGTGACATTCACGGGGATCAGCCTTCTCCCCGGTTCTGGAAGCACGCCGCAGGCCAGTTCCAGCGCGGCGGCCAGCCACCGGGTCGTCACCTCCGGGGGATAGTCGGGGAATGGTGAGAACTCGCCCCAACCCCTCGGCCCGCGGACCAGCACCGCCTCCCGATGGTCGACCCGACGGAACCGCGTCCGCATCGGAATGCGGACTGGGTGCAGCTCGAGTGCCTCGAGGGCCTCTCTCATCGAGCTTGCACCTCGCGCAGGTAACCCACCAGACGGTCCAGTTGGTCGTCATCGAGCGATGACGAGAATGAGGGCATCCGGCCACGACCGTTCATCGTCGTGAACTCGAGATACTCATCGGACTCGGTCGCCGAATCCGACCCCGGCCCGAGGGGCGGTCCCACGCCGCCGTCGAGATCGGCACCGTGACAGTTGGCGCACAGCTGGCCATATATCTCCTCACCGGTGGCGTCCTGGGCCGGTCTCCCCACCGAGCACGCAGTGAGCACCAGAACGACGCCAATGACGGCCCGCATCGGCCTCAACCCCGCTCGGCCCGCCGACCCAGATCACGCACTTCCTGTGAGAGATGCAACGGGACGACGAGCACGGTTTCCGGTGTCTCCACGACCACGATGTCGCTCATCCCCGCCACGGCGACCAGACGGGACGTCGCCTTGACGAAGGACCCTCTGACATCGTGGATGATGACGTCTCCATCGAGGTGGTTGCCGTTCTCGTCGCGCTCGCTCGCCTGCAGCAGGGAGCGATAGGAGCCGATGTCATCCCATCCCACATCGACCGGCACCACCAGGGCCTTGTCCGTCTTCTCCATGATGGCGTGATCCAGGGAGATGGCTTCGATGTGCTCGAATCCCTCACCCAGAGAGACAACTCCTCGACGCCGATCGGGCAGGGAGGACGTAACTGCGTCCAGGATGCCCGGGCAGTGGAGTCTCGCCTCGGCGGTCAACGTGGCGGCGCTGGTCACGAACATGCCCGAGTTCCAAACATGTCGCCCGTCGCTGACCATGCGTGCGGCCTCAGCGCGACCGGGTTTCTCTTTGAATCGTCTCACTCTGAATGCGCCGTCGACAGGGTCACCGATCTCGATGTACCCATAGCCGGTCTCCGCTCGCGTGGGCACGACGCCAAAGGTAACGATGGCATCCCCTGCGGCGTAGCGGGCGGCGGTGGCCACCGCGGTTCGGAACCCGTCCCCGTCGGTCACCAGGTGGTCCGAGGGAAGTATCACCATTATGTCGTCGGGATCGGCAACGAGGGCGGCCGCTATCGCCGCCGGTGCCGTGTTGCGTCCGGTGGGCTCGAGCAGGACCGCGGCAACAGTGGTTCCGGCCGCGGCCGTGCTCGACTGGACGAAGGGTAGGTGGGTGGAACCGGCCACCACGATCGTTTCTGCCTGAGCGGGAAGGCCTTTCAACCTCTCCAAGGTCCGGGTGAACAGTGGCTCGCCAGCGATGAGAGGAGCGAACTGTTTGGGAAGATCCGAGGTGGATAGTGGCCAGAGTCGGGTTCCCGAGCCACCGGAAAGCACGACAGGTCTCAGTGCGGGCACCCGGCGAGAGTACCGGGGGTGGGATGAAAGACCGTGCTAATCGAAAGGGGCACGGGACGGACGGCCTCGGCGAACCTGCATCGGCTGAATCCCCCAGTCAGTCGAGTGGATCGATGGTCAGTCGCCGACAGCTATGGAGACGAAGCCGCAGACTTCGCAAACGTATCGGGTGATTCCGATGCCACCCGGAGCCTCCACGAACTGGTGATCGTGCTCTTTCGACCCCCCACCACGGACGAAGGCCGACCGCACCGCGCCCATGAATCCCGACTTGTCCTTGGCGGGGGAGGCCAACACCGGCTCGGGCTCCGGCGCCTTGGCCACCGGCTCAGGTACCGAGGGTGGTCTGGTCTCGAACTCACCGAGACTGAGAACCCGACGTGAGTAGG
>CAZSOF010000023.1:0-15272 GCA_964607685.1 uncultured Acidimicrobiaceae bacterium | reverse complement strand
ACCGAGGGTGGTCTGGTCTCGAACTCACCGAGACTGAGAACCCGACGTGAGTAGGGCCGCTCCGGCTCAGGCTCGGGCTCCGGCTCCATCTCAGCCACCGGCTCAGGCTCGGGTTCGATCTCAGCCACCGGCTCAG
Source organism: uncultured Acidimicrobiaceae bacterium (assembly GCA_964607685.1). Lineage (GTDB taxonomy): Bacteria > Actinomycetota > Acidimicrobiia > Spongiisociales > ZC4RG35 > JANQRA01. Next base: position 15,136 of record CAZSOF010000023.1, on the reverse strand, counting down.
GCTCGGGTTCGATCTCACCCACCGACTCAGGCTCGGGTTCGATCTCACCCACCGGCTCAGGCCGGGTAGTCGGCTCGGCATCGGCGTCGGCTATCGGTTGGGCGTCGAACACCGGCTCTGTCTCCGCCACCACATCTGCAACTCGATCCACCTGTGAAGAAGCCACCTCTCCCCGTTCGGCGTCCTGTTCCGCCACGCGACGACGCAGCTCCTCACGCTCCGCCTCAAGTCGCTGCACCTCGAACCGATAGGCCTCGACGAGGTTGGCTTCACGCTCCTCGGCGGCAGCCCTCTCCTGTGCCAACCGCTCCCGTTCCTCGGCAATGCGACGCTTCTCCTCCTCGAGCTCGGCGATCTCCCTCTGCAGGCGAGCCACGTCCGTGTCCTCTTCGCTACTGGGAGCCGGGCCTGAGCCTCGAAGGGGGACAGTGGCAGCTTGGTCTCGAGCGTGCCAGTCATCTTCGTGGTCCGATGTTGTGTCCGAGAGAGCTGGCTCCTCCACCGGCAACACATCAGCTGGGGGCTCATCGCTGATGACGGGCGATGTCCCGGCCAATGATCTCGGTGGGGGTTGAGCGGCGAGATTGGCCTCCATGGCATCGCGGAGCTCGTTGATCCGTGACGGCAGGGTGCCGCGACGCGAGAGACGCGCCGAGACCATCCGACTGCCCACTTGCTTCGACTTGATCGTCGCCCATTGCTGAGCCATGTGCTCGACACCCCGATAGGCGAAGTCGATCGGGTCGTCGGCCACGAACGTCACCTCGGTCCCATCGAGCTCGATCTGGAACGCACTGGCGATTAGACGGCGCGCGCGGACGTCGTATAGCGACCACCGACCGAGTGACTCACCCTCCAGCATCAACTCGGCCTTCACACCCTCGATCACGAAGGAGACCGGGACACCGGGGTGATCCAAGTCGGGGAACTTGAGCTCACCGCCGAATTTCACATGTAGATCCTTGGCTATGTCCTGGGCAAAGCCTGATTGATGGAGGTAAAGATCCCATCGGATTCAGAAATGTCAAGGCCGATCAGACATACGCCTCGAGCGGTGGACAGGAGCAGACCAGGTTTCGATCCCCGGCCACACCGTCGATTCGGCTGACTGGCGGCCAGTATTTGTCCGTTCGCAACACGGTAACCGGGTACGCCGCCAGTTCCCGCCCATAGGGGTGATCCCAGGTCTCGGAGATGACGTCGGCGGCGGTGTGCGGGGCGTTTACCAGGGGGTTGTCCTCACGCGGCCACTCCCCCGAGCCCACCCGGTTGGCCTCGGCGCGAATCGCGATCATGGCGTCACAGAACCGGTCCAGTTCCTCGAGGCTCTCCGACTCCGTGGGCTCGATCATGAGAGTGTTGGCCACCGGAAAGGCCAGCGTCGGAGCATGAAATCCGTAGTCGGCGAGGCGCTTTGCCACGTCCTCGGCGGTGATACCGGTGGTTCTGGTCAGCGGTCGAACGTCAACGATGCATTCGTGGGCCACCCGACCGCCGGACCCCGTGTAGAGCACGGGGAAATAGGGGTCGAGCCTCCGGGCCAGGTAGTTGGCCGACAGGATGGCGACCCGGGTCGCCTTCTTGAGCCCGTCAGCCCCCATCAGCCGGATATAGGCATAGGGGATGGGGAGGATGCCTGCCGACCCGAACGGCGCCCCCGAGATGGGCCCTATGCCGGTATCGGGGCCGGCTTCGACCAACTGTGGGTGATTGGGGAGGAAGGGGGCGAGATGAGCCTTGACCCCAATGGGGCCTACGCCCGGGCCGCCACCACCGTGGGGAATGGTGAATGTCTTGTGCAGGTTGAGATGCCCGACATCGGCACCAAAGTGAGCGGGCTTTCCCAGACCAACCAGAGCATTGAGATTGGCCCCGTCCACATACACCTGGCCACCATGCTGATGCACGACTTCAGTGACCTCGTTGATCGCCTCCTCGAACACGCCGTGAGTGGAGGGATAAGTGACCATGAGTGCGGCGAGCCGCGAGGACTGCTCTCGCGCCTTGGCGCGCAGATCGTCGACATCGATATTCCCCGCCTCGTCGGTGGCCACCACCACCACGCGCATCCCGGCCATGACGGCGGAAGCCGCGTTGGTCCCGTGGGCAGACGCCGGGATCAGGCATACGTCTCTCGTGTCCTCGCCGCGTGATCGGTGATATGCCGAGATTGCCAGCAGACCCGCCAGCTCCCCCTGCGAGCCGGCATTTGGCTGCAGGGAGACGGCGTCGTATCCGGTGATCGAGGCAAGGTGATTCTCGAGCTCATGCATGAGTTCGAGGTAACCCCCGGCCTGATCTATTGGGACATAGGGATGGATCCCCGAGAATTCGGGCCAGGTGATCGGGATCATCTCGGTGGTGGCGTTGAGCTTCATGGTGCACGATCCCAGCGGGATCATCGTGCGATCGAGCGCCAGATCGCGGTCACCCAGACGACGGAGATAGCGGAGCATCTCGTGCTCCGACTGATGGAGGCTGAAGACCGGGTGCGTCAGATATGCCGATTCGCGGACCAGTTCATCCGGGATGCCACCCTGGGCATCGACGAGACCGACCTCGAACACTTCGATCAGAGTTGCCACCAGGGCGTCGTCGGAGCGTTCGTCGAGCGCCACCCGCACCGTGTTGGCGTCGACGCGTCCGATGTTGATGCCCCGGTCCTCGGCACGGGCCGCATACTCGTCTGCCCGATCAGGGACTTCGATGGTGAGGGTGTCGAACCAGCCCTCATTGACCACCTCGATCCCACCGGCAGCAAGCGAGCTCGCCAGGATGGACGCCAGACGGTTGACCTCGGCTGCGATGCCCCGCAGCCCATCCGGGCCGTGCCAACACGCATAGAGGCCGGCAATGACCGCCAGCAGCACCTGAGCGGTGCAGACGTTCGACGTGGCCTTTTCCCGTCGGATGTGCTGCTCTCTCGTTTGCAGAGCGAGCCGGTATGCGATACGCCCGGCACGATCGGCGGACACCCCTACCAGGCGTCCGGGAAGGGCGCGCACGTATTCCTCCCGGGTCGCGATGAACCCGGCGTGAGGGCCCCCGAAACCGAGTGGCACACCGAAGCGCTGCGCCGAGCCGACTGCTATGTCGGCTCCGAATTCGCCGGGTGGGCGAAGCAGCGTCAGTGCCAGGAGATCGGTGGCCACCACCACCGCTGCTCCGGCACCCTTGAACGAATCGACGACTCTGCGGGGGTCGCGGGTCTCGCCCGACGAGCCGGGGTACTGAACCAACACCCCGAAAGCAGTCTCCGGATCCGCTGATGAGCTCAGATCTCGCAACTCGACGCCTGCCCCCTGAGCTCGGGTCTCCATCACTGCCCTGGTGGCGGGATGACAATCGGCATCCACGTAGAAGACCCTGCGATCACCGCGAGAGATGCGGCGGCACATCGCCATTGCCTCGGCTGCGGCCGTCGGCTCGTCGAGGAGTGAGGCGTTGGCGATCTCCAGGCCGGTGAGATCCGAGACCATCGTTTGGAAGTTGAGAAGGGCCTCCAGCCTCCCTTGCGAAATCTCGGGTTGATACGAGGTGTACGCGGTGTACCAGGCAGGGTTCTCCAACACATTGCGTTGAATGACGGGCGGCATGATGGTGTCGTGGTAACCGAGACCGATGAGCGAGGTCATTCTCTTGTTTCGGGAAGCCAGCTCCTGAAGACGACTCACGACTTCGGACTCGGACATCGCCGGGGGCAGATCGAGTGTCGTGTCCAGGATCGAGCCCGGGACCGTTTGGGCTATGAGGTCATCCAGTGAGCCGGTGCCTACGGTGGCCAGCATCTTCTCGATGTCGGCGGGCCGGGGGCCAATATGCCGATCGGCGAAAGTTTCGGAGGGATTCGGCATCCGAAGGCCGATCATAAGCCGGGCTCAGTGAGATGGTGGTACCGGTGTCCGGGTGGGTGGGAGACTGACGACCGCCACCGGCAACTCGGATTGGGCGAGCATGTAGGACACACGGTGTCCATAGAAGGGCCGGTCGGTCAGGGACCTCGTGCTGGCCCCGATCACCAGGAGGTCGAACGCCCCGGAGTTTCCGAAGGCGACGATCTCCTCCTCGGCATTGGGGGCGACCCTGACCCCGGTTTCGACGGTTGCGCCCACCCGATCGCCGAATGCCGCCGCGGCACCCACCAACTCCTGGCCGGCGGCCAGGCTGGCTTCGACGGCCGCATCCTCGCGTATGACCCCCTGACCTTCTGGACGGTTGACCACGTGCAACGCGAATGTCCGACCCTTCGAAGCCTTGGCCAGGGTATAGGCGAACTCCTCCGCTGCCCTCGTTGAGCGGGTAGCGGCCACCGGCACCAGAATGCGACTTGGGAGGCGGTCGATGCCGGGATGGCCCACCGGCATGCGCACCACTATCGACGGCACTTCGATGAGTGCCAGCACCCGGTCGATGACAGTGTTGAAGGTCCCCTCGCTGCTCTCGGTGGCTCCCAGAACCACCAGGTCATAGCCGAGGGCGCACTCCCGGGCGATGGCTGCCGCCGGGTCACGTGCCAGGCTGCGGATGGTCCTGGGGTCGGGCAGTTGGGCAACTACCTCGGAGGGATCGCCCGTCTCGCCCTCGACCCGGCGCAGGAGACGCCGGAAGAGACCGGGCTTGGCCAGATCCACCACCAGAACGGTCGTCTCTGCGTCGGGGAACACCGCCGCCACCAACTGGGCGGCATAGCGACTGTTTGCCCCGCCACGGGTGGGGATGAGGATCCGCTTCGCCCGGAGGATCTCGCTCGACTCCTTGACCTGCTCCGCGTTGAGCCGCTGTGCTTCCTCATGGGGGATGTCCCAGCCACGGACGACCAGCTTGAGAAGCTGTGGAGCGGTCACCGAGGTCACTACCGCAGCGAGCACCATGACGGTGTATCCCGTCTCCGAAACCACTCCGATGTTGAGGGCAATGATGGCCACGACCACCCCCATGGCTCCGAGAGCCGACAGCCCGGAGCCGAGGGCCAGGGCCTCTCGCCCGCGAACACCCCCAAAGAACCCACCGATGACCGTGCCGATGATCTTGGCGACTATGGCCGCCACTATGAGGATCACGGTCCACACCACCACCTCGGTCGTGTTGAGCAACCCGATGTCGACCCGGAGGCCCGAGAAGGCGAAGAAGACCGGGGCCAGCAGCGCGGCTGTGATCGTCTCCAGGATCGATCTCACCTGGGGCAGCTGATGTCGGAGACCCGCCACCAGGATTCCGACGATGTAGGCCCCCAGGATGGCCTCGATGTTGAGAGCTTGGGTCACCGCACCGCCGATCAGCGCGGCGACGATGGTGATCGACATGGCAGCGGTCATCGATGAGCCACGGGCCATGACGTAGCGGAAGATGCGGTCCATCACCCACCGGAGCACCGTGAAGGCGGCCACCAGGAACACGATCAGCCCTCCAAAGGAGATTCCGAGACGATCGAGTTGGAACCCGTCCAGGGCGATTCCGGACAGCGCCGCCAGGATGAGCCATCCCACGGCATCCATGGTCATCCCCGCAGCCAGGGTCACCTGACCGAAGTTGCGACGCAGGTATCCCATGTCTTGAAGGATCTTGGCCACCACCGGTAGGGCCGAGACAGAGAGCGCAAGGGCGAGGAACCCCGCGAAGACCGCTTGGTCCACACCGTCCCCCTCGGGGCCCAATCCCACGAAAGAGTCGGGCACCACGAAAGCGATGCTTGCCGCCGCGGCCAATGGCAACAACAGGGCGCCGGCCGACACCGACAACGCCGCCTTGCGGAACCTGGCGATGATCCCGAGGTCGGTCTCGAAGCCGATGACGACCAGCAGCATGATCACACCGAGCCACGCGATGCCAAACACGACGGATGTGACCTTCTCCTCTCCAAACACCCAGTCGAAGGTCTCCGGCGCAAGTCGACCGAACAGGGTTGGCCCCAACACGACACCGGCCAGGAGCTCACCGACCACCGCCGGCTGGCCGACACCCTTCATCAACCAGCCAAAGACGCGAGCAACGCCTACCAGAAGTGCGAGTTGCACCAGGAAGACGAGGACTTCGTGTTCGTTCAGCGGGGCAGTCATGGTGCCACCCTCAACAGAAAGTACGACCACGGGCGCGAAGTTAGCCACCGTCTGAGCCAGTCCTAGACGTTGAACCGAAACTGCACGACATCACCGGGTCGCATCGGGTACGACCTGCCCTCGGTTCGTATCTTCCCCGAAGATCGTGCCGCCTGCCACGACCCCGCCTCCGTGAGCGCGTCGTAGTCCACGACTTCGGCAGCGACGAAGCCACGTTGGAAATCCGTGTGGATGACCCCGGCCGCCTCGGAGGCGGTAGCCCCGGAGGGAATGGTCCAGGCTCGCGCCTCTGTCTCATTTGCCGTGAGAAAGCTCTGCAGGCCCAGGGTGTGGTAGGCGGCGTGTATCACCAGGTCGAGTCCGGCCTCGGTCTGACCCATGACATCCAAGAGCTCGTCGCGCTCCTCTGGCTCCAGATCGATCATCTCCGATTCGATCTGGGCATCGAGAAACAACGCGGTGGCTGGAGCCACCACATCTCGGAGCTCGGTTCGTCTCGCCTCGTCCCCCAGACTTGTCTGGTCCATGTTGAAGACATAGATCACGGGCTTGGCGGTCAGTAGGTGAAGGTCGGCGAAGAGGTCACCTTGGCTCATCAGTCGAGGATGTCTACTCACCATCTCTCCGGCCGCCAGCAACTCTCTGACCTCGTGCAGCGTGTCCACCTTCGGTATTAGCTTCCTGTCTACTGTCGCCTCCTTCTCCAGCCTCCCAAGACGTCGGTCGATGGTGCCCAGATCCGCTATGGCGAGCTCGGTCTCGACCACCTGGATATCCTTCTCCGGATCCCCCAGCTCATCGACATGGGCGACATTGGCGGCCTCGAAGGCCCGGACCACGTGACAGATGGCATCGACCTCGCGGATGGCCGCCAAGAACCTGTTACCCAGACCCTCGCCTTTGCTCGCACCGGCGACCAGCCCCGCGATGTCCACGAAGGTGACAGTGGCCGGAGTGGTCGCGGCAGAATTGAACATCCTGCCCAGCGCCTCCACCCTCGGATCGGGTATGGGGACTATGCCCGTGTTGGGTTCGATGGTCGCGAACGGGTAGTTGGCGACCAAGACCCCGGCCCTGGTGAGCGCATTGAACAGCGTGGACTTGCCGACATTGGGCAATCCCACGATGCCGATGGAAAGTGGCATGCGGTCACGGCAGGTTAGAGAGGTCGTCGCTGATTAGCGTCCTGCGCCATGACCACGAGCCGTCCGGGGAGATGAAGCGAATCGCGGTGATCGGCGCCGGCTCCTGGGGCACGACCGTGGCCTCGATGGCCGCGGCCCACGCGCCGACCGTGCTCTGGGCGCGTCGTCCCGAGCTCGCCGAGGCGATCAACGAGACCCGCGTGAACCCGGAATATCTCCCCGACCTCACCCTGCCCGATGGACTCTTCGCGACCGCCGACCCCGATGAGGCGGTGTTTGGATCTGACTTGGTCGTCATGGCAGTCCCCTCCCACGGGTTTCGCAACGTCTTCTCCAGCCTGGTCTCCGATATGGGAGACCGGACTCCCGTCGTGTCGCTGACCAAGGGCATCGAGCAAGGTTCGCTGGCGCGGATGACCGAGGTCATCGCGGCGGTCGCACCCGACCACTCCTCGTCGATCACCGGTGTGCTGACCGGGCCCAATCTCGCCGCTGAGATCATCGCCGGCCAGCCCACGGCGGCAGTGATCGCCATGGAGGATCAGGAGACAGCTCGCGCCATTCAGGGTGTGTTCATGGGGCCGGCCTTCCGCGTATACACCAATGACGACGTGATCGGCTGTGAGTTGGGCGGGGCGGTGAAGAATGTGATGGCCATCGCCTCCGGGATGTCCGACGGCCTCGGCTACGGCGACAACACTCGGGCTGCCCTCATCACCCGCTCCCTTGCCGAGCTCACTCGGCTCGGAGTTGCTCTTGGAGGGAGACCCGAGACATTCGCCGGACTGGCGGGGATGGGAGATTTGATCGCTACGTGCAGCTCGGACAAGAGCCGCAATCACCGTGTTGGATATGCCCTGGCAGTTGGCAAGTCACTCGACGAGATCGTCACCGAGATGCGAATGGTGGCCGAAGGGGTGAAGACCACCGGGAGCGTGCTCGGGCTTGCTCAACGGGCCAAGGTGGAGATGCCCATCGCCACCCACGTCGGGTTGGTCCTGAATGGGGAGATCGAGCCACGAGAGGCAGTGCTCAGCCTGATGACCAGGGAGGCAAAGGCCGAGTCGACATGAGCGACAAGACCCAAGGCGCCATGGGCTCATCGATGCCAGCAGGCGCCGCCGTGCCAGCCACCACCCGAGAAAAGGGGCCTGCTGTCCCGGACTAATCGCGTCACTGTCGGCGTTGACCCGGGTCAGGCGGTTCGTTTTCCGCCGGGTGCAACTCCCAGTGTTTCGGGGTGTTCTACGACCGATGAGTGCGACACGATTGATAACCACGTCCCATGGCACCAACCGCGAGGCTTTCACGCCGGTTGACTGGGGCCTCTTCCTCGCACTCGCCCTCATCTGGGGTGCCTCGTTCGTCTTCATAGCCATCGGCCTCGATGCCTTCCACCCCGGTGTGGTGACCATGCTCCGGGTGGGTCTTGGGGCATCGGTGCTTGCTTTCATCCCGAGAACCAGGGCTATCCGAATCGATCGTGAGGACTGGGGACGCGTCGTGGCTCTGGCCGTGGTCTGGGTTGCCATTCCCTTCACCCTTTTTCCCATCGCCCAGCAATGGGTCGACTCGGCGGTGGCCGGGATGCTCAATGGAGCCACGCCGATCTTCACCGCGCTGTTGGCCACATTTCTGCTGAGGTCGGCGCCGGGGCGGCTTCAGATCGCCGGGTTGATACTGGGTTTTGGGGGAATACTGGCCATCGCCCTCCCCTCGGCCGGTGACGGCAGCACCGCTGCCGTAGGGGTCGCGCTCATCGTCCTGGCAACGGTCTGCTACGCCGTCTCTCTGAACATGGTCCCCCCTCTACAGCAGAAGTATGGGGCCCTGGCACTCATGTCTCGTGTCCTTCGCGTGGCCCTGGTGATGGTCATCCCCTACGGCATCGTGGGCATCAGCGGCTCCTCCTTCGCTTGGCCATCGCTGCTCGCCGTGGCCACGATCGGCGTACTGGGCACCGGACTGGCCTTCGTGATGATGGGAACCCTGGCGGGAAGGGTTGGAGCCACTCGCGCCTCGTTCATCACTTACCTCATCCCGGTCGTAGCCCTGGTCCTGGGTGTCGTCTTTCGCAATGAGGTCATCTCTCCCGTTGCCATCCTCGGTGTCTTCCTGGTGATCCTGGGCGCGTTCTTCGCCTCTCGCCGCGAGCTCTGGCGCCAGGGAGATAAGGGTCCGAAGCCCCTACCGCACGCCATCGGCCATGGCCGATCATCGAATCGCCAACGACCAGGAGACCAATGATGAACCGAGTCCTCGTCTCGGCTGCATCGAGACACGGGTCCACCGCCGAGATCGGCGAGTTCATAGCCAAGGTCCTCGGCGAGGCGGGGTATGCGACGGAGGTAGAGAATCCCTCACCGGACCTCGACCTACAGCCCTACGACGCCTTCGTGCTGGGAAGTGGCGTCTATGCCGGCCACTGGCTGCGGGAGGCCAGGGAGCTGATTGGGGACAACCAGGATCTGCTCGCCTCGAGACCGGTCTGGCTGTTCTCCAGTGGCCCCCTCGGCGAACCTCCAAAGCCCGAGGACGACCCGGTGGATGTCGCTGATCTGATGGAGGCAACCGACGCCGAAGGTCATGTGGTGTTTGCCGGGAAACTCGACAAGAGCCGACTCTCCTTTGGGGAGCGCGCCATCGCGTCTGCATTGCGAGCACCGGCGGGTGACTTCCGCGATTGGGATGTGATCAGGTCCTGGGTGGCCGGGATAACTGCCACGCTGAGACAGCTCCAGCAACCGGTCTCCTAGGGCTGCTAGGCAGCCGTGCGCGAGGCACGGCGAAGGGCACGGATCGCCATCTCCCTGTCGCCGAGTCGTCGTCTCAAATCTCGCTCCAACCCACCGATCGGGTACAGGTTCTGGGGTGCTCTGGGGTCCTTGTGTCGGGCCGATGCGTATCTGGGGAGGGTCGCACTCACCCTGGTGGCCACGCGCGCCGCGTGCGCCGCCGCCATGTCGGCGTCTATCTCGCACCGCACCAACCCGCCTGCTGGCCCCGAGTGGTTGGCCAACCGCAAATACCACGAGAACCGGCTCCAGGACGTGGTGGTCAAAAAGAGCGGTGTGCGGTAACCGGCCGGAAGCGACGTCAGCACCTGACGCAGCTCGATCGGTAGGTATTGCACCTTCTGAGTCTTGATGTAGCCCACGGCATTCTCGATGTCACGGGCGTGCGACAAGGGCCCGTCGACGATCAACAGCTCCGCTCCCCCGATCTCTCTGGTGATCGCCGCCTCCAGCGCCCCCATCCGCTGCTGGATCCCCAACCAGAGCTCCTCCGGCGTGGCCCCCTTGGTGGCCTTGACCGCATAGACACCCACATGGGTCTCGACGTCGGTGGCCGGTGCTGAGGTGAAGAGGCCGCGTTCCACCTCCGTCTCCTCGACCCTGGCCAGTCCGTTGCAGCGAACGGCGCCGGCGGCGTAGGTAGCCGCAAGGGCGAATCCGGGGAAATCCGGCGGCTGGTCTATCCAGAGGGTGGCATCGACGCGACGGACCCCGTCGACGAACAGGACATCATCCACGGCGTCGGCCTCCGGGAGCAATGGACGCCAGTCCTCGGGTCGGAGCTCGACGCCGACGTCAACCTTCTGACTGGCATCATCGAGCTCGGCCTCGGTCGGAGCGCCGTAGTCCGAATCCCAGGTCTCCACCGTGAATCTCATGTGAGCTCCACCACTCGCGACCCCTCCGGCTCACGGGTCACCTGATATCTGACCGGTGCCCTGGCCGCGAGCTCCTTGACGTGGGTGATCACACCAACCATCAGCCCCCTCCCGGCCAGCTCCTCGAGCACCGTGGCGACCAGGTCGAGCGACTCATCGTCGAGCGTGCCGAAGCCCTCGTCGAGGATTATGGCGTCGAGACCCGACCCGCCGGCGGCCGAGAGGGTCTCGGCCAGGGACAGCGAGAGGGCCAGGGACACGAGGAAGGTCTCACCACCGGAGAGCGTGGCCACATCCCGGATCTCGTCGGCGTTGCGATGGTCGATGATGCGAAAGGCTCCATCGGCATCCGACTCCAGCGAATAGCCACCGGCAGATAGCTGGGAAAGGAGCTCATTGGCTCCGCTGACCAGCCGGGTGATGGCCCCCGCCATCAGCCAACGCTCGAAGCCGTTGGCTTTGAGATGATTAACCAGGGCTCCGGCCACCGCCTCATCCTCGGAAGCCGTCTTCAACCGCTCCTGGAGCGAATCAACGCGCCTCACCACATCTTCCATCGTGGAGACCCGCTGACGGGCGATCTCTCTCTCACGAGCCACCTGGACGGCGTATGGCTGTTCCACAGGCACCCCGGCCCCGGTCAAAACCCGGACCAGGCCGGCATGTATGTCCGCCACCTCGCCACGCTGACGGTCCACCTCAGCAACAGAAGTGATCCTCTCGCTCGCCAGGCCATCGAGTCTCTGGTCACGCCAGCTGAGGAGCTCTTTCCACTGCACCGTCGGGTCGTCGCTCTCGGATAGCGGAGGCTTGAGGTCGGCGATCTGCTCCCGAGCCGCCATCAGCACCCTCCCCACGGAGCGGACCGCCTCCGATGCCTCTTCGTGTGCTCGGCGAGCGTGGGAGTGAGCGGTCTCCAGGTCGGCTAGCTCGGCCCGTGCCGCGTCCAGAGCCTTGGTCGCCTCGTCTCGTTTCCGTTCCGCCTCCAGCAACTCGTCCAGAGAGGCCGACTTCTCCAGACTCTCGATCAGGGACCCCAATTGCGACGCCATCTCGGAGCGTCGCGCCTCCAGCTCGCTCCGAGACACCCGGGCGGCTTCCAAATCCGACCGGATGTCGGCCAGCCTGGTTTCGGCGATTTGAAGACGCTCGTCGACGTCTACCAGCTCCTGTGGCACCGCGGTGTCGGGAATCGTGGCCACCTCCTGGTCACACACCGGACAGGGCTCCCCGACGACGAGTGCCGCCTTCACGGCGTGGGCGGCATGGAGCACCCGAGAGCTCTCGACCGCTCGTTTGGCATCGGCCCGTTCTTGCTCGGCACCGGCGACGGAGGCCTCGGCCCTCGCCACCCGGACGCCGGCGGCATCGATATCGAGTGATGCCATCCGTGCTTCCAGATCGGACAGCCTCGAATGTGTCTGACGCGTTGCATCGATCGTCTCCTGGGAGGGAAGGGCCTCGAGACACGAGTCGAGCCGGGCGATCTCCTCGATTTGCCCGCGGAGAACTTTGTCGGCCAGCGACTCCGCCTCACGGGTGGCCACCACCCGCTGGTCCATCTGCTCGAGATGAGCCGGCGCTTCCATGTCCCGGAGCCGGCTTCGGGCATCGTCGATGCGTTCCAGACCCCTCTCACGGTCTCCAAGTTGGGCCTCGGCCTTCTCCAGCGCCTCCATCCGATCACCGATCGAATCGGCAACCTCATCCAGGTTCTCCAACCGTGCTCTGGCGACGGCGAGCACATCCTCGTCGGGAAGGTCGAGTGATTCGATCTGGGTACGCGCCGAATGGGCCCGTTCGGCCGCCACCGACTTGCGAATCGTGGCCAGCTCCCGGACACGTGAATAGACCTCCAGACCGAGCAGGTCGCGAAGCAGTTCACGTCGCTCGGCACTCCCCGAGTTCAGGAACCGGGCAAACTCCCCCTGGGGAAGGACCACGGTCTTGGTGAAATCGTCAAACCGCAATCGGAGCAGAGCTTCGACCTCACGCGTGACCTCAGCGGTGCCACTGGCCAGGGGTGTCCCGTCCGCTCGCTCCAGTCGTGCCTCCCGCACCGAGGCTCCGGAGTCGGTGCGCTCCGCCACCCGGGACACGACATAGGCCTCCTCGCCCACCTCGAACTCGAGCATGACCCGGGCTCGATCCGCCCCGGCGGTGATAGCGGGAGCCACCGCCCGCGCCCCGAGCCTGGGGACACGACCGTAGAGAGCGAAGATCATGGCGTCGATGAGGCTCGACTTTCCCGAGCCCGTGGGCCCGGAGAGGGAGAAGAACTCGACGTTCTCCAAGGTAATGCCCTGTTTCCGTCGGTAGGCGGAGAAGCCCTCCAGGGTGATGCTGAGGGGTCTCACAGCATGGCCTCGTCGAGCAGTTCGGCAAAGAGAGCCTCCACTCGCTGGTCGTCCTGGTCGTTCTCGACGAGGTACGTGTGGAAGGCATCGGCCGGAACCAGTGTCTCCCGCTCCTCAAACTCGGGTTTGGGCCGGTCGTCACCGCCATCGAGTATGACGTCCACCGCATTGGGGATCGCTGCTCTCACCTCGTCGGCCAGCCCCACGCGTCCCTTCTCGGCCAGGATCACCTTCACATAGGCGTCGCCGGTCTCCCCGGCGCGGGCGACCACCTCGGCGAGTGTCCCCCGGATCGTCATCAGGCGACGGCCCCCGGTGAGGGGGATGGTCGTCACCTTGGCCGGCTTGCCCGCCTCCGCCTCGACCAGGAGAACGCCTTTCCTGTCGTCGACCTCACCGAAGTCGAGTTGCAGGGGCGACCCCGAGTACCACACCTGTCCGGCATGGGGCACCTTCTGCTGACGATGAAGGTGCCCCAGTGCCACATAGCTGAGATGGCCGGGGAAGACACTGGCAGGAACGGCATAGCCGAAGATGTGGGCCCGGCGCTCCCCACCTCCCGTTTCGGCGCCGAAGACGGTGAGATGGCTCACCAATAAGTTGATGGTCTCCTCCGCCATGCCCTCGGTCAGGGCGGAGATGACCCTCTTCAGCCTGTCCTGGTACTCACCCGCATGTTGGTCGGGATCGGACTCCATCAGGTCCTCGACTTTGACGATGCCGCGTTGAGAGACGAACGGGAGCAATGCCGCCTTGAGACCTATGTCTTCGAGGTGGATCAACCCGCCTTCCTCCGGCTTGGCCGGGGCGCCGACCACAGAGATCCGCCCCATCTCCGCCAGAGGCGCCACCGCGTCGAGCCGGGCGGAGCTGTCGTGATTCCCCGCGACGACCAGGACGGGCGAGATCTGGGAGAGATCGAGCAAGGTCCTCCATACGATCTCCTCGGCGACGGGAGGCGGTGACGAGGTGTCGAACACGTCGCCTGCAACCAGCGTGAGTTCGACCTCGTGGTCGGCAGCTATCTCGACGATCTCGCCAAGCACCTCACGGTGCTCCTCGGAGCGGTCGCGGCCCCCGATTCTCCGGCCGACATGCCAGTCGGACGTGTGCAGGATCTTCACCTCGACGATCGTAGGAACGGTCGGTGACAGATTCGCGGACTGCTCGGGACGGGTTGGAGGGCGCCGCCTTGGGTCGCACTCTCTGGCTGGCAATAGCCGCCTGACGAAGAGAAGATCGAGACACCGAGGGCCATCCCCGATGCAGCCTCAGTTCTCGGGAATAGCTCCGAACGAGAGGACCATGGCCGCCAGAAGCGCGAAGACAGCAGCCACGACCACCACCGCCGAGTTGTCTTCGAATCTCAGCCAGCTCGCCACGCCGGTGACGAGCGTGCCGACAACTGAGATCGCCGTGACGATCCACAAAGCCAAGCCGCCTGCAGTGCGCTGCCCGAATACGCCAAGAGTGTCCGTGTTGTATGCGACGATGAGCAGCGTGAACAGAATGAGGTTCGAAACCAACAACCAACCAGCCCATCTACCCAATACTGTCTTGGGCACGTCACTCTCCTTCCGGGTCGAAGGCAGGTCGGGGACGATCAACCCACAGAGAATTTGGACCCGCTCCTGGGACCAGAATACCGGGCAAAGGGGCGTCCTGACCCCGAACTGCAGGCCGATCCCGAGCGTGAACCCGGTCTGGTCTCAAGACGATCTGGCCACGGCCGGCCTGAGCCAGTCCAGGGGGCTGAGCTCGTGGGCTCTCCACGGTGATCTGAAGCACGCGGCAGTGATGACTCCCCCACAGTTCTTTCAAGTTTCTCCTCGGATCGTCCCGTTTCGGTGAAATCTGTCACACCGTCTGGTTTGACTGGTTTCTGTGGGTTGGGTTGGTTCTTTT
>CAZSOF010000022.1:7152-18497 GCA_964607685.1 uncultured Acidimicrobiaceae bacterium | reverse complement strand
GTCAAGATCCAGGGTCATCAATTGATCGACGAGAAGCGTCTCCAGGGGTCGAACATGGGGTCCAATCGCTTTCGCATCGATGTGCCGCGGTATGTGCAGATGTACCTGGACGGCCGGCTCAACATCGATGACATGGTCAGTCGGCGCATGGCGATCGAGTCGATAAACGAGGGCTTCGAGCAGATGAAGACCGGGGCAGTGGCCCGAAACCTGATCGTCTTCGAGGAGTCCTGACCTCCCCGTAATGAGAGATCGCTACGACTTCGTCATAGTCGGCGGTGGCTCCGCGGGATGTGTACTGGCCAACAAGCTGTCCGCCGACCCGGGCACCACCGTTTTGGTCATGGAAGCGGGTCGCCCCGACTACTGGTGGGACGTGTTCATTCACATGCCGGCTGCCCTGGCGTTCCCCATCGGCAATCGGTTCTACGACTGGCAATACGAATCGGAGCCGGAGCCGTTCATGGGTGGGCGGAGGATCTACCACGCAAGGGGAAAGGTCCTCGGAGGCTCATCGAGTATCAACGGCATGATCTTCCAGAGGGGGAATCCGGGTGATTACGAGGCCTGGGCGGAGCGACCGGGCATGGAGGAATGGGGTTATGCCAACTGTCTCCCCTACTTCAAGCGGATGGAGACCACACTGGCCGGCGCCGATGACTACCGGGGCGGCGAGGGGCCACTGGTGCTGACTCGCGGGCCGGCGGAGTCACCCCTGTTCCGAGCCTTCTTCCAGGCGGTGCAACAGGCCGGCTACCCGCTGACCGACGATGTCAACGGCTACCAGCAGGACGGGTTCGCCGCCTTTGACGCCAACAGGTTTCGGGGTCGACGCTTGTCGGCCGCGAGGGCATATCTCCACCCGGTCATGAGTCGACCCAACCTGGATGTCGTCACCCGCGCCCTGGCAACCAGGGTGGTCTGGAACGGGAGCGCCGCCACAGGAGTTGAGTATCGCAGGTCCGATCGCACCCGGAGGGTGGAGGGGGCGGAGATCATCCTGTGTGGGGGAGCGATCAACACACCGCAGCTGCTCCAGCTGAGCGGCATCGGAGATGCCGAGGAGCTGCGCCAGGTCGGAATCGACGTCGTCGCCGATGTGCCCGGCGTGGGCGAGAACCTCCAGGACCACCTGGAGGTCTACGTCCAGCACGCCTGCAAGGAGTCGGTGTCGCTTCAGCCCTACCTCGCTTGGTGGCGACGGCCGTGGATTGGGATGCAGTGGCTGTTTCGGAGAGGGCCGGGGGTGTCGAATCACTTCGAGGCCGGGGGTTTCGTGCGCTCCAACGACTCGGTCGACCGGCCCAACCTGATGGTCCACTTTCTGCCGCTCGCCATCCGATATGACGGCTCGGTTCCGGCCAGGGGTCACGGCTACCAGGTCCATGTGGGCCCGATGCTGTCGGACGCCGTGGGATCGGTGAAGATCTCCTCCCCCGATCCAGGTGTCAAACCGGCCCTCAGGTTCAACTATCTCTCCACCGAGAAGGACCGGCAGGAGTGGGTCGAGGCGGTTGGCCTTGCTCGGAGAATCCTCGATCAGCCGGCGTTCGAGCCGTACAGCGATGGCGAGGTGTCTCCGGGCCCGGAGGTGGCAACGGACGCAGAGATCCTGGACTGGGTGGCGCGAGACGCGGAGACCGCGCTCCATCCTTCCTGTACGGCCAGGATGGGGAATGACGACATGGCCGTGGTCGACCCCGCCTCCTTTCGAGTTCATGGTGTGTCCGGCTTGCGGGTGGTCGATGCCTCCGTCATGCCCAGCATCACCAACGGCAACATATACGCACCGGTGATGATGGTCGCCGAGCGAGCCGCCGATTCGATCCTGGGCGACGACCCGCTGCCGCCCCAGCACCTCGACTGGTACCGGTCCGACGGGACCACAGCCACTTCCTAGACGCTGCGAACTGTCAGATACCGCTTGGTGGCTGGAGACGCATCCCCCATGCCTGGGTGTACCGGTCGAGGACCATGGCCATGAGCACCAACGCCAACCCCACCTCGGCCCCCAGCCCGAACAGGCTCCTGGTGAGTGCCCGGATCGTCTCGAACCCGAGGGCGCCACCACCGACGAACCCGGCGATGATGACCATGGCGAGGACCATCATGATCACCTGGTTGATGGCCGCCATGATCGTGGTTCCTGCCAGCGGGATACGCACCCCCAGCAGGGTCTGGCGCGGAGTGGCGCCGAATGTCTTCGACGCTTCCACGGTCTCCTCGGGGACCTGGCGAATCCCCAGAGCCGTGATCCTGATCCCGGGGACGATGGCATAGAGGACCGAGGCGATGATCCCCGGCACCACCCCTACCGTGAACAGGATCACCACCGGGATGATGTACACCAACGAGGGAATGGTCTGGAGTGCATCCAGCAGCGGCCCGAGAGCCGTCTCCACCCGGGGTATCCGGCCCGCCCAGATCCCAACCGGGATCGCAATCAGCACCGCGATGATGGTGGCCGCCATGACCTGAACCAGAGTGTCGATGGAGAGCTCCCACATCCCGATCAGGCCGATCACGGCCACGGAGCTGGCACCGAAGAGCGCCAGCCCCCACCCCTTGACGCGCCAGCAGAACCAGCCGGTGACGAAGATCAACACCGGCCAGGCCAGGTTGTCGGTGAGGAAGTCGCGCACCGGGACGATGATTCCTCCCACGATGAAGTCGTTGAAAGGCCTGGTGATCCACGAGAGGTTGTCCCGGGCCCAGACCACGATGCTGTCGATGGGGTCGAAGCTGCTGAGCCCCCACACGTCGGGAAACTCGATCAAACCGGTGGCTCGGCCGACGATCGCGGCGACCACCAGCACACCGATCGCGACGAGACGGGCTGGACGGCCGACTCGTTGCGTCGGATCGAGGTTGGCCACGCTTCGCCACACCCTCTCCAACACCATCGCCACGGCGACGATCGCCAGCCCGGCGGCGATGCCCCTGCCTGTGCGTCGCTGGGAGAGGCTCTGGAACACGTTCTCTCCCAGACCACCTGCCCCGATGAGGGCGGCCAACACGACGATCCCCAGGGCCATCATGATCGTCTGGGTGAGGCCGGTGAGAATCGTGGGCAGCGCCATCGGCACCTGGACCTTGAACATCGTCTGACGGGTCGTGGAACCAAAGACACGGGAAGCCTCGACGGTCTGCGCCGGCACCTGACGCACGCCCAATGTGGTCAGGCGAACGACGGGTGCCAGGGCGTAGATCACCGTCGCCACGGTGGCGTTGACCGCACCCACGCCGAAGAATCCGATCAGCGGCAGGAAGTAGACGAAGGCGGGCACGGTCTGCATCGCATCGAGGATGGGGCGGAGCACACGTTCCACTGCCGGCTTGAGCGCCGCCCACAAACCAAGCGGCACGCCTACCAACACTGCGATCAGAACCGCAGTCGACATGAGAGCCAAGGTCTCCATGGTGGGCTCCCAGAGACCGATGAGCCCCGTGTAGAGCAAGGCTCCTGCCGCCACTGCACCCTGTTTCCAGTTCTTGACCCTGGCCGGGATGAGGAAGGCAGCGGCCACCACCACATACCAGGGGAGCCAGAGCAGAAAGGACTCGAACCCGGTGATCACGGCGTCTATGGCGCTGGTGAGAGGGGTGAAGAACCCGATGAACAGGGGATGCGACCTCCGGTTGGATCTGATCCAGTCCCCCATTGCGTCCACAGGATCGGAGATGAAGGTATCGAGAACCGCCGGGAACCCGTCTCCCGAGGTGAACAACCCCTGGAGGGCCAGCACTCCACCGATCAACACCAGCCAGGGGACAAATCGGCGAAGACCCGCGGTCGATATCCCGGTGGCTACCGGCGGGGCTTCAGCCGTCATGGCCCAACACCGATGCCACCGCGTCCCGGTCCACCACTCCGATCCGGTTGCCGGCCGGATCCACAACCGCCACCGGGGCCGAGTCCACCAACAGTTGGGGGAGAATGGCCTCGATTGTCTCCTCGGCGGGCACGCTCCCCCGGCTGCTGGCGCCATCGGCGGGATACATCACGTCCTGGGCTCGCAGCACCTTGGCCTTCGGGATGTCCTTCGTGAACTCGGTCACGTAGTCGGTGGCGGGACTGGTTATCAACTCGGCTGCGGTGCCGACCTGGTCGAAGCCGCCGTCTTTCATGATGGCTATGCGATCACCCAGCTTGATGGCCTCCGCGAAGTCGTGGGTGATGAAGACGATGGTTCGTTGCATCTCCTCCTGGATCCGCAACAGCTCATCTTGCATGTCCCGCCGAATCAGCGGATCGAGCGCGGAGAAGGGCTCGTCGAAGAACAGGAGCTCCGGGTCGACGGCAAGTGCCCTCGCCAGGCCGACCCGCTGTTGCATACCTCCCGAGAGCTGCTGGGGATAGTGATTCTCCCAGCCCTCGAGCCCGACCACCTCCAGGACGTCCATCGCTCTGGCGTGGCGGTCGCTCTTGTCCATCCCCTGCACCTCGAGGCCGTAGGCCACGTTGTCGATGACCTGACGGTGTGGCAGCAGCCCGAAGTGTTGAAAGACCATCGACAACTTCTCACGTCGCACCGTCCGCAGGCCGGCCTCTGTCATCGTGGTGAGCTCCTCGCCGTCGAGAACCACCGAGCCCCGGGTCACGTCGGTGAGTCGGGATACGCATCGGATCAGCGTGGACTTGCCGGAACCGGAGAGACCCATGACCACGAACGTTTCGCCACGCGCCACGTCGAACGAGACGTCGCGCACCGCGATCGTGCAGCCTGTCTCCTCCAACACCTCAGCGCGACTGCTGCCTGCCTCGGATGCCTCCATGGCCCGGATCGGCTTGGACCCGAACACTTTCCAGACATCCTGGATCTCCAGGCACCTCGGGCGCTCCTCCAGCATGGCTGGTAACTTAGCCAGCCGGGGTTCTGGTTTCGCCTATGACCCCCGAAAAGGAGAGACAGATAATGAGAAAACTCTTGCTCATGACCGCGGCTCTCGCCATGGTTTTGGCGGCCTGCGGTGGAGACGACTCTGGAGGTGCCGACTCTGAAGGTGCCGACGAGGACAAGCCGACGATCAACCTGATCGTCAACCCCTGGACCGCGTCCAGGCTCAACGTCGAAGTTGCCGCCAACATCATCGAGAACGAGCTCGGTTACCCGGTGGAGACGGTCGAGGTGAACGAGAACGACGCCATGTTCACCGGCATGGCCGATGGCACCCTCGACGCCGTTCTCGAGATCTGGCCATCGGGAATCACCGACGCCGAGCAGACCTACTTCGACGAGGGCTCGGTGGTCGACATGGGTCTCTTGGGAGCAGTGGGCAAGATCGGCTGGTTCGTTCCCAGTTACGTGGTCGACGAGAACCCCGATCTGGCCACATGGGAGGGCTATGCCGATCCGGCGGTGGCCACCGAGTTCGCCACTGCGGAGACCGGTGATCTTGGCCGCTTCCTCGGCACCGACCCCTCCTACTCCCAGTATGACGAGCAGATCATCGCCAACCTGGACCTTCCCTTCGAGGTGGTGTTCTCCGGCTCGGAGCCGGCCACCGTCGCCGAGATCGACGCCCGGGTAGCGGCGGAGGAGCCGATCCTCCTCTACTGGTGGACCCCGACCGCCGCGGTGGCCAAGTACGACCTGGTGAATGTGCTGTTGCCGGAATACACGGAGGAGTGCGGGGCCAGCGCAGCGGCTGGAGACGGTGGCGTCGATTGTGACTACCCCGAGGACCCCATCTTCAAGGCTGCGTCGGGGATGCTGGAGGAGAAGGCTCCCGATGTCCACGCTTTCCTCCAGGCGTTCACCATCACGACCGAGGACCAGCTGGAGATGCTGCCGCCGGTCGAGATCGACGGTGACGACCCGGTTGCCGTAGCCGAGAAGTGGGTCACCGACCACGAGGACACGTGGAGGGCCTGGCTGTCCTAGACCCTCGATAACCGACACAGGATGCGGGGCCGGTTCCGGCCCCGCATCCTGTTTGTCCCGTATGGTGACAAACGCTGATGCTCGATATTGGAATGTTTCTCGATGGCGAGCGGGTCGATGCCATGTCCGGGGAGATGTTCGACTCCATCAACCCGGCGAATGGAGAAGTCGTGGCCCGGGTGACCCAGGCCTCGGCTGCCGACGTCGATCGAGCCGTCGCATCGGCCCAGACCGGGTTCGAGGAGTGGTCGGCCTGGCCCGCAGCCGATCGGGGGCGTGTCCTCAACAGGGCAGCTTCGATTCTCCGCCAACGCAATGACGAGCTGGCGCGTCTCGAGGTCCTCGACACCGGAAAGCCGATCTCGGAGGCCTCGACCGTGGATGTGATATCGGCGGCCGAGTGCCTGGAGTATTTCGCCGGGCTGGCGCCGACCATTCACGGCGAGCACTTCGATCTCGGGAAGTCGTTTGCGTTCACCCGTCGAGAGCCGCTGGGTGTGTGCGCCGGGATCGGAGCTTGGAATTACCCCATCCAGATCGCCTCCTGGAAGTCGGCCCCAGCACTGGCGTGTGGCAACTCGATGGTCTTCAAGCCGGCAGAGCTGACCCCGGTGACGGCGCTGCACCTCGCTGAGATCTACACCGAGGCGGGTTTGCCCCCAGGGGTGTTCAATGTGGTCAACGGTGACCACCGGGTGGGGGAGATGCTGACAGCGCACGCGGGGGTGAGGAAGGTTTCGCTGACCGGCGAGGTGAGCACCGGGAAGAAGGTCATGGCCGCTGCCGCCTCGACCCTGAAGCATGTCACGCTGGAGCTCGGTGGCAAGTCGCCGCTCATCGTGTTCGCCGACGCCGACATCGACGACGCCGTGTCCGCCGCATTGTTGGGCAACTTCTACACCCAGGGCGAGGTGTGCTCCAACGGCACACGTGTGTTCGTGGATAGTGCCGTACACGGGGACTTCATATCCCGGCTTCGGGGCCGAACCGAGAAGATGATGATCGGAGACCCTCTCGACCCCGCTACCCACGTCGGTGCGCTGATCTCCCGAGACCACATGTCCAAGGTGCTCCACTACGTCGAATCCGGTCTAGCCGCCGGGGCCCAGCTGGTGACCGGTGGGAAACGAGTGACGCGTGATGGCATGGATGCCGGGTTCTTCGTCGAGCCGGCGATCTTCGACGGGTGCTCGGACGACATGGCGATTGTCCGCGATGAGATATTCGGCCCGGTCATGACCGTGCTGACCTTCGACACCGAGGAGGAGGTCGTGAGCCGTGCCAACGAGACCGAATACGGATTGGCGGCAGGCGTCTTCACCAGGGACCTCGAGCGCGCCCACCGGGTGGTGGCCGCGTTGCAAGCCGGGATCGTCTGGGTGAACACCTACAACCTGACCCCGATCGAGATGCCGTTCGGGGGATACAAGCAGTCGGGTATCGGGCGCGAGAACAGCCTGGCTGCGATCGAGCACTACACCCAGCGCAAGAGTGTCTATGTGGCCATGGACGGTGTCGATAGCCCGTACTGACGGCGCTCGCCGCCGAGGGGAAGGCTCGAAATCGGTCGTCGCGGC
This sequence comes from uncultured Acidimicrobiaceae bacterium, assembly GCA_964607685.1. Taxonomy (GTDB): domain Bacteria; phylum Actinomycetota; class Acidimicrobiia; order Spongiisociales; family ZC4RG35; genus JANQRA01. The sequence goes on along the minus strand of CAZSOF010000022.1, from coordinate 11,035 downwards.
GGTGACATCACACTCATGTACCCTCGATGGCAACGTCGATCACGAAGGGAGGTGAAGTGTGAAACGCGACTATGCGCGGCTGACCCGACCGCTGGTTCGCCAGGACGGCGAGCTGACTCCGGTTGGCTGGGACGAGGCGATCGCCACCGCAGCGGCCGGTCTCAGTCGATATCAGGGTGAGTCGTTCGGGATGTTCAGCTGCTCGAAGGCGGCCAACGAGGTCAACTACATCGCCCAGAAATGGGCCCGGATGGTGATGGCCTCCAACAACATCGATAGCTGCAATCGCACCTGACACGCTCCCTCAGTCGCCGGTCTGGCGGCAGTGTTCGGAGCGGGCGGCGGCACCAGCTCGTATCAGGAGATCGAGGAGACCGAACTCATCCTCATGTGGGGATCGAACGCACGTGAGGCGCATCCCATCTTCTTCCACCACGTCCTCAAGGGCATTAGGAATGGGGCTCGGATGTATGCCGTCGATCCCCGGCGAACCTCCACTGCGGCCTGGGCGGACGTATGGCTGGGGATCGATGTCGGATCCGATATCCCATTGGCCAACGCCGTCGCCCGGGAGATCATCCGCCGGGACCTGCACAACACCGAGTTCATTCGAGAGGCCACCGAGGGTTTCGACGCATACGCCGCGTGCGTCGACGAATACACGCTCGATCGGGCCGAGAGGATCACCGGTGTCCCGGCCATCGCGATCGAGAAACTCGCCAACGACTATGGCAGTGCCCAAACCGCACAGCTGTGTTGGACACTGGGGATCACCGAGCACCACAACGCCACCGACAACGTCCTGGCTCTGATCAACCTGGCATTGCTCACCGGTCATGTGGGGCGCTACGGGTCCGGTCTGGTGCCGATCCGGGGCCAGAACAACGTCCAGGGTGGTGGGGACATGGGTGCTCTTCCCAACAAGCTCCCCGGTTTCCAGGACGTCGAGGATCCCGAGCTTCGGGAGAGATGCGAGACCATCTGGGGCTGCATGATTCCACCCGAGGCCGGGTGGCACATCAGTCGGATGCACGAGGCCATGGACGAGGGGGTCCTCAGGTGCCTGTTCGTCCTGGGGGAGAACCCGCTCCAGTCCGAGGCAGACGCCAAGAAGATGAGGGAACGCCTCGATCGGCTCGAGTTCATGGTCGCCCAGGACATCTTTCTCACCGCAACCGCCGAGCTCGCCGATGTCGTCTTCCCTGCCGCCGGCTGGGGCGAGTCGGAAGGGACCTTCACCTCGAGCGAGCGTCGTGTGCAACGGGTGCGCAAGGCGGTGGACCCGCCCGGTGAGGCCAAGACCGACATCGAGATCCTCAGCCTCCTGGCCCGGGCCATGGGTCACGACTTCCCGACGCCCACACCGGAGGAGGCCTGGGACGAGCTGAGGGCTGTGTCACCCCTGCACGGGGGCATGTCATATGAGCGACTGGAGGCGATGGGTGGCATCCAGTGGCCATGCCCGGATGAGTCCTCCGACGGCGAGCTGTTCCTTCATGCCAGGCTGTGGGACCGTCCGGTGACCACCCGAAAGGCCCCCTTCCACGCCGTCGAGTACGCGGCCCCCGTCGACGAGTTGTCCGACGAATACCCGACTCGTCTCACCACTGGGCGTCGTCTCGACTCATACAACACCGGAGTGCAGAGTGGTCGCTACTCGTCACCACGCCGGATTCCCGGGGTCCTCGACCTGTCCCCGGAGGATGGTGCACAGCTGGGCGTGAATGAGGGGGATCGGGTGAGAGTGACCTCACGGCGGGGGAGTCTGGAGGCGCCGGTGCGCTTCGATCGCTCGCTGCGGCCCGGTCTGGCGTTCATGTCCGTCCACTTCCCCGATGACACCGACGTGAATGTGCTCACCGTCGACGCCTGGGACCCCAAATCGGGGACGGCCGAGTTCAAGGCAACCGCAATTCGCGTCGAGCCAATCGGCGCCAGCAGCCCCTGATGGACCTGCGCTCCATGCTCGAAAGGCCGACCGAGGCCGAGCGTCGGGCCGTAGACGACCTGCTGGGGCCGTCGGACGAGTTCAACGGGCGAGTCGTCTTCGGCGGTCATGCTGCTCGTGCCCGACGACACCTCTTGTTGCCCGCCCTTCATGCGGTCCAGGACGCCACAGGATCGGTGAGCAGGGGTGCCCTCGGCTACATATCCGACCGGCTGACGGTGCCACCCGCCGAGGCCTACGGGGTCGCCACCTTCTACGCGCTGTTCAAGACCGATCAGTCGGGTGGCGCCAGGATCCACGTATGCGACGACATCGTTTGCGCCCAATATGGGGCAGAGGACCTCTGTGCGGCCCTCGACGCCGCCAACACCGAATACGAGCGCAGCCCTTGTCTCGGTCAGTGCGATCGAGCCCCCGCCGCCATGTATCACCGGCCGGGCACCGGCTACGGGAACGCGGCCCCGGTCGAGGCCTCGACCGTCGCTCAACTCAGGTTCGATGAGCTGCCTCAGGGAATGATCCATCAGGATCGTGACGACCTGACACTTCTGCGGAGGATCGGTGTCACCGATCCCACGTCACTCGATGACTACCTCGGGGCAGGCGGTTTCCAGACATTGCCCAGGGCGCACGATATGGGTCCCGACGCCGTGATCGCCGAGCTCAAGGCTTCAGGTCTCAAGGGTCGTGGCGGGGCGGCGTTTCCCATCGGGATCAAGTGGGAAGGCGTGCTGCGGGCCGCTGGCGAGCAGAAGTATGTGATCGCCAATGGTGACGAATCGGAGCCGGGGACCTTCAAGGATCGTCTGCTGATGGAAGGCGATCCCTTTGCAGTAGTCGAGGCCATGGCCATCTACGGGTTCACCACCGGTGCCTCGCACGGTTACATCTATGTCCGCGGTGAGTACCCGACGGCCGAGAGGAGGCTGAGAGGTGCCATCGCCCAGGCCGAGGACGCCCGTCTATTGGGGGATGGCTTTGAGCTCGAGGTGCGGAGGGGAGCGGGGGCCTACATATGCGGGGAAGAGACCGCACTCTTCGCGTCTATAGAGGGTCATCGAGGTGAGCCACGTCAGAAGCCCCCGTTCCCCACCGAATCCGGTGTGTTCGGCAGACCAACCGGCATCAACAACATCGAGACCCTGCTGGCTGCAATGGAGGTCGTGGCAAGAGGCGGCGAGGCCTTCGCGCAGACCGGTACTCCCCAGTCCACCGGGCCCAAGCTGTTCTGTGTGTCCGGTGCCGTGACCAAACCCGGGGTCTATGAGGCGCCCTTCGGCACCACGCTCGGCGAGCTCGTGGTGCTGGCGGGCGGGGTGAAGGATGGCAGAGACCTGGGTGCGGTTCTCATGGGCGGCGCCGCCGGGGTCTTCGTAGATCCCTCGGCTCTCGATCTGCCACTCACCTTCGAAGACACCCGGGAGGCAGGGGCCACCCTGGGCTCGGGAGCAATCATATGTTTCGACGACCGGGCCGACTTCGGCGAAGTGCTGCGTCGCATAGCCCAATTCTTCAGGGACGAGTCCTGCGGGCAATGTGTGCCGTGTCGCATCGGTACCGTTCGTCAAGAAGAGGCATTGGCCCGTCTTGCCTCAGGCCAGGCCCTGGGAAGCATGGAGGAAGAGAGGACGCGTCTCACTGACCTGGCCCTGGTCATGACCGACGCGTCGATATGCGGATTGGGGCAGACGGCGGCGTCGGCAGTGCAGTCCGCCATGCGGCTGGGACTGACTGGAGTGCCGGGATGACCATGACGGAGAGCCCGGTGACCACGGTCACCGCGACGATCAACGGTGAGGAGATGACCGTTTCCCACGGGTCGACCATCCTCACCGCGTGCAGGGAGGCCGGTGTCGACCTTCCCACCCTCTGCTACGGGCCCACCATCACCCCGGCCAACGCCTGTCGGGTGTGCATGGTCGAGGTCGAGGGCTC